>NZ_JAKFWS010000035.1 GCF_021731785.1 Methylocystis sp.
CGAGCGCCCGCTTCAACGTTGCGACGGCGCGAGTCTCCATTTCGATGGTTTTTGGCCGAAGCTTGCCGCGCTCGGCGCGCTCGGCGAGATAGAGATCAGCAAGCGCGCCGAACGTTCCGACTGTGGTAATTCCCTCCCGCGCCCGCCGCCGATCAAGTCCGGGGTCGCGGCCTTCCTTGGCGGAGGCGCGCGCCGCCAGCAAACGTTGGCGCGCTTCGCCGAGGCAATGTCCCGCTTGATGTTGAAAATCGAGAAGCGGGCGTTGCGGGTTGAGAGGCTATGCAGCTTTCGGGGCGTGAGCAAGATGCTGGTTGGCTGAAGCGGCTCTCGCCTTTCGCTCGGCGAGGGCAGCCTTCAACAGCGGCAGCTGCTTGTGGGCCTTGAGCCGGCGAAAGCCCTTGGCGGCTTCCTGCATGGCCGTGCCCGCCCAGCGCAGAGCCATCGATGGCGACCGCCAGTATTTCACGTTCCGGCAGACACGCCGCAGCGTGCCCATGACGTTCTCGATGATGTTCGTGCAGGCGAGTGATCGCCGCAGTTCTGGCGGCAGGCCGAGCCTCGTCACGGTGAGCATCTCGTCGAGCCCTTCCAGGATCGAGGCGGAAACGCCCTCCCAATCCTTTTCAAGCCGCCGGGCGAGGTTGCGCAGGAGCGTCTCGGCCTTTTCGGCGTCGTTCATCTCCCATGCCTGCCGCAACACGCGCCGCACGGACGCATGCATGGACTTCGGCAAGCGGGTCCAGAATGTTGCGCGCCTTGTGAATCTGGCAGCGCTGAATGGCCGCGTCGCGGCCGAAGGTCGCCCGGATCGCCTTGGCGAGGGCCTTCGAGCCGTCGATGATGAAAAGGCGCGGAACAGCGGGATCGAGCCCGCGCTCGACGAGATTGTCGATCAAGGCCTGCACCGTCGCGGCGTTTTCCGTCGCGCCTTCGACCAGTCCGAGCGGATGCTTGTCGCCGCTCACGTCGACGCCCAGCGCCGCCACAAGGGTCATGTCCTCGTCCATGTGAACGCCGTCGATCTGGATCACCAGCAGCTCGAGGTCGGAAAGATCGCGCGCCATCCATTCCTTCAGCCGCGCCGCCGACAGCGCCGCAAAATGCCGCGACGTGGCGGATTTCGACAGGCCGGAGCCTTTGCGCGCCGGAACGCCGCCGTCGGGAAGTCGAACCGAACGTTGGAACTTGCGCGTCGAAACGTTGATCAGCATCTGGTTCATTGTCAATCGGCGTTGAAATTTGGCTCTGACTCACTTTTGATGAAGTTCGGGCGCCGGCTCGTGTTGGTTTCATGAAGGAATCAACGCCATGCCTCACAGCCTGCGCCCCGCGGCCTTTGTGCCAGCCGGTTTCCACGTTGAAAATGCCGTCCAAGATGGCGCGATCACGATCATCACGGTTCGCCACACTAGCAAATCAAGTCAATGCCCGGGTTGCGCGACGATCGCAGAGCGAGTCCACAGCCGTTATCTCCGGTGCCTGGCCGATCTGCCGCTGGCGGGGCGACAGGTTCGGCTCGTCGTCATCGCGCGGCGGTTCCGATGCGATGTTGCTTCCTGTCGTCGCGCGATTTTCACGGAGCGCTTCAGCGCCGATGTCCTTGCGCCGTGGGCTCGCCGCACGGCGCGGCTGGATTGCCTCGTTCATCATCTCGGTCTCGCGCTCGGCGGCCGTCCTGCCGCGAGCTTTGCTCGCCGATTGATGCTGCCGGTTAGCAACGACACATTATTGAGAGCCGTTCGCCGACGAGGTTGTCCGCCATTCCCCACCCCTACTGTGATCGGGATCGACGACTGGGCATGGAAACGCAATCAGCGTTACGGCACGATCATTTGCGACCTCGAACGACGACGGCCCATCCGTCTTCTGCCCGATAGGGAGCCCGCGACCGCGCAGGCTTGGCTGGCCGCTCAGCCGCAGATCGACATTGTCGCGCGTGACCGCGGCGGCGCTTATTCGCTGGCCGCCACCAAGGCGTTACCACAGGCGATACAGGTCGCCGATCGCTGGCATCTGATGGAGAACGCCAGCCACGCCTTCCTCGACGCCGTGCGCAAATCCATGCGTCAAATCCGCTCCGCAATCGGCGCGGCGACCGTCGATCCCGCCCTACTCACCGCCGCCGAGCACATTCAATACGAGGGATATCTGCGTCGGGAGGATGCGAACGCCGCGATCCTTGAGCGCGCCAAGAATGGAGCCCCGATCAAACAGATCGTTCGCGAGACCGGGCATAGCCGGGGACTCGTGCGCAGGATTCTGCGCAACCAGCGTTCAGACGTTTTCCGAACGCGCGAAAGTTCATTGGAGCCGTATCTTCCCTGGCTTGACGCACAATGGGCCGCTGGCCTTCAAAATGGCTCCGAGCTTTGGCGACATCTTAAGAGACAAGGCTTCCGGGGTTGTTTGCGGGTCGTCTCTGAATGGGCTGGGCGTCGGCGCCGCGCCGAGAAAGCTAACGCTGGAAGCTTGCGCCGCGTCCCTTCGGCTAGAACCATCGCGCGGCTGATGACGACTGGTCGCGACGCGCTTTCCAAGTCAGGGCTGTAACGATCGCAGCGGTAGAAGACGGCGTCCCGCTGCTCGTCGACGCGCGAAGCATCATCGCTGCTTTCCATGCGATGATACGGAAGAAGAATGAGGGAGAACTCGACGCCTGGATTGAACGAGCGAAAGCAAGTCTGGTCGCTTCCTTAGCTAACGGGATCATGAGAGACAGGGCTGCCGTGCGAGCCGCAATCATCTCCGCTTGGTCCAACGGACAGACCGAAGGACAGATCACAAAGCTGAAACTCGTGAAGCGACAAATGTATGGGCGCGCAAAACTCGATCTACTCGAAGCGCGCCTCATCGGCGCAACCTAATCAGCGCTGCACCAATTGTGCGTCAGAGCCGAAATTTGACCCCTTATCGGCGTCCAAAATTGACCCCCTTGTTGCGCGCGTCGTGACGGAAGGAGGGCGTAGCCCGACTAGAGTTACGAGGCGTTCGGCTGGGATCCGCATCACGCCCCCGGAGGCCCGCGAAACCCCGCCGACGTGGTCAACCTCGGCTTCGTCCTCAACGTCATCGAGGATCCCAGGGAGCGCATCGAGACGCTGAAGGTGGCTTGGGGGTTCGCCAAGCGGTCCCTCTGCGTCGCGGTGATGCTCCAAGGCAAGGCCTCCACCGCAGGCCACAAGCCCTACCGGGACGGGTACGTGACCTCGCGGGGCACGTTTCAGAAGTATTTCGAGCAGCAGGAACTCCAATCCCTCGTCGCGAGCGTGACCGGGGAGAAGCCATTGGCATTCGCGCCCGGCGTCGTCGCGGTCTTCAAGGACAAGGATCTCGAGCAGGAGGTACTCCTTCGCCGCCACTCCAGAGCCTTTGTCACCGGCGATCTGCCGAGACCGCCGCGGCGCGAGCGCATCGTCGTGGCGCGCCCGGAACTCCGCGAACGCGTGGGGGCGGCAATCGAAGCCCTCCGCGCCCAAGCCATCCGGCTGGGACGCCTGCCCGATCAGGAGGAGGTACCCGCCGAAGCCTTGGCGTGCATCTCGGAAAACCGCGTCTCCTGGAAGCGCACCATGGATTTGTTGGAGGACGACCTCCGCGCCGACGAGACTTTCGCCGTCGCTAGACGTCTTCGGCGAGAGGATCTGCTGGTCCACCTGGCGCTAATGCAATTTCCCGGAGCGCCGAAATACCGGCGCCTGCCGCGTTCGATCCAGGCAGATCTAAAGTCCTTCTTCAAAGGACATTCGGCGGCATTGGAGGAGAGCCGACGCCTTCTGTTTGCTGCCGGGGACCGGCACAGCGTACGCGCCGACATCGAAACGGCGATCGCCGACGGTCTCGGCGGCCTGCGAGGGACGCGCCATTTCCGATTCCGATCGACGGTCCTGTCCCGGTTATCGCCGCGGCTGAGGGTGCTGGTCGGTTCCGCCGAAGTCCTTCAGGGCGGCGTCGACTCGAGCGACTTCGTCGAGATCGACCTCGAGGTGCCGCGCATCGTGATGATCGCTTGCGATGACATCGATCGGCCCGTTCCCTTCGTCATCGAGCGGACGCTGGTCGACCTCGGACGGCTCAAGGTTTCAACGGACCGGCGCAACCCCGAAACGACGCCTATCTACTTCAAGTCTTGTTTCATGCCGTCGAACGCTCCGGGGCGCGACCGACAACTCGCGTTCGAAGCCGCATTGGTCGGCACCGGGCTGTTCGAGGCCAAGAAGCGCGACCCGGAATGGTCGGAGGTCAAGGTGAGGCTCTCAAGTCTTGGTGCAGTTTTTTAAGCTTTCCAAATTCGCGCCGTCGAGCGTATCTTCGCGTGGCTGGGGCGATGCCGCAGGCTCGCGAGGGACCGGGAGAACTTCAATCACAAAGCGCTCGGGTTCCTGCGCCTCGCCTCGATCCGGCTCATGTTAAGAAAGCTATGCAATCCCACGTAAAGTGTCCGGATAGACTCTCACATTGAAGCGCAAGGATACTCCCAGCACATTTCGGTCAGCAATCTGCCAAAACGGCATCCCAAGTTACGACTTGTCCTTAGAAGTTCAACGATATCATTGTGCTCCAGGCATCGTTTGCTCAGCAATCGTTGATGCTTGCAACCTTCCGACGTACAAAATAGAATTTTTGTTGTGTCAGGCTTTTGGTGCTCCCGCGGGGGGTGACGAGGATTCTGACTAGCCTATTTCAGAGATCAATCATGATGACATGGATTGAACGCCTTTTGAAAGCGTTGGCGGGGCTTGTAATAGCTTACGTCTTCTTTAACGTTCACGTCCACGCAGACGATATCAATTGGGGCCGGTATGAGGGTATCGTCGTCGCGACGTTTCTCGATGACGGACGGAAATTGCGAATCGAGAAGCCGTTCAAATACATCGATCCGCGAGCGCTTAGTTGGGACGTGCCGGCTTGGACGGTCACAGACGGAGCATCCGTTCCGCGATTCTTTTGGGTGATGTTCGCCCCTTTTTCAGGAAAATACCGCGCCGCAGCTGTTGTTCATGATCACTTCTGTCAAACGAGATCTCGTGGCTGGCGAGAGACGCATGAGATGTTTTACGAAGCAATGCGCGCTTCGGACGTCGATGAAATCACAGCAAAGGCGATGTACGGCGCAGTATATGAGTTTGGACCGCGATGGGGCATCGGCGCGCGTGCTCGCGGCCCCGGCACAGAGATTTATCGGTCGGATGTGGAACAGGAAGAATTCTACAGAGACCTAAAGACATGGATCGCACAGGATAACCCGACGACACAGGACATCGCGAGACGATTGGATGTGGGGCCCCCTATAGGCAGATAGCGCCAGAAGGCACGCTGGATGTCGTTCAAATCGAATTATTCGTTTTTGTCCAGAATCTGTTGGGCCGCAATTCTTTGGGCCGCATTACTTTGTTCTAACGTCTTCAACGAACGCGCAAACGCGCAATCCTACACGTACGATCCACCAGCCTGCGGGGCCGTTTATCGCGATGAACCCGCCAAACCGCGAACACTGCGCGTAACGTGGGAGATTGGTGCAGGAAACCTTTGCACCCATCAAAGCAGATTTCCTGACGCCTGCCGTCATTTCGAGAATGCACTGGAAGCTGCCGACCGGATGGAGCCCGAAGCGGGAAATCCCGAGGACATAAAGTCGTTCATCAGAACGATGCTCAAAACCAACGGATGTCATAAACGCGCAAAGGGATACTCTCATGAAAAGAAGCGTTATTGCAATCTTCGCAACCACTGCTCTTATTTTGGGGAATATGCCAGCCTTTGGGGGTGAGACGATAAACGGCCCAATTCACGTTTGCCGGAAGCCAATGCTGGCCGGAAACGCCGCCTTTGCCGCCGGTCTCAATCCCGGTCCAGACGCCTGGAAGCAGCTTGCCGCGCGGCAGGCTGAAGAAGCTAAGTTTTGCTATATGACTGGAAGTGTCGAGCTACTCGAAAAGGGAGCCGATGTTGACGTGGGGTTGAACACAGTTTGTTCAGAGTGGATGGCTACGGCCAGCGGCGAAACAGTGTTTGTCGTCATAGGTCCAAGAAGGACATGGGGAACCTGCCCTTAGATCGCGCAGGCGCGCGGTTGACCCGGTTGTTGTCGGTCCTCGGGCTCGCGCTTGTGCACATGGTGCTATGCGTGAATATTGCCGTTGGCCAGGAGAGCATTGCTTCGACGCGTTCACGCGTTGAAACCCTCATTCTTGAAAACAACTATAAAGAAGCCGAAGCCCAAGCGCAGCGTTGGCTCGCATCCGTTGAGCCCGCCAATGATGATCTTGCGATCGCAGAGGCGCTCGACGCGCTAGTGCAGATTTATGCCGGCCTGCGACGTTATCAAGACGCCGAAACGATCTGGCGGCGTTGCATGGATTTGCGCGTTCGGAAACTGGGGCCAAAACACGCCCTGGTCGCAAGAACGATTGATGTCATGACTGGAATTTATTTCGAGCAGGGCCGCGTTGCTGAAGCAAAAACTTTGTGGCGAAACTCCTTGGAGGCATACAAAAAAAGTCCGCCTGTTGCGGACATCGAGCGCATTCCAAATCCAGGAACAACCACTGAAGACCCGCTTTCGGTGCTCGTTCGCAATCTGAGGCGTTGCAGTGGTAATCTTAAACTGATCCAAGACGGCCATGGCGATCTCCTTTGCTGCCAGTTTCGCGGTCTAGCGCGTTGACCGTAGTAAAGGATCAGCAACACGGCCAGATATTTCTGTAAAAACAGTGTGTTAAGCCGCAAGCCGGAATTTTCGATTCTACGGTGGGGCGACCTCTAACTAAAAGCGACGATCGAGCCCGAATTGGTCACCATATGGTCACCGTAAAGATTTTGATCGAGTTGCCGTGGGGCTGTCAGTAAAAATAATAAAGACATATCAATTAGTTAGTTGGTGGGCGCACAAGGGCTCGAACCTTGGACCCGCTGATTAAGAGTTTGACGGTCGCACTTTTCTGGCGGGTTCCACAAACTGTGTCAACGCCGGAGTGATTTTACGTCGTCGGGCCGGAGTGAAAATGCATCAATTGAGTTGAGCGAAAGCATGGCCCGTGAAGGTTGGTGTTAGACTTTTTCTCGGCGGCCCCGTTTCCTGGACTGAGCGAGGCGGTAGCTTTGGCCGTTCATTTCCAGGATATGGACGTGGTGGGTCAATCGGTCGAGAAGCGCGCCAGTCAGACGTTCGGAACCGAACACGCTGGTCCACTCGTCGAAAGGCAGATTGCTGGTGACGATCGTCGAACCTCGCTCATAACGCTGGCTGAAGACCTCGAACAGAAGTTCGGCGCCGGTCTGTGACAACGGCACGTAACCGAGTTCGTCGATGATCAGCAGTTTATGTGCGGAGAGCTGGCGCTGATAACGCAGAAGTCTCTTTTCATCTCTGGCCTCGATCAACTCGTGAACCAGCGCGGCGGCGGTGACAAAGCCGACTGAAAGGCCTTTCTGGCACGCTGCCAGGCCCAACCCCAACGCGATGTGCGTCTTTCCCGTGCCGCTGTTCCCCAGCGCGATGATATTCTCGCGGCGGGCGACATATTCACAGCGGGCGAGCTCCAGAACCAGGGGTTTGTTCAGCGACGGCAAAGCGAGGAAGTCGAATCTGTCGAGGCTTTTGACAGCTGAGAACTTCGCCTCCCTGATCCGCCGTTCGACCGTTCGGCGTTCTCTCTCGATCAGCTCCAACTCGACAAGCCTCAGCAAATAACGAATGTGATCCACGCCCTCTGCCGCGCATTGACGAGCGACCTTTTCATATTCGCGCAGGAATGTTGGAAGTTTGAGGGTTTTCAGATAGTGAGCCAGGAGAACTTGCGGCGTGTCAGTCATGCCGCACCTCCCGCCAGGAGGGCCATATAGGCGCGAGCAGAGGTCATCGCGACCGTTGTGCGCGGCAAATAAGGATACATTGTCAGATCGAGACGCGGCGGTCGCCGTTCGATCCGACATAGCACGAGATGCTTGATTGCGTCGAAGCTGATGGCCCCGCGATTGATCGCGTCGGCGACGGCGGCCGTCACGTCCCGTATATCGAATGCTTCCATTAGGCGCAGCACTTGGACAAACTCGCGCTTGCCCTGTTTGCCCATGCGCGCTTCGAGAAGTCGCCGCAATGTCGCGAACTCCTCTGGCAAGTTCCAGCCGACAAGCGGCGCGGCTTGGTCCAGTGCGTTTATCTTCCGCTCGATTAGTGCGAGGTAATGCAGCGGGTCGAATATAAAATCCTCCCGCTCGTAAGAGCGAGGATGGTGGGCGATGATATCGGCGCCGTAGGCAACGACAACTTCGTGCACGTAACCGCGCACAAGAACCTTGTGATGCCCGTAGCATGTCGGCACGGAATAGTCGTTCCCGCGATAACGCACCAAGGACAACGAGGAGACCGTGGTGGCAACCTTCTCGCAGGCGTCGTAAGCTGGCGGCAGAGGCTTATGGAGTGCAGCAAGATCTTGCGCCAGTCGTTCGCCGATCGTCTGGTCATGGCCACGCAAACGGTCGTTCATGCGGCGGCGGCAACATTCCATAAGATACGCGTTCAAAGCCTCGAAGCTGTCGAAGACCGGAACCGGAACAAGAAAATTGCGCCGTGCAAAGCCGACGAGTGCCTCGACCTTGCCTTTGTCGTTGCCCCTGCCAGGCCGGCCGAAACGATCCTCAAACAGGTAGTGCGACTGAAGTTCCGTAAAGACTCGTGTTCGTTGGCGTTTGCCGTCCCCCAGGATCCGGGCCACAGCGATCTTGGTGTTGTCGTAGAGAATTGACTGGGGGACGCCGCCAAAAAAAGCGAAGGCCTTCACATGGCCGTCGCCGAACGCTTCGGTCGTCTCCGCCGGATAGGCCACAACGAAACTGGCGTCAGAGTGCGGCAGGTGAAAAGCAAAAAAGTGGATCTTGCGCTCCACCCCGCCGATGACGCCGAGGGCCTCGCCAAAATCCACCTGAGCGTGACCCGGCGGGTGCGCCAGCGGCACAAACACTTCTTGCGACCGTTGCCGCTGCGCCGCCACGTAATCCTTGACGATGGTGATGCCGCCAGTGAAGCCGTGCTCGTCCCGCAGACGCTCGAATATCCGCTTCGACGTATGCTGCTGCTTCTTGGGCTTCGCCTTGTCCTCTTCAAGAATGCGGTCGATGACCGGGACAAAAGGCCCAAGCTTTGGCCTCACGGGCGGCTTGGACCGCCGATAGCCGGGCGGAACCGGGAACCTCAACATCTTCGAGACCGTTCTCGGGTCGACCCCAAACCGCCGAGCTGCCGCTCTCTCACTCAATCCCTCAATCCGAACCGCATGTCGGACCTGAAAATAAAGTTCCACGCGCTTCATCCCTCGCCCCGCCAAAAACGGCAAAGGCTTGCTCAACTGCCGGATTTTTACTCCGGCGCAACCGACCAACTCGGCCGCTTCATTGAGGGATTTTTGCTCCGGCGCTTACACTCGGGAATGTCGTAAGCTGGCGGCTGTCGACAATTCGGAAAATAGCACCTCTCGTCTCACTCTGAAAGAGCTTCCGAGCCGCGCGACGCTCGCACGGCGGTGGCCGGAGGTTGAACCGGCGCAAGTCCGTCGCGTAGCGCAACGGATTCATGCCTGCGGACAGCGTGCCGCTTTTGAGTTCATCGCTGATCTCGCGCGCGGACGCGATTTTGCAGAAACGCTGGCCGACTTCGGGCGGCTCGATCCGGTGCTCTACGCGGCCGTTGTGGCGCTCGCATGCGACGGGGGCCACGCATGAATCAGCGCCTCGACTTCGAAATCATAAACCAAGCCGCACTGTCGGCGCTTCCGGCGGTGCTTGCTCGGGTCCTGCCTAGCGGCAAGGCGGTGCACAAGGAATGGGTGTCTCTCAATCCGCGTCGCCGCGACAGAAGCCTTGGGAGCTTCAAGGTCAATCGCTTCAACGGCAAATGGTGCGATTTCGCGACGGGCGACAAGGGCGGTGATCCTATTTCGCTGGTCGCCTATGTCGAGGGTGTCTCGCAATCCGAGGCTGCGCGCCTTCTCGCGCAAATGCTTGGGATGAATGAGGGGACGCGCCGATGAATAGATTCGCGCCTCTCACTCCGCAGGAATTGTCGGCTGCAACCGTCGCCGTGATGCCTGCGCCAGACGACGGCGAGCTGGCGTCGCCCGTTCCTGCGGATGCGCCTCCGCCCCCTCGTCGTCATCCTTCCTTTGGCGCGCCGACAATGGTCTGGCCATATCGCGACGCGGGCGGCGGGCTCATATGCGAGGTTCACCGATATGACCCGGCCGGCGACCGCAAACAATTCTTGCCGGCGACATGCTGGCGCGGGGCTGGTGGCGAGCCGGAATGGCGATGGAAAAGCGTCCCGTCTCCGCGCCCACTTTACGGCTTGGACAAGCTTGCGGCGAACCTCGCCGCTCCAGTCATTGTGACCGAAGGTGAAAAGGCAGCCGATGCGGCGTCGCGGATCTTCCGCAAGAGCGTTTGCGTTACGTCGCTGGGCGGCTCACAGGCCGCGGGCAAAACCGACTGGACGCCGCTCGCTGGGCGTAAGGTGATGATATGGCCCGACGCCGATGCGCCCGGCGAGAAGTATGCGCGCGAGGTTGCTCAAATCCTTCACGGCCTCGGATGCGAGGTCTCGACCATTGATGCGCCAGCGCTCGCCAGCATGTCGCCTGACGGTGGTTCGCGCGAACCGATACAGGGATTCGACGCCGCCGACGCCATAGACGAATGGCCAGACGCTGCTGCGCTGGCAAAAGCCGCCCATAGCCTCGCCTCGCCGTTCGAGCCTGGGCCGACATATGTCTCCTATGGCGCGTTCACGATGTCGTCGGACGGGCTCACCATGGGGGCAACGAAAGGCCGCGGCGAAAGCGCAGAGATGGTTGAAGAATGGATTTGCGGGCCGTTTGAAATCCTTGGCGCCACGCGCGATCCACATGGGCGAGCCTGGGGCAAATGGCTTCGCTTCCTCGACGGCGACAAGCGGGAGCATCTTCGTCACGTATCCGACGCAGCGCTGCATGGCGACCCGGCTGCGCTGTGTGGTGCGCTCGCCGATGAGGGCTTGCGGATCAATCGCAGTCAGCAACGTGCGCTCGTCACGTATTTGTCGGGGGCCAGCGTCAAAGGCCGCGTGACAATGGTTTCGCGGACCGGATGGCATGCCATCGCTGGACGCGACGTATTCGTTCTGCCGCGTGAGACCATCGGACCGCGCGGTGGCGAGCATGTAATTCTCGATGCGGCGGCGCTGGGGCCATATGAGGCGCACGGGACGCTCCGAGATTGGCAGAATGGCGTTGGCGCGCTGGCGTCTGGCCATGCGCTGCCCGTGCTTGCGATTAGCGCGGCGCTCGCTGGACCGCTCTTGCATCTCGCGGGGCAAGAGGGCGGCGGGCTCAATTTCTTCGGCCCTTCGTCCAAGGGGAAGACGACGCTCCTGCAATTGGGCGCGAGCGCATGGGGACCGGGCGCGTCTCCAGGATATATGCGGGCGTGGCGGGCGACCGCGAACGGGCTCGAAGGCGCAGCGGCGTCGGCGACTGATACATGCTTGGTTCTCGACGAATTGGGACAGGTCGAAGCCCGCGATGCGGCGTCGGCTCTTTATTCCCTCTCCAACGGAACCGGCAAAGCCAGGGCCGCGCGTGATGGCGCGCTACGCGAACCGAAGAGTTGGCGAGCGCTCATCTTGTCGAGCGGAGAAATTCCGACTGAGACGAAGCTGCGCGAGGACAAGAGCCGCCGGGCTCGCGCCGGGCAGCTAGTTCGGATGTTGGACATTCCGGCCGATCGATGCGCGGGTTTTGGCGCTTTCGATCATGCCGGAGCGCAAGGCGACGCGGCGAAGCTCGCGGCGAGCTTCAAGCATGCGGCAACCTCGAATTATGGGACAGCCGGACCGGAATTTGTGCGGCGGCTCATAGCGAACAGAATCGACGGCGAGACCGTCCGGGCGATGGTTTCCGAGTTTGTCGCGTCCGCTGTGCCGGCGATGGCCGATGGCCAAATAGACCGGGCGGCGGCTCGACTTGGGCTCATTGCGGCGGCCGGCGAACTTGCGACGGCTGTGGGCGTGACGCCTTGGCGTGAAGGCGAGGCTCGCACGGCGGCGGCTTGGGCTCTCGCGCGGTGGATAGATGGGCGCGGCGGAACTGAGCCGGCGGAAATTCAGCAAGCAATAGAACAAGTGCGGCTGGCCATTGAACAACATGGCGAGGCCCGTTTCGAGGCCGTTGACGAATCCGACGGCCGACCCGTCGCTAATCGCCTCGGCTGGCGCAAGGGCTCTGGCGCCGATCGCGAGTGGTGGATTCCGCCTCAAATCTGGAAGGCGGAAATTTGCTCCGGCTTGGATCCGACATTGGTCGCCAAGACCCTTTGCGAACGCGGCTTGTTGCGGACACAGGGCGGCCGCGGGCTCCAGTGCAAAGTGAACCTGGGTGGCAATCAGCGGGCATGGGCCTATGTCCTCACTGCGAGCATCGTGGACGGAGGCGCCGATGCGCTCTGACATGCTCGAAAGACTCCGCCTGACCATGCGCGGCGAGAGCGCTTCAAATGCCGCTGCTAGCGTTGGAACGTTGGAACCGGCTTCGTTCCAACAATCCGTTCCAACAAGTTCCAACATCGAGTTCCAACACGAACCCCCCGGAGTTCCAACAGTTCCAACAGTTCCAACAGTTCCAACACATAGAGTGAGGGGTAAAAGAGAAAGCGGCTTTTCGTCCGAAACAGTGTCGGAACCGGCGTTGGAACCGCGTCGGAACGGGCTCGGTGTAACGCCACTCTTCGACCACGCCCGTCTCCAGCGCGAAGCCGACCGGCGCAATGCCGAAGCAGCGCGCAACCATTCGACGGATCGCTTCTGCCGCTGCGGTCATCTGGCGGAATTCGCATGGCCCGGCAACGACGGACACGACGTGTGGATATGCGGCGAGTGTCTGCCGACGCGAGGCCGCGCATGATCGAACATCCGAAAATTCTGACCCCCTACGACAAGCGGGAAGCGATCTCGTTGCGGGTAGCCGCCGAAATCGCTGGCCGTTCGGAGTCGACCATGCGCAGCTGGTGCCAGAACCACTACATTGGCCGTCGCATCGTTGGCGGCCAATGGGAGGTCAGCAAGCCCGCTTTGCTGATGCTCCTCGACGGCGACGCCCGCGCGCTGCGGGCTTATCTCCAGGGCGATCGCGAGAGCGATCTCGTCGGCGCCTACTTTCGCCGCGCCAATATACCGTTGCCGCACAATGAGAGAGCCTGACCGTTTCGCTGGCGAGCCATATCTGCGGCTTGCGCACGCCCACTATTGCGAGGCGTTGCAGCTCGTTGCAGTCATCGTCAGCCATCTGCCAAGCGCGGACTCGCCTGACCACGCCTTTGCGACTGGCCAGGCTATTTCGCAGTTGGACGACGCTCTGCAGGCGGCGAGACAGGCGTATTTCACATACGTCGGGCTTGTCAGCGGCGCGGAAGGCGAAGCGTAAACGACGCAAGATCAGCAAAGGCCGCAAGAGCCGCAGTTCTCGCAATCTGTTTGTGGCCTCGCGGGGCTGCTTGTGGCACGCTCATTTCATGGACAAGGAATATCAGATCGCTGAAGCCGTGAACGCCGCGCGTTTTGTCGAGGTCGTTCGCGCCCGCGCGCCGCGCGGATTCTCGGAAGCCGTAAAGCAAGCGGCGCAAGCCAATCAGCTCTCGACGAGCGAGTTCATCCGCGCCGCCCTGGCAGAGAAGCTTCAGGGCGCGTCCCCTCAAGAGCGCGAGGCAGCCATCAATGTCTAGTCTCGGGCTCCTTGCGAACTTCTTCCCCGACGCGGGCAGCGGCGGCTCAAGCCATCCACTTGGACTGCCGGTCAGAAAGCCGCTGCCCTCTGGCGACGATACGTCGTCGGACAGGACGGGGCTGCTCAATGGCGGCGGCGGGCTAAGCGACATGCTGCTTGGCGTCGGCATGGGCCTGTTGTCGAACCGAGGCGTTGGCCCAGGTCTTGCGCAGGGTTTCCAGAACTATCAGCAACTGGCGCAGATCGGACAACAGCGGAAGCGGCAGGAGTCGCTCGATAAGCTCGCCGCCGATCGCGAGGCGCGCATGGCCGCGTGGCAGGACTGGCAACGCCAGCACATGACGGAACGGGAGAAGATCGAAGACGCGCAGCGCGCGGCAAGCACTGGCCTGCAGCGCGAGCAATTCGACTTCACGCGCGCGCAGGCTGACAAGCCGCTCGCCATGGACATTCCGCAGCCTGATGGAACTTTTAAAAAGGGATTCGTCCGGCCAACGGGCGAGATCGTATCTACGGTCGGCGCGCCGGTCGCACAAACGCGCGGAAGGCATGTCGTCGGCGGCGTGCTCGTCGATGATCTCGGGAAAGAGATTTACAAGGCTCCCGACAAATCCCCGTCCCTCAACGAAGACGCAATTAATTTAACCGCTGAGCAGATCCTTGGCGGCGACACGGCGGCGATGACGAATCTAGGACGCGGCGCACAGGGCGCCGAGAATGTCGCCGCTATCAGGAATCGCGTCGCGCAATTGGCGAAAGAGCGCGGTCTGAATGGGCAGGCTATTCTCGACTCGATAGCCGGCTTTGGTGGGCATAAGGCGAGCGAACGGACGCTTGGGACGCAGGAAGCGAATGCGCTTGCTGCTGGCCAGGAAGCATTGAGCGCGCTCGGCATTGGCCGCGAAGCGTCAGTCGCTTTGCCGCGCGGGAATTGGGTTCCGGTCAACATGGCGGTGCAAGCGTTCCAGAGGGGCACGAGCAACCCGCAATTGGCGGGCTATGGCCGGGCTATGGCGACGATCGCCAACACATACGCGCGCGCAGTCAACCCGAAGGGCTTGCCGCATGAGGCGGTTGTTTCCGAGACGCTGAAGGCGCTTTCTTCGGCGCAAGGGCCGGGCGCGCTCAACGCCATGCTTGACGTCATGGAAAAGGAAATCGGCCTCGCGCAAAAGTCGCCGGCGCAAGCGCGGAAGGTCATGCAGGATTTGCGGCAAGGCAAGGAGCCGGCGGTTGGGTCTAAGCCAATTTCTGGCCCCGGATGGCGGACAAAGTAATGGACCTGGAAATAGACGGCATTGGCACAATCGAAATTGGTGACTCCTTTAAGGACATGTCGCCAGACGATCAAAATGCCTATGTCGATCACATCCGCGAGCAAGTCAGGCAGGGTAAGAAATCCGGCCTGCCTATGGGTGGCGACGCTCCAGCGCAAAGGGGGTCTAATATCGTCCAGGACGTTGCCCGGTCTATTCGCGGCGGCGTTCCATTCGGCTCGCGCATCGCGGCTCTGGCGAAGACCTACGAGCCGTTTACGGGCGGCGGGACGTATGCAGAGAACCTTGCTGCGGAACAAGCCAAGGAAGTGGAGCTTGCCGAGCGTGTGCCGATCGGCAATCTCGCCGGCAATCTGATCGGCGGCGCAGTCGTTCCGTTGGGGCCGCTTGCCAGGGTGGCGTCAATGCCTGCCTCCATCCCGGCGAAGTCGCTGCTCATGGGCGGGACCGGCGCGGCCTTTGGAGGGTTAGGCGGCGCTGGCGATGCGCGCGATCTGACGAACTTTCGAGAGGCGACCGAAGGCGCATTGACCGGCGCTGGTCTTGGCGGCGCGCTGGGCGGGACGGTCCCGGTCGTCGGCGCCGGGGCTGGGAAGGTCATCGGCGCGGTCGCCGCGCGTCGCGCTCCTGGCGCTCCGGCGCTATCGCCTGAAGCGACGCGCATTCTCGCTCGCGGCGTCAAAGCAGACACGCCGGAAGCGCTACGCAATGAGGCGTCGAGATTTGGCGACGAGGCTATGCTTGCCGATCTCGGGCCGGCGATGCTTGGCCGCACGCAAGGCGCGGCGCTAGCTTCGGACGAAGCTCGAGCCATCGTCAACAATGCGCTGCGGGAGCGATCTGCCGGAGCGTCAAACCGTATCCTTGGCTCGGCGCGGGAGAACCTCGGCCCTGCCGTTCCGCCTCGGGTCGCGGAAGAGGGCATTCGGACGGCTCGCGCCAAGCGGGACGCTAAGAATTACCCGCTCGCCTTCGGCAAGGCCGCTTATATGGACGCGCCGCCGCCGGTCGATACGTCGCGGCTGGTCAAATATCTGGATCAAAGCATCACGAAGGCTGAAGGCGACGAGTCGACGGCGCTTAAAGATTTGCGAAAGGCGCTGTTCAAGCCAAATCCAGATTTGCCGGAGAACATGCCGAAGGCGTCGGATTACGTCGTGCCGGCGCCAAAGGAAAAAATCCTCGGCGCGCAAGACTATGTGCGCTCGCTCGGCGGCGTTATCGACACTGGCGGCGATTTAACGTCGCAGGGGCTCAACAAGGTTCGCGGCCTCGTCAATCCTCGTGGGTTGCATCCCGACAAGATGCGCGAAGCCTTGGCGGAACAAGGCTATTTTGACCATATCTATGGGACGCCTGATCGCGCCATCGCCGAGTCGACGATACAGGATTTGTATGACGCTATCGGCGAGAACGCCAAGCGTGCATCTGACGCGGGCATTGATTGGCAGCGAACCGCGTCTCGAGAGCAACGCGCCGGAAAGACGCAAAGAGAATTTTGGGACGAAATGAAAGGGTTGGCGTTCGATGCGACGCCGCCTGCAACCGTTCCGAAGACCGAGGCCGAGAACCTCCACAAGATTAAGGGCGTTCTGGATGATCTGATTTCCGGCCAGCCGGCCTGGAGCCTCGGGCCTGGGCGGTTTACGCGCAAGGAAGGCGCTGTCATCGGCGCGCGCGGGTTGCTGAATGATCTGCTGCAGGCGCAAGTGCCCGGATATGAGAAGGCCAATCGCGTCTCTGAGGGCTACGCCAAGCGGCTGGAGGCTCTGGACCTCGGCGGCAAGGTTCTCGGCATGGGCCGCGATACGCCCTGGCCGGAAGAGCTGCAAAGCGCCATGTCGCGGATGACGCCGAAGGAGCAATCGGCGCTTCGCATAAGAGCGCGCGGCGATATTGAGGAAAAGTTGCGCAAGTCGCTCAATGACGTGACGGCGAGCAAGGGCATTCTGAAAGGCGAAACCGACTTCAACCGCGCTAATCTTGGCCTGATATTCGGCGAAGAGCCTGCGGGGCAGTTTGCATCTCGCGTCGAGGCGGAAAAGAAATTCGCCAATACGCTTAGCGACGTGATCGGCAACTCGCAATCGGCGCAGCGGCTCGCGGCTCTTCGTGAATTCAAACCCGGGGCGATCGAGCTGCCTTCGTCTCCGCGTTCTGGGATTAAAGGCGCTGCGGTTCAAGTCGCCGAAGGACTTCTGTCGCGTCTGCTTCCCGATCGAACGGCGGCGGCTGGCGAAGCGGCAAGCGTTCTGACGAAGCAAGGCAAGGAACGGGACGCGGCGATTAACGATCTCGCTGCTTGGCTGGCGGATCAGGAATTGCGACGTCGTGGGGCGTCGGCTGTTGGTCAACGCGCGGCGGTGGGTCTGCTCGGCCCGTTCTTTGGGCCACGCTTTGGGCTGGGCGCGCCTCAGGGGCAATCTGCCGGGCTTCTCGGGAGCGATTATTGACGACTGACGCGGCGGAACCTGAAAAAACAGCCGGACAACAACGGGGGCGGTTTCCGCCCGGTGTCTCCGGCAATCCGGCGGGGCGTCCGAAAGGAGCGCGGCACCGGGCAACGCTGGCGGTCGAGGCTCTCCTTGAAGGCGAGGCGGAGGCTCTAAGCCGGAAGGCCATTGAAATGGCTTTGGCGGGCGACGGCGTCGCCCTGCGGCTGTGTCTCGAACGTCTTCTTCCTGCACGGCGCGACAGGCCAGTAAGCTTTGACCTTCCCAAGATCGAAACGGCTGCCGACGCAACCAAAGCGACCGGCGCAATCCTCTCTGCTGTCGCTTCCGGAGAGGTGACGCCAGTAGAGGCTGAATCCGTGTCAAAGATCGTCGAGGCTCATTTGAAGGCGCTCGAAGCCTCCGAATTTGAAGCCCGATTGTCGGCGCTTGAAAGCAAGGGCAAATCATGAGGCCAACCGCAATGAACCGACTGGAAAAGCTCGAACATGCGCATGGCGTAAGTGGAAGTTCGATCCAACTCATCGAGCGCATGATCGTTGACCCGAGGCAAGGCCAACTAAACCCGGAAGGCTATGTCGACAAGGCTGGGAACCGATGGACGCGGGAGCTTGGGGAGCAATTCAAAGATTTCCACGAGCGCGTGACGGCGGAAGCGATTGCACATGCGCATCCGAGGATTGCGGTGATTGTCGGGAATGATCGGGTGGAGGTTTCAAGCATATAAACCCCCGCGCCGCGCGTCGAGCTGTGCCTTCGCCCTATATTCCAGAATCTCCCTTTTTGTGTTGCGAGTCTGAATTTTCGTCTGACTTCGGTTGAGACATGATGGCTTTGTTTAGCTCGGCTCGAAAACTGACGATGTCGGCTACCATTTTCTTTTTTTGCTTTTCAAGTGCTTGCCCGACGATCTTTTCCACCTCTGCCCGAGACGCGTTAAAGAGCGCCATCCCAAGACTAATAAATTTTTTTTCTGCATCTTCGCATTTTGTAATCACAACCTGTGCCAGTGTTTCTGCACTTTCGTTTGAATAGGGAACGATTTGGCGCATTTGTGAGTGAAGGCATTTCGCGTGCTGCGCCCCTGCTTCCGATATTAGTTTTTGCCTTTCACGTTCCGACTCGCTGTCCGCTTGGCCATTTACCTGCGGCGGGGCTTCTTGTTCCGGCGCGGCGCGTTGGGGCATCGGCGTTGAATTCGACTGTCGCCTTGAGGGGGTTTGTCCATCTGCCTGCGCAACAGAACCCTGATTTTTTGGTCGATGCTTAACCAAACATTCAGCTAGTTTTTGAAGCAGAGGTTTTGTTCCTTCTAGACTAAACGCGTAGATATTTGTTCCTGAATACGCGTTCATCATTTGAGCTTCCATAAATGCATTAATGAGAGCCGAGTTAACGGGCATCTCTACCTTTGCAGTATTTGAATTTAAAGGGAAGGCCCGGACTCTTACCGGCGCTCCTCCGTCAAATGAGAGGACTAAATCGATTTGCTTATTTGGAACAAAAGCCCAATCTTCCTTATGAAAACCTAAATACCAGCTACTATCAACCGTAATGGAAACAAACAGAGCAATTTGACTGTTGTATGTCGTGTAGGCGGCACAATGAGAGAAGCCATTGTTTGAATCAGATGTATATAAGCCACCAACCCAATTTCCAATACGAAACTCTTCATACGGGCCGCGTGCAAATCCGGATGCGGAACTTAGTAGCCAAAGCATTAGTGCAAGCGTTAATAGTTGGTTCAATTTCGCCCCCTCGCAATATAGTTAGCTTCGCGGATCGGCTGGGAATTCAGATTAGGCTGAATGCGATCGAGCCGCCACCCAGCTTCCTGTCACGCTTCGAAGAATTCCCATCACTCCCTCCGCGCCGTGCCTCCGGCTTGCCTCTGTCAATCCACACGCAGGCAATTCCGGTTCGCCCGGCGTATGTGAGCGCTTGAAGGAATCCGTCGGGGACGGGAAGGACCTCAGGAAAGGGCTTTGGCTCCACACGGGAAATTCGCCCTCAGGATTGTAACGCACGTGCACCTCCACTACAGGCCCGAAAGGCAACGCGCTGCGATGCTCAACGATGCGCGTCATTTGCGGCCCCTCTGCTTACTGCGATCCTTGCGCAACCGAACGCCGGGCCCCTCGCCATTCTCTTCAACGAAGATCACGCCGGCCTTTTCAAGGGCGGCGACGATCTTTGCCGCTGTATCGGCTCGGCCACCTAGTTCGCCGGTTTGCGCCTCAAGGCGACGAACCGTCACGATGGATAAGCCGCTTGCGTCCGCGAGATCGGTTTGTTTCCAGCCGATAAGTTCTCGCGCCGCCTTCACTTGAAGAATTGATATGTGAAATATCTTTTCTGTTGACATCGGCCAATTCCTGAGTGATATTCTAAATATCACAAGCCGCTCGCCAGAGCAAACAACGCCGAAACTCTCATTTCGGCGAACGCCCTCGGCTTGTCCAAAGGAGAAGCGCCGATGCCCAGCACGTTCGATCGCTCCGCCATCATGAGAGCCGCGCATTTCACCGCCCGCTGGCGGGTTCAGAGCGTTGGCGGCTCCTATCGTGAATGGTTCGCCAAGGCGCTGGCCTCGGAATGGAAAAAGGCCAAAGCCGCTCGGCTGCGCGAGGAAAGTAACGTCGGGCTTCCGGTCCGTTCCTGCTTCGCCGACCGCCCCGCGCCTCGCATGCCTCTATGCCGTCTCTACACCACGCATTCCGGCCGCATCGCCGGAGCGTTCGCGGCCTGACCTTCAGGACCGCCGACAAAGCGGCCGGGCGAGGCGCCTGTCAGCCTCTCCCGGCCTAACCACAACCAACTACGCAGGAGTCCGCCATGGCTAAGACCAAAGATACCACAGACGAGACCCACGAGCGCCCTGGCGCTATTATCGAAGCGCTGCGCCAAGCCGGCGTTGATCGTGAACTGACGATGCGGGTTTTCGGCTGCATCGAAGCCGAACGCGCCACGGCCATCGCGAAGGCGGCGCGCCTTTTCTACAATTCCGACGAAGACGACCCGATCACTCCCGGCCAGTTCGACGACGAGCTTAACAACATGACGCGCCGCATGTGGGGCGTCGTCGCCGCGGTGGAAGGCGCCTTGGACGGGAGAGACGATTCTGTCGGCCAAGGAGTGCTACAGCTCGTTAATGACGCCGCGCAGGAAATGGAACGCCTCGCCGAGGCGTTCGACGCGGAGCAATGGCTCTCGAAGGAGCCGGCATGACCGCGCCCGTCAACGCCACGCTCCCGCAGTTATGGCTCTGCGTTCAACGGCTGAGGCTCGCGCGTTGGGCTTTTTGCCTCAGCCGAGCCTCGCGCCGCCTTGCCGAATGGATCATGCCCGAGGATTTGCGGCGTAAGCTGTGAGGGATTAGGCTTCCGCAACTAGCCGGCTTTGATCTCCTCTTTGCCGGCGCAGAACGCCCCGACCGTGGATGTAACGGCGGGGCGTTTTTTGGTGCTGGGCATGGAAACCGCAATCAACAAGGCCATATTCCGGGCATGACCAAAAAAGCAAAAAAGCCTATTGTCGATGCTGACCTTAAAGCTATCGACAGATGGGACACTGAAGGCGGCGCTCCCGCATCCGGCGACCGGTCGACCAAGGGCCCCAAAACGCCCCCGCGACACCGACCAGCTCGCCAAGTTCGTCGTTGACGTGGCTACCGGTGAGGACCGCACGCCACAGGGTAACTGACCTCTATCCCGGTCGTCGACGCGATGTTGTAGCGCGGCTGGAGATTGCGCGGCTGGCCGATCAGGTCGGCGAGGCGCTGGAGCTCTTCCCAAGAGAGATGCTGTGTGAAGCGTCCGCACTTCGTGAGAGCTTAGCGAGAACCTCCGCGTCAGCAACTGTCGCCGGCTCAGGAATGTTGCGCAGAATTTCAATTGGAAATACTGCGACCCGCAGTTTGGCACGTCGAATAATCATGTCATTCGAACAGCTTAAATTGCGGTAGATGCAAGCTCTTGCTCGGCGCGAGTTTATATGAGCAAAATGTTTGAATTTATTATTTGAATAGTGGGGAGGTAGAATTGCTTAAGATCATCTGCTTCTGCATTTTTGCCGTTGTCGGCCTTTCCGGTTGCGCAACTATAACTCGCGGCACCACCCAACCAGTTGCGATCAATACACCCGGCGTTACTGACGCTCAATGCACCCTGGTTTCTTCGACAATCGGCACGGTGACTTTGAGCACGCCAGGCGTAGTGACCTTGCCGAAGGGCTCTGAGAGCGTGACAATTCGCTGCAGCAAGCACTGTTACAACGACGGCTCGGGGATCCTGTCCTCTAACATGGAGAGCATGGCAATGGGCAACGTTGTGGCGGGCGGAGTCATTGGTCTTGGAGTAGACGCCGCGACCGGAGCGATGAATAAATATGCGCCGCAGGCCGATATCCTGATGACGCCAGACGGATCGTGCGCCCCGCTGTCGAAGTCACGGAAAAAATAGCGGAATGCAATCACTGCCGCCACGTGCTCAGGGGCGCCTTCGCGAAGATCGTGGATGAATCCTTCAGCGCAACCTTGCTGACGTTGCCGACCTCTTTGAGTGCGTGGCGAAGATCGTCGGCCTAGGCGTTGTGCATTGGGCCAAGGGGTCCGCTATGGGTCCGCATTCCAGCGGCCGTAGGTCTGTCTTTGTCACAACTTTTTGATTCCATTGGTGGGCGCACAAGGGCTCGAACCTTGGACCCGCTGATTAAGAGTCAGCTGCTCTACCAACTGAGCTATGCGCCCGTCCGACCAGCGTGCGAGCGCTGCTTGGAACGAGCGGTGCGAATAACAAAACCGCTCGCGACTGTCCAGCGCTACGCGCCGCGGCGCAGC
Organism: Methylocystis sp.; assembly: GCF_021731785.1. Lineage (GTDB taxonomy): Bacteria > Pseudomonadota > Alphaproteobacteria > Rhizobiales > Beijerinckiaceae > Methylocystis. The sequence continues at coordinate 22,313 of NZ_JAKFWS010000035.1, forward strand.
CTTTTTCGCGGTTGGCCACGGCGCGGGCGCCGCCGGCCGGCGGCGGATCAGCCGCGTTTCCGTCACGGGACCGGCCCGCGGGCCGCGACGGGCCGCCCGCGCGATAGCGTCCGCCGGTCGTGCGCGCTGTTGGGAACTACTCATGCGGCCCGACACGTCTTCCCACCGCCGCAAAAGCGCGGTAGCAGTTCTTGAGAAGCAAAGAACGAGTTTGACGATGTCGCGAAGAAAAATCGCTTTGATCGGCGCCGGCAATATCGGCGGAACGCTTGCCCATCTCGCCGGCCTCAAGGAATTAGGCGACATCGTTCTTTTCGACATTGTGGACGGCGTTCCGCAGGGCAAGGCGCTGGATATCGCCCAGTCGTCTCCCGTCGCTTGCTTCGACGCCAAACTCACCGGCGGCTCCGACTATTCGGCGATCGCGGGGGCGGACGTCGTCATCGTCACGGCGGGCGTGCCGCGCCAGCCCGGCATGAGCCGCGACGATCTATTGTCGATCAATCTCGGCGTCATCGCCAGAGTCGGCGCGGGCATTAGGCAATATGCTCCTGACGCCTTCGTCATCTGCATAACAAATCCGCTCGACGTCATGGTCTGGGCGCTGCAACGGGCGTCCGGAATTCCGACGCAGCGCATCGTCGGCATGGCCGGCATGCTCGATTCGTCCCGCTTCCGTTATTTTTTGGCCGAGGAGCTCGATGTTTCGGTCGAAGATGTGAGCGCCTTCGTTTTGGGGGGCCATGGCGACGACATGGTGCCGTCGGTGCGCTATTCGAGCGTCGCCGGCGTGCCCTTGCCCGACATCGTCGCGATGGGATGGACCACGCAGCAACGCATTGACGCGATCGTCGAGCGGACGCGCAAGGGCGGCGGCGAGATCGTCGGCCTGCTCAAGACCGGCTCGGCATTTTACGCGCCTGCGACCGCGGCGATCGCCATGGCCGAGAGCTATCTGAAAGACAAGCGCCGGGTAATGCCCTGCGCCGCTTATCTTGAAGGCCAATATGGCGTGAACGGACTCTATGTCGGCGTTCCCGTCGTCATCGGCGCGAATGGCGTCGAGAGGGTGATGGAGATAAAGCTCGACGAGACCGAGCGGGCGATGTTTGAAAAATCGGTCGCCTCGGTCCGGGCGCTGATTGAAGCGGCCAAGTCCCTCGACCCCGCCTTCGCCTGAGCGCTTTCGCCATAGTCCCCAAGCTTTCGTCTGCATGCGGCGATCCGGCGCGACGCGCCAAGACCGGCTGCTCAAGGGGCCGCGACTCTGCCCGAGGCCTTTGCTTGGGCGCGACAAGAGGAACATTCTTTGCAAGTTGGGGTTACACTGTCTGAACGACTGATTCTCTGAAAGAGGTTCAGACTTGCAAGATGGATATCAAGCCATGTTTGACCCTGACGCCTATGGCTTTGTCAAAGTTATCGCTATAGCGGGCACGCTCTACTTTGCGGCGCGCGCGGCGATCCTTATTGGGCTTGCGGCGATAAACGCCGTCGCTCTGCTGCCATAAGTTATTAGTGCAGAGTTGTTAGCTGGAGTCCAAAACGGGTTCGCGCGAATAGTGCTTTACGATTTTAGTTGATCGAACCGGGGTTACCGCGTTTTCGCGCCTTCTCCCGCTATCGCGTTCCTGTCGGAGTCGCCGCGGCTGCGGGCTCGCGCGGCGGAACGGAGCCCTGTCGGGGCCAAAAGCGAAGCTTTCGACGGTGGGTCGGAGACGACTCTTTGGGCGCTGTCTTCGGCGTCAGTCTGCGCTTTTGGCTCGGGCGCATATGCGAGCGAGTCGTGCCGGTGCGTCGTTTTTGACTTTCTCGCTTCCGTTTTGGGCGAATCGACGAGTCGCGCAATCGCGCTGGTCGCCTTCGCGTCGAAGGTCGCCGGCCGGGACGGGGGCATGGGCGCCGACGTCTTAGCGCGACGACGCGGCGGCGCATCGTCGGCAAGCGTTTCGCTTGAAACGCCGTCGGACCCGTCGCTTTGCTGATATTCGACTGCGCTTTGCAGCTCGCGCGACCGATCCACGGCGGCAAGAGCGGCGGACCTGTCATAGGCGAATTGCCTGTCCGCGAAGGCGGTGAGCGAAGCCGGACGCTGCGGCGGCAGCGGCGCCCGAACGCTTGGCGCCGTCGCGAAGGGCGACGCCTGCTCGGGCGGCAGTGCGCCCGGCGCTGAGAGCGTGGTTTCGCCCCGCGGCAGATCGGCCTCGGCGCGCGCCATCTCGGGCGTCCGATAACGATTGGCGTCGGCTCCGCCAGAGGCGGCGCCTTCTTCTTCGGCCTCGCCCCTGCTCGCGCTCCGGGCGGACCGTGGCGCGAGCGACGCCCACTGCTTGCGGCCGCTCGGCGCGGGCGCCGTAACTTCCGAATCGTCTTCTTCGCCGCCGCTTCCGCCGCCGCCAAACAGCATGGCGAAGAATCCCCCGAACGTTCGTCGCGGCGCTACGACATAGGCGCCGTCGCCGCGGGCTTCGATCTCCGCGCGAGCCTCTTCATAGCGCGCCAGCGGCTGGTTGTTGGTTGGCAAGTGCACGGTCTTCCCGTCCGGGAAAAGTCGCGCCAGGTCGTCGTAACTCATGCGCGGCCAGTGGCGCACATTGCCGACGTCGAGATGGACGAAGGGCGTGCCGGCTGTGGGATAGTAGCCGACGCCGCCGCGCTGCATGCGCATCCCGATCTCGCGGACTTGCGACATCGGCATGCCTGGCATGGTGGTGTCCATCGCCTTGCCGAGCATGTGCTGGGAATATTTGGCGACGGCGCGCGAACGGGCTCGCAGCATGGCGTTGGTCTCGGGAGAACGATAGGCGGAGACGACATGCACGACCTGGTCCGGGGCGCCGGCGCTGCGGTAGGTCTCCCAAACGACGTCAAACAGGCGCGGGTCCATATTGGTCTGCTCGTCGCGGCGCCAGTCGCGCAGGAACCAGTTCAGTTGCTGCAGGACATTGCTGTCGTACTGCCCGTTGACCAGATAGGTCGCCGAAATCGATTCATGCGTATGGGAGTGGTAAAGATGAATTGTCCTGGTGTCGCCATTGGCGACGGCGGTTTCCGTTATCTTCGGCGCGAGCGTGGTCAGACAAAGGGCGACGAGGCCAAGCGCTTTCGAAAGCGGAGCGAAATTCAGGCGCGCGCTAGAGCGAGGCGTCGTCAATGGGTCGCTTCCTCGTCTCGCTTGAAGCGCGCCCCGACCGACGCCGCCCCAGAAAACAAAACTATTCCTTAGACCGTCCGGCCATAAGGCAAAGCGCTGCGCCGGACGGCGCGAGCCGATGGTGAAAAATCACTTGCAGAATACGCAGTTGGAATGCGCTGCCCCTTGGACGGACCCTACCGCCCTGATTCCCCACCGGTTCCGAGGCTAGGAGAACATCGTGGCGAAAAATTGCCCAATCTTCGCAGCGCGCTTCAGTTCGAAGCCACCGTGCGCACGAGCTGCTGCCCGAGGATGGGCTGCGCCCCGCTGATGAGTTGCAGATAGGCCGGAGACATCTGCGCCATATCCTGCCCCGCGAAGGCCTCCGATGGCGGCCGGCGCGGCGGCAGCGGCGGTGCGGGTTCAGGAAGCGCATTCGCCTCTTCGGCGCCCCGCGCCAACCCCGTCTGCTGGCGGTCGGCGACGGCGACGCGGATTGACGCGGTCTGATCGCCGGCGCCCCCGGCAAGGGCGGTGGCGACTGCGGACTGCACCTTATGCGCGATGTCGCCAAATGAGGCGAGGCTCGCGCCGGACGACCCATCGGAGCGTGCGCTGGCGAGGCTGGTCGAAGGCGCGCGCTGCTTGCGGCTGGCGATCATGGTCGGACCGCCTTCACAGTTGCGCATACCGAGCGCGATCAGCTCGGTCCCCGTCAATACCCGGTATTCCCTGGTCAAATTGCCAAGACGGACCTGCACGGCGGCAGGGTAGGAGGCGAACAGCCGCGACGAGACGCCGAGGTCGGTCTCTCGGTTGATGGCGTTGTACGCTTGGTGGAATTTGACCTTTGCGTCCGGATAGACGCAGACGTTCGGCAGGCTGAGCGCCAGCGTGCAGGCCGAGCGGCATTCGTGCAGGCGGACGTCGCGATTCTCGCGGCGATATCGTTCGGTTATCGCCTCATAATCGCTGACAAGACCGCCGACGTCCTTATAGACGACGACCGGTGCCGGCATCGGAGGCGGCGACAAATAGCCCAAGACGCACCTCTACTCTACGCAGTGGGGGCTTTCGCGACAGCAAACATTGACCCTCTCGGGGTGAACATCGGCTTAAGGACCGACTTTCAGCCCCTAATGCCGACGCGAAGCCCTGGCGCAGGCCGTTCTTGCAGAACATTGCGGCGAAAATGAAATAGAGCAGCAGGCCGGCCGCCGGTCTTCAAGGACATCTCGCCCGTCGGCTCGACAATCGCCGTCGTTTCCACAAGACGCCGGAAGTTTTGCTTGTGGAGGTGCCGCCCTGCGATCGCTTCTACTGTGCGCTGCAGCTCGGTGAGCGTGAACTCTGGCGCCATCAACTCGAAAATCACCGGCCGATATTTCATTTTTGCCCGCAATCTGCCCATGGCTGTGGCGAGAATGCGGCGATGATCATGGCGCATGGCCGTGCCCAGCGGCGCGAGCGGCGCTCGTTTTTGCGCCGATTCGCGGCCGTCGCGCAGCGCCTCGTCAAGCAGGCCCGCCTCATAGAGAAGCTCATATCGCTCGAGAACGTTTTCTTCGTTGAACGCCCGGCCCCTGGCGCCAAAGAGAAGATTGACGCGCACCTTTCGGGAGAGGCCCGCGGACGACACTGCGTCGGGCGATTCAGCGACCCATTTCTCCAGTCCTAGCGCGATCGTTTCTTCGAGGATCGCCGGGGGGCCTTTCCGCCAGTCTTCCCACGGGAAGAAATCGTGCCAGCTCCGCCAGACGCCGCCGCGCCGATCGGCGTCCTGGCCGATGCGGGTCAACGCCAGATAGCCGACCGAAACGACATGCGGGTCGCGGTCGCCGGCGCGGGCGTGTCGTCCGCGGTCGCCAAACGTATACAGCTGCTCGACATAGCCAAGCGGCGCGCCGGTTTGTTCGGCGACCCATTCGCGCAGGCCAATTTCGAAGGTGCGGTGCCGGATGGGATCAAACGGACCGGAGGGAAGGGCGGCGACGCCGGCCGGCCCATCCGCGCGCGTGGTCAGAATCAGCGGCTCATCGACGCGAATGGCGACGATCGCAGCGGTCAGCCCGATTTCGACAGGCGGCGAAACGGGCGCAAGCGCTTGCGCGTCCCGACTAGCCGTCGGCGAATTCCAGGGCGAAAGGCGCTCCTTCATAGCAGTCGGCCCCTCGTCCGATCGCGGCGATCGCAGCGGACATTCGCCCGCCCCGGCCAAGCCTTTCGTCGGCGAGCGCGACCAGCCGTCTGTTCGGGGTCGCGGTCGCCGAAACTCGGCGAAGGTCGCGCGCGATCTCCAGTTCGCTGCGGTGCGGCGCTAAGGCGCAGGCCGCGACAAAGGCGGCCGCGGGCGAGCGGCTCACCCCGGCGTAACAGTGAATGACGAGCGGCGCGGAGCGGTCCCATTCTTCAAGGAAAGCGAGCAGCCGATCGATATGTTCCTCGCCGGGGACGATGTGACCCTCCCGCGGCGCGTCGATATCGGAGACAGCGATGCGCAAATGGCGCTCTCGCGCGATTTCGCAAGGTCGAACAAGCGACGCCCCGGCCGTGAGAATGGTGACGAGCGAGCGAGCGCCGCTTTCGCGCACGGTCTCGACGACCTTGGTCAGCGAACAGACGTATAAGCGCCCATCCGGCATGTCACTCCCCGGCGTTGGTCTTCAACTTTCGTCAACCGCCCAGAATCGAGCGAGATAACGCGCCTTCGTCTCCTCGACGGGAGCCGGGGCAAGTTCGTCCATGAAGGGCTGCGGCGGGATCGCCGGGCGGCCGAAGATGCGCTCGGCTTCGCGCCGTGTAAAGCCCGCGAGCTTTACCGCCTCGAAAAAAGCGGCGGCTCGGTCGGCCTCTTTGCACAGGCGCCGCAGCGACGGCGAAGGCGCCGGCGGCAGAGAGAACCGCAGGAGAATAGCGCCGAGTATGCGGTCCTCGACGGTTTTGTAGGCGTCGCCGATCACCGCCTTGAACGGGGAGATCATATCGCCGATCACATATTCCGGCGCGTCATGCAGCAGCAGGTAGAGCCGTTCCGTTCGCCCGATCGCGGGGTCGAGCGCGCTCGCGACCTTTTCGACCAGCAGGCTATGTTGCGCGACGGAAAAAATATGTGCGCCGACGGTCTGTCCGTTCCAGCGCGCAACCCGCGCGAGCCCATGCGCGATATCTTCGATCTCCACGTCGAGCGGCGAAGGGTCGAGCAGATCGAGGCGGCGCCCGGACAGCATGCGCTGCCAGGCGCGGGGCGTCTCGCGGGGCGACGCGCGCCCGCGATTTTTCGCTGGAGGGGAGCGCATCGCGTCAGCCATTGTCCTCCCCTGCATGGCGATGGCAGCCGACCAGATGATCGTCGACCATGCCGACCGCCTGCATAAAGGCGTAGACGATCGTCGGCCCGCAGAATTTGAAGCCGCGCGCCTTGAGATCTTTGGACAGGCGCACCGACAAAGCGGTTTGCGTCGGCACGTCGCTCATCCGCGTCCATTGATTGACGATCGGCCTCCCGTCGACGAACTCCCACAGATAATTTGAGAAGCCGGTCGTCGACTCGATTTCGAGCCACGCCTGCGCCGATAGCACGGCGCCTTCGATTTTTGCGCGATTGCGCACGATTGCGTCATTTCGCATCAGCGCGGCGATGCGCTCTTGATCGAAGCGCGCCACCTTCTCCGGATCGAACCCGGCGAAGGCGGCGCGAAAAGCCTCGCGCTTGCGCAGAATGGTGATCCAGGACAGGCCGGCCTGAAACCCGTCGAGGGTCAGCTTTTCGAGGAGCGCCCGGCTATCGCGCTCGGGACGTCCCCATTCATTGTCGTGATAGTCGAGATAGAGCGGATCGACGCTCGGCCACGGACAGCGCTTCAAGCCATCGACATGAGAAACGACCTCAAGGTCGCGCCAACTCGCCGGTTGTTCCCGGACGCTCGCCAAGACTGCATCCTCTGTATTGCGGACGGACGCGCCGCGCCGCGGCTTTATCGCGCGTTCGGATTGCGTTCACAACCAAGTTGGGACTATCGTCGCGCCGGCGGACGCAGATGGCGCGCGTCCTGCTTCATGCGGCCTTGCAGTCATTGCGGCTCAGTTCGCGCCGTCCATCGATGGAGATTTATATGGGGATCGCTATTTCTCACGCCGCGGCTGGCCTTTTCGCCCTTGCCGTCGGCGTCGTCGCCGGCTCGGAGGCGGCGTATGCTCAGGCCAATGTGTTGAAGGAATGCGGATCGCAATATCAGGCCGCCAAGGCCGCCAATGAGCTCGCCGGGCAAAGCTGGCAGGATTTTTTGAAAGCGTGTCGCGGGCGACTGGCGGAGCAGGCCAAGCCGGCCGAAGAGAAGCCGGCTGAAGCCAAGCCCGCCGAAGCGAAGCCCGAGGCGCCGCCGCCCGCCGCCGCCGAAACGCCGCCCGCGGCCAAACCCGCCGAGCCGACGCCTCCGCCTGCGACCCAGGCGAAGCCTCCCCAGACGGCGCCTGCCACTGAGGCGGCCAAACCCGCGGCGGACGCAAAGACCGCATTGCGCGAACGGCAGAAAAAATGCGCCGCCGAATGGAACGGGAAAAAGGCCGAACTCAAAAAGTCCGGTTCGAAAATGACCTGGCCGAAATATTGGAGCGAATGCAACAAGCGGCTGAAGGCCGCCGGCGAATAAAACCCAGTACGGTTTGCTTAAAACCCGACGGCTTCGCTGTCGGGTTTTTCGCATGCTCTTGCCCGGCGGCAAGGCTCATGGCAGAGGAATGAAGTCACCTGACGAACGAGGGCGGGCGTTTGGAAAAAGTCGAGTTGCAAAAGCTGCAGTCCTTCCTGCGCCGCTCGCTCGGCAATGACGGCATTCGCGTCGCCGCAGATCCGAAAAATCCCGACGATGCGGCGGTGCATCTCGGCGAACGCAAGATCGCTTCGATCTCCGTCGACGATGAGGACGGCGATCGCTCCTTCGCTTTTGAGATGAAAATCCCCGTCGGACGCGAGGCGCTTCAATCCTATTTGCGCAAGCTGTTCGAGAATGATCGTCTGTCGATCGCGGCGCGCGGGCGCAAGACCGATTCGGTCGAACTCAACGCCAACGGCGAGTTTCTTGGCGTCATCTCGGCCGATGATGCGAAGCTCTCGAGCTTCACGCTGCAAGTCGCCATCCTCGATTTCGATCTCGAAGAGGAGTGAGCGCGGCGAACGTCGCCGGTCTTCGACCGCCGATCCCGAGCCGGGCTTTCGCTTTGCGCGCTTCAAAACCCAGGCAACCGTAGCTCCGCACGCAACCCGCCGTTGGGGCTGTCATCGAGTTGCAGCGAGCCGCCATAGGCCGCAGCGAGATCGACGACGATCGACAGGCCGAGGCCCGATCCGGGCTTGGTTTCATCGAGCCGTCGGCCGCGCTGCGTCGCCGCCGCGCGAAGGTGCGAGGCAAGTCCGGGACCGTCATCGTCGATCGTGAAGCGTAGAGCCGGCCGCGACGCTTCGCCGCCGTCGACGGAAACCTCGATCGTCACCCGGCTCTTTGCCCATTTGCCGGCGTTGTCGAGCAGGTTGCCGATCATTTCTTCAAGGTCCTGCCGTTCGCCAAGAAATCGCAAATGCGGATCCGCGTCGCCGGAAAAGACCACGCCCTTGTCGCCATAGATTTTGCCGAAGGCGCGCAGCAAAGCCTCGATCGACGGCGCAACCGGGGTCGCCGCGCCAAGCGCGCCTCCGCGCGCGGCGGCGCGGGCCCGATCAAGATAGAAGGAGATTTGGTCGCGCATGATCTGCGCTTGCTCTTGAACTTTCTGCGCGAGTTGGCCCGGCGCGGCGTCGGCCTCGTTGACGACCACCGAGAGCGGCGTCTTCAGCGCATGGGCCAGGTTGCCGACCTGGGTGCGCGCGCGTTCGAGAATGTCGCGATTGGCGCTGATGAGCAGATTGAGTTCGTCGGCGAGCGGCGCGACCTCGTTCGGGTATTTGCCCATGATGCGGTCGCGTTCGCCGCGGCGGATCGATGCGAGTTCGCGCTGCAACTGCCTCATCGGACGCAAGCCGAAATGGACCTGAAAGGCGGCGCCGATGGCGAGCGCGATGGCGAGAGCGCCGAAGGCGACGGTCAATGCGAAGCGAAAACGCGCGATCTGCTCTTCCATCTCTTCGCCGCTGCCGGCGACTTGCACGAGATAGATGCCGACGTCGCCTACGTCGATGATGCGTTCGACGATGCGCAATCGGCGCCCATCGGGCCCGAGCGCGTAGCCGCGACGAAAACCGCCGATTTCCGCTGCGACGCCAAGGTCCGAGAGCTTCGGCAGCGTGCCCGCGAAGAGCGACCGCGACGCCTTGATGTCATGCGATTTATCGTCGAGCCGCGTGATTTGCCAATACCAGCCCGAACCCGGCAATTCGAATTGCGGATCGCCGAGCTGGCCGGGACCGGTGCGTCCCTCCTGGCCGGACTCGGATACGTCGGCGACAATGGCGCGCAAATAAACGTCGAGGCGTCGCTCGAATACTTCTTCCGCCTCGCTTCGGTAATAGGCGGTGAGAAGAATGCTGGCGACAAGCAGGACGACGAGGCTGGTCGCCGCCGCCGTCAGAAAAAGACGCGCGGCGATGGAGCGAAATGAGCCGATCGCCAGGCGGCTCATGCGGCTAGCGCTTGATGCCGGCGTCTTTTGCCGGCGCGGCCGCCATGTAGCCCAGTCCACGCACGGTCTGGATCAGGTCGACGCCAAGCTTCTTGCGCAGCCTGCCGACGAAAACTTCGATCGTGTTGGAGTCACGATCGAAATCCTGATCGTATAAATGTTCGATGATCTCGCTGCGGGAAACGACGCGGCCGCTGTGATGCATCAAATAGGCGAGCAGCCGGTATTCGTGCGAGGTGAGCCTCACCGCCGCGCCGTCGACGACGACGCGGCCAGCCTTGGTGTCGAGTCGAACCGCGCCGCAGACGATCTCATTTGTCGCGTGGCCGGTGGCGCGGCGCAGCAGAGCGCGGATGCGCGCCAGCACCTCCTCCATGTGGAACGGTTTGGAGACATAATCGTCGGCGCCGGCGTCGAAGCCTTGCACCTTGTCGCTCCAGCGGTCACGGGCGGTCAGGATAAGCACCGGCATGTCGCGTCCGGCCGCGCGCCATTCTTCGAGAATGGTCACGCCGTCCTTCTTTGGCAGGCCGATGTCGAGGACGACGGCGTCGTAGGGCTCCGTCTCGCCGAGATGCCAGCCTTCTTCGCCGTCGAAAGCGCGGTCCACCGCGTAGCCGGATTGTTCGAGCGCGCGAACGATCTGGCGGTTCAAATCCTTGTCGTCTTCAACGACGAGCAGCCGCAATGCGTCCTCCCTGCAAGCTTCGAGCTCAGTTGTCTACAGAGCCAGAATGGGCCCGGCCGCTGAACGCGTCGACATGTATTTTGAAAATGCGGCCGTCCCGGCGCAGCAGGCTGATCTCATAAATAAGTCCTTCGCCCAATTGGCACAGCCTTGCGCCGAGCGGTTCGCTCTGCAATCGCAGGGCGGCCTCCCGCATGCTTCGGAAAGGATCAGCGAGCTTGTGCGCTTCGAATTTGCCGCGCGCCTGGGCCATCGTGAAGCACTGCATACGCGCTGGAGGGGGATCTTCGGCGCGAGCGGAACACGCGAAGCCGGCCGTCGCCGCGAGGGCGGCGACGGCGAACGCCCGTCTTCCAAAACATCCGGCGGCCGGCATGCGCCTCTCCCCGCCGCATATTCGGCCGAAAGCCATGAACGCGCAATGAATGATCGGCGCCGCCGCGTTCAGCCGCCGGAGGCGCGGCAAGCGTCGCGCGTTTTCTTGTAGTCGAGAATCATCGCGGCGAGAGGCGTGTCCTTGGGCAAGGCGCGCAACTGCTTCGCTGCGATCTTCTGCTCTTCCAGCGAATAGGCGACGAGCGGGGGACAGCCTCCGCCCGTCGACTGGCACGCGCCAAGAGCGATGCTAAAAGCGCCCAAGATCGAGATCTTGCGAAACATCTTCCACGCTCCTGCGCTCAACCATGATTTCCGCCTGTCGCTTCGCGGCATGCAGATCCGCTTCGACGCGGCGCGCCTTTTCCTGGTCCCCGCCGCCGGCGAAGAGGCGCGCGAGCAACGCGCGCCCGAGCGCATAGAGGACGGCGCCGGCGATTGCGATGAGACCGAACACTATCAGCTTCGACATGTCAGGCCGTTCCTGGCGGCGTCGAGGTGATGCTGCGCATGATCGCCATCACCGCCGCCGATCCGACGGCGACGGCGCCCGCCTTCGGATCGTTGAGGAATGCGATCCAGTCGGTGGAGGCGAGCGCGCCGAACGCAGCCACGAGTCCGGCCGCGACATAAGTACGATAGCCTTGCATGTTGAGTTTCCTTTCGTCATGCCGGAAAGCCGCCGGCGCGGTTTCACTTTCGGCCAAGCACTCGCGAGACGAACGAATCCATGGCGAAGGCGGGACCGGGATCGCGCTTTCGCGTCGGCGCGATGTCGTCATGACCGGCGATTTCGGCGATGCCGTAGGTCTGGCAGAGCGCTTTTGCGACATCGACGGCGGCCGAGATCTGAACGGCGGGATAGATCATCCAGGGCTTCTGCGCGCCCTTGTCCAACTTGTGCGCGAGCATCGCCACTTGACTTGCCGGCAGGCTTCTTCCGTTGACGTCGGCGAATTTGCCGTTGGCGAGCTTCGTCAACGGTCCGGCGTTGGTCAGCTCTATGCCGATCGAAAAGCCGTTGCAGTTCGAGCGGCGCTTCCAAACGCTTTTCCCAGCGTGCCAAGCGACGCGATTGAAAGGCGCAAGCTGCGTCACCGTTCCGTCGAGTTCGATGACGAGATGCGCAGAGGCTTTTGCGTTCGGGTTACACAGCCAGGAGATCGCGCCTTTTGCCGACTGCGACGCGGTGTAATGCATAATCAGCAGCGAAGGCTTCAGAACGCCGCCGACGTTGGGCGTCGGCTTTTGCGCAACCGGCTTGTCGTCTTGGTGCAGGACGTGATTCTTCACGGCGAAGGCCATGCGCCGACTCCTTTTTAGTTTCGTCGAGAGGGTTTGTTGTTGACGCGGGGGGTCATCGAGCCCGCGCGAATTCGCGGTCGCGAAGCTCCTCACAGCTCGATGGCGAACTGAGAACGAGCGCCGTAGATTCTTCGTTAGGCGATCGCGCCGGCGGCGCTGACTCAGAAGAATTCGAAGATCATGGCGTATCCGTCGCCGCCGGCGCCGCCCGCGCCCGAGTCGGCGCCGTTGTGAGCGGCCCCGCCTCCGCCGCCGCCGCCGCCGAGACCGCCGTCGCCGCCAGCGCCTGGAGCCGTCAGGTCTGAGGCGCCTCCGCCTCCGCCTGTGCCCCCTTGCTCGATCGGACCCATTCCGCTGGACCACGAGTAGCCTGGGCCGCCGTTGACGGCGCCGCCTGCTACTCCGGCATTGCCGGCATAGGTACCGCCGCCGATGTAGATGATGCCGCCGTAGCCGCCGTTTCCCGTGGCGTTCGCGGCCGTTATCCCTCCGCCAGCTCCTCCGCCGGAGGGACTGTCGTAGAGGCACTGGCCTCCCCAACCTGCCGGTCCGGCGGCGCTGCCGCCCCCGCCGCCACTGCCGCCGTAAATGTTCGATCCGACGCCGCCGTCGCCGCCGAAGCCGCCGTTGCCGAGGCCGAAAGAGCCGACGCCGCCCGACGCGCCGGAGCCCGAGCTTCCGGACGAGGCCCGGCCGCCGGCGCCGCCACCGCCCGACGCGCCGCCGATCTGGCCGCCGGCCCCGCCGCCGCCGCCCGCATAAAGCAGCGATCCGAAGCTCGTGGCGCCTCCGGCGGAGCCGTCGTTCCCGTTGGCGCCGTTCGCCGTCTGCGTCGCCCCTCCGAGGCCGCCTGCGCCGACAAAGACGGCCTTGGAGGCGCCGATCTGGGCGGCGGTAAATCGTCCGCATACGAGTCCGCCGCTACCGCCGCCGCCGCCGCCGGAGGCTGCCGCGCCGGACGCCGTCCTCGCGCCGGAGCCGCCGCCTCCGTCGGCTCCAAAGAGCCGCACCTCGGCGAAACGCAGTCCCGGCGTCGGCGTGTAGGTTCCGTTCGACGTGAAAACGCGGATTTTCGTCGGGCCGCCGCTCGGAAAGGCGACCTCGCCGGTCGCCTTGTCGACGACGACCGCTTCCTTCCACGTCGAACCGTCGCCCGACACTTTGACATGAAAATTATCGTCGCCGGTCAGACCGGTCTCGGCGCGAGCGGAATAGTTTGACTCGTAAAGTTGCGAGACCGTTTTCGCCGCGCTCTCCTTGTTGAGCGCGAAGCGAAGATCGCCATCGCCGCCGTCCGCAACGTATTTCGCAGTGAACAGCGTCGCATTGAGTCTCGCCAGCAGCGGATTGGCGCCGTCGGCGGTCGCGCCGACGCCAAGCAGCGACAGATTCTGCAGCTGGCGCAAAGCCAGGCCGCCGTCGATCCATGCGGCGCCGTCATAGAGCAGCAGGAGCTGTTCCGTTTCGACATAAGCCCGCCAGCCGGCCTGTGGCGCAAGAAAGCTCCAACCGCCCGCGAGGAACGTCGCGACCTGATTGGTCTTGCCGGCGAACGCGCCCGTGGCGCCGGCGCCGACGAGCAGACGATCGCCTTCCGCCGGAGTTGCTGGCGGCGACGTCACGTTTCTATCCGAGATCGAAAGTTGCGTCAGCGCATCGATCAGCGCCAGCGCTTCATTGTGCGTGACGTGCTTTTGCGCTTGCGCCGCGTCAAGGAAGGGCAGCGCAAGATGCGTCGTTTGCGTCATCGTTGTACCTATTGGACGGTGAGAGTCGTCGTCAGCGGAAAGCCGCGTCCGACCGTCGCGCTCATCTGATAAAGCGCGAGCGTCAGCTCGCTTTGCGGCGCGCCGAAATCGGCGACTTCATCGGCGGCTGGATAAAGTAGCGATGTTGCGGCGGCGATCAGGGTCCGCGTTCCGCTTGCTGGCAGCGCGATGTCGGCCTCATACAATTCGCTTGCCTCGCCAAGCGGAATGTCGAGCGCCTCCCAGGCGTCGGAGTCGAGGCGTCCGCGCCGCACGATGTCGATGACGACGCCCGACGGCGTGCGCCGCGCGCGCGCTTTGGCCGGCGGGTAGGGACGCAAAGCTTTGTTCGTGGCCGCGACCGTCGGCTGAACGAAGATCGGCTCCGCATAGTCGCGATCGGCGGGGCCGATCCGATAGGTGATCGGCGCGCCGATCTCGGAGACCTTGCGCGCAAGCGGCGCGATGGCGTCATTGAGCAGCACGACCGTCGAACCCGCCGGCGCATCACGAGTCGCGAGATGTTCTTGGCCGCCGAGTCCGCGTGTGAGCCGCGATAGCCGATAGGTCTTTTCGCCGACAAGTTCGGCCTGAGCGAAAGCGAAAATTTCCCACTCGTCGTCGACGCGGATCGCCATCGCCGTGCGTCCGGCAAGCGCCGCGAGATCGCCGACGGACGAGAGTTCTCCGGCGCCGATTGTTACGGTGACGACGTTTCCCTTGTCGAAGCGCCCGACAGGACCGGCGTTCAAAACATCGAGGGTCTCGCCGACAATCGCGCGCTTCCCGATGATCGCGACCTGTTCGTAGCCGCCCTCGAACGTCAGTCTCCAGATCGCGAGGGCGCCGGGCCATGGATCGGCGAAGGCCGCGACATAGGACAGCGACTCGTCGCCGCGCGCGAGCGCCAGATCGAGAATTTCCACCCGCGGCGGGCCGACCGTCTTCGGCGAAACGACGCCGGGGCGTCCGAGCAGCGGCGCCGCCGCATCGTAAACGGAAGCATCCGCCGCGCGGGCGCTCACATGCCGCGAAGCGCCATCGCTAATGCGCTGGATCTGAAACAGTCGGTCGCCGCCTGCGGCGCCGAGTCTGACGAGATCGCCGGGTTGCAGGGCGATGAGGCCCCGCCGTAGCACAAATTCCGCGGTGTCGCGTCCGATCCACAAGTCCTGGAGCCAGCAGTCAGCAAGCGTCTGCGCATTGGCGCGGTGCGTCATCACCGCCGCCTGCGCATCGCTTTGGCGCGCCGAAGGCCTTCGAGCCTGCGGGACAAGACCCGCGCCAGTTGGAAATCATTCTCGGAATCGGAGAAGGAGAGCGCAATCTCCTGCGGCAGTTCGCTTTCCTGCGCCCGGGTCAGCGTGACAAGCGACGCGGTTTTCCCGACAACGAGATCGTCTTCGCCAATGTCGCGCACCGGATTTCCGCGCCGCTCAACGAAGCGCAATGCGCCGGCGTTTGCCACGGCGTCAAAGCCGAAAAGCGCGGAAAGCGGATCGATCGCCTCGCGCGGCGACATCGGCCGCTCCAGGACGTAGCCGTCGAGAAAGCCGCCGACGTTTGGCCGTTGCGCAACGCCGTCGGGCGTAGAAACGGCGCCGGCGAGCGCCGGCAGCAGACGATCGAGCGGCGCGCCTTCGAGGCGCCCATTCAACCAATGGCCGGTCTCCCAATTGGCGGCGTCGCTCCAGGCGTCGCTTTGCGTCGGAAAGGCGGGAAAGGGGCGGGCGTCCCAGCACCAGATGTGCAGCCGCGCTGGATCGACCATCGGTCCGCCGTAGACGTTCGACGTCGGGTTGCGCGCGGCGGCGCCGGGCGAGGACGGATCGAAATGCACGATCATCGCTTCGATGAATCGCGCCTGTATGAGATCGTCGCGGCCGTTGCGCGAGAAATAGGGCAATCCGCCTTCGCTCGATCGCGGGTCCGGAAAAACATTCGGCGCATTGGCGCCGCGGTCGACGGCGGGACATCCCGTCTCGACGATCCAGATCGGCTTTGATTGAGGCGTCCATGCGGTTGGGGCGGCGAGCTCGGCGCCGCCGACGCGCTCAAAATGAGGCTGCGACCACCACGACAGCATGTCCTTCTGGCGGAAGACCCAGGGCTTGCCGAGCCCGTCGCTGATCGGCGTGCGAGTTTGCGCCGCGCGCGCAGTCGCATCGGCGTAATGCCAGTCATAGGCTTCGCCCGAGGCGACGCGCGATGTGAGATAGGAGAGATCGTAAATGCTCGCCGCTTGCTGCGCGTCGAGATGGGCGTCGCCGTCGCGCCAGTCGGAGAGCGGCCAGTAGACGTCGACGCCAACGAAATCCACGGCGCTCGACGCCCATAGCGGGTCAAGCGGAAAGCGCACTTCGTCGCTCGCAGGAACATGCGCGCCATATTCCGTCCAGTCTGCGGCATAGGAGATTTTGGTTTGCGCGCCGAGGATCGCCTTCGCTTCCGCGGCGAGGGCGGTCAGCGCCGTGACGGCGGGATATTCGCCTGGACCAGAGCGCACGCGCGTCAAGCCGATCAGCTCGGAACCGATGAGGAAGGCTTCGACGCCGCCGGCCGCGACGCAAAGATTGGCGCCATGCAGAATGAAATCGCGATAGCGCGTGAAGAATGCGTCGAGTTGCGCCGCCGCCGCGGCGCCCGCATCAGGCGAACCGGGCCTGCCCGGCGCCGGATCGCAAGTAATGCGTCCCCGCCAAGGAAACGCCGGTTGTCCGATGGCGCCTGTGTAAGGATCGGGCAGCGCATTGCCCGGCGGCACGTCCATCATCACGAACGGATAGAACGTCACCGCAAGACCGCGCGCCTTGAAGTCGGCGATCGCCGCGCTGACCGACGCGTCGCTCGGCGTGCCGCCGTAGGCGGAGCGTCCGTCGATTTGCGAAACGAGGCGCGCGGTCGAGCGAACCAGTCCGGCGACGGACCAGTCGGGCGGCCAGAAGCCGCCCAGAACGAAGGAGAATTGACCGATGGTCTTGAACGTCGCGTCGACGCGCGGCGCGATCGTGCAATGTTCGGCGCGAAGATCGTCGCCGAACCAGGCGACGACCAACGCGACGCTTTCGAGATTTGGACAGAGCACCTGCAAAGCGTCGATCGAGGCTGTCCAGTCGGTCGCGGCCGTCAACTGATGGCGGTTTTCCGCGGCGGTGGCGCCGGGCGAATAGAAGTTGAGCTTGAGGGCAGGGTGGTAGCCGGCTTCGGTCGCGCCGGGAATGAGGTCGACAGCGCGGATCAATGCGCCGAGGCCCTCGACGGGCTTCACGACTTCGAAAGTGAATTGCGGAATGCGATTGCCAAAGGTCGCCAGCGGAAGATCGTCAAACACGATATAGGCGAGGCCGCGATAGGCCGGCGCGTTCTCAGCTCCCTCTTTCGCCGCGATCAGCGGATCGGGCTCCTGATCCTCGTCGCCGGAATAAATGCGGATCGGCAGCGTCGTCATGTCGAGCTCCGATCCGTCGGCCCAAATGCGGCGCACGAAGGCGATGGGCCCTTCACACAGGCCGATCGCGAAATTCGCGGAATAGGAATAGGTGAATTCAACTTTGAGTCCGCCGCCTCCGCCGCCGCCTTTGCCTTGATGCTGCGTTTGCCCGAAGGAGACGTTGGCCCGTTCGAGGAAGCGCGTCGCCCAGATCATCTGACCGCCGATGCGCGCCCGGCCATAGACGCGCGGCACGCCGGCGCCTTCGGTGGAGGTGATCCCGTCCATGGATTTCAGCCGCGGACCGATCGAATAGCGCGGCGAGGCATGTGGTTGCAGAGCGGAGTCGATGAAGGAGCTGCCCAATCCGCCGATGAGCCGGCCGATCGAGGAGCCGACAGGTCCGCCGACCGCGCCGCCGGCGACGGAGCCAATCGTCTGCAGAACAAGAGTGGCCATGGGCGTCTCGAAGAATGTCATTCCCGACGCGCGCATCGCGCGCGATCGGGAATCAAGACTATTGCAGAGACTCGCGTGAGCGGCTCTGGATTTCCGGTCAGGCCTTCGGCCTGCCGGGAAAGACAAATTGGAAGCATTCAGTCAGTAACGCCGGGAAAGGCGAAGGCGGCGACAAGCTTCTTGCGCCAGTGCGCGCCGATCGCGACCTCCGCCACGCCGACTCCGGCATGCGCATGCGCCATATGCGTCGCCGATGTCGCGATCCCGAGATGTTTTGCCGGCAGAAATTCGCGAAAGCGAAACAGGAGAATGTCGCCCGCGCGAAAATCGCTCAAAGGGATCGACGTAAAATGCCGTTTCGCGGCATCAAACAAGGTCTCGGCGCCCGAGGCTTCAGCCCAGTCCGGCGTATAGGCCGGCGCCGCCTCCGGCTCTTCGCCGATGACGTCGCGCCAGACGCCGCGCACGAGCCCGAGACAGTCGCAGCCGACATGGATGAGCGACGCCTGATGCGCATAAGGCGTGCCTATCCAGCGCCGCGCCGCGGCGGCGATGTCGGCGCGCGTCATCGAAAGAAGCTCCCGCCGTCCATCGCCGGAGCGAGCGAACTTGGATAGGCGATGACCCGGTCATTGCCCGGCATGTGTGGGAAGCCGCGGAAGTTGACGATATTGTCGAACTTCAGACGACAGGTTGTCGGCGTCATCCGCGCAGCGACGATCAGCGCCTGGATCAGTTCATCTTCCTCCGCGCCGTCTTCGCGCAGCCATGATTTTGGGTCGGCGAGCGAGACAGGCTCGATCGCCGGCGCGCCGATCAGCATCGGTCGCATCGCGTTTCCTGCAGTTTCGAGAGAATAGGGCCGCGACCTTTTGGTCACAGCCCTCGATCGGGCGCGGCTGTTAGGACGCGGCGAATTTCAGAAGCTTGATCGCCTCGAAATTCTGCACGCCACCGCCGACCCGCTTCGTCGTGTAGAACAGCACATAGGGCTTGGCGGAGTAGGGATCGCGCAGCACGCGAATGCCGACGCGATCCACCACCACATAGCCGCGCTCGAAATCGCCGAAGGCGATGGAAAGCGAACCTGCGGCGGGATCAGGCATGTCCTCGGCTTCGACGACGGGAAAGTTCATCAGCGAGGCCGCGCCGTCGGCCGTCGCGGGCGGCGCCCAGATATAATCGCCGGTTGTCGTCTTGAACTGGCGCACCAGAGATTGCGCGCGCCGACCCATGACAAATTTGCCGTTCTGACGGAAGCCGGCGCGCAGCGCGTAGACCAGATTGACCAAGGCGTCAGAAGGATCGCTTGCCGCGAAGGCGCCGGCGGCGCCGGTCAGCACATAGCCGATATTGCCCCAAGTCCAACTCGCATCCGCGACGGTCGTGTAGGATAGAAAGCCCTTCGGCTTGTTCACGCCGTCGCCACTGACAAAGGCCGCGCCCTCCTGTTCGGCGAAGGCCGTCTGCACTTCCTCGGCGATCCATTGCTCGATGTCGACGACGGCGTCGTCGAGCAGCGCCTGAGTCGCCGCCGGCATGGCGTAGAGCTCCATCGCCGGGAAAGTCATATCTGCGAGCTGCTGATTATTGGTCTGCGGGCGCGGATCGGCTTCCGCGACCCATCCGGCGGCAGGTCCTGTCGTTGAAAAGGCGCGGCGCAGCGACGCGCCTGAGATTTCGCGCACACTGGAGATGGCGCGGATCGGCGAGAATTTCGCCAGTCTCCGCAATACCTCGCGCTCTGTCGGCAGCGGCACGAGATAGCCGCCGTCGGGGCCAGAGCCGCGCGACAGCGCTTTAGCTTCAAGCGCCTTGAGGCCGCTCGCTTCGCCGGAGCGCATGTAGTGATTGAAGGCGCTCTTATGTTCCCGGCCGCTCTGGTCGTCGACGGGCTTGCCCCCGATTCGCGGCCGAGACATTTCGAGCGCCAGGCGATCGAGCCGGCTCTTGGTTTCGTCGAGCGCGTGGTCGATGTGCGCGAGCTTTTCATCGGTCACGACGTCGACGCCGAGGCGGTTCTCAAGCTGCGTCAGACGCTCGTCGTTCGTCTCCTTGAAGGCGCTGAAAGCGCGATTGAGATCGGCGAGAATCTCGTCGCCGGCGGACTTGGTTTCGATTCCTGACATGTATAAAGCCTCATGCTTGGCGCCGGCGCGAAGAAATCCCGCGTGACTCGCGTCGCCGGGATGAAGTCGCGCGCTGGGGAAGTCCGTCTTGGAAAGAGCCGATTGCGCCCGACGGCGAGAGCGCGGATCGATTCGAGAAGGTTGAGCGGCCGCTCAGGAGCTTTGGGCAAGCCGCCGCAGCGCCTGCGCAAATTCAAGCGCGGCGCGCTGCGCTCTTACGCGCGAGAGTTTGGCGCCAAGCGCTTCCATGCTCGGCGCGCCGATGCGCGCCTGCGGCAGCATCGGAAAAGTGACGATTGAGATTTCCCACAGATCGATCTCATCGAGGCGGCGCACGCCGCTCGATTTTTCCGTCGTCGCGCGCAGCGTGCGAAAGCCGATGGAGAGGCCGTCGATCGCGCCCTTGCGCATCAGCGACAGCGCTTCGCGCGCCCGCGCCACCGACAAATCGAGGCGGCCTTCGACCTTTAGTCCGCGCGAATCTTCGACGATCGAGGCCCAAAGCCCGATCGGCTCGGCCGCCTGCTGCTGCCACAGCATTTTCACGCCCTGCGCGCCGCGCTTGATGAGCGAGCGCGCGAAGGCGCCGGCCATCACCATGTCGCCGCCTGAGTCGACCACGCCGAAGAGGCTGGCGTAGCCGGAGAAGACGCCGGCTTCAGTTGCCTGCAGCCGCGACAGCTCTGCGCGCTTTATTTCCGGGGCGTCAATTCTTCGCAACGCCGCCATCAGCTCTTCTCCGCCTGGGCGTTGATTGGCGCATGGCTCGCCGCGCGCGCCTCCGTGCGCAGCTGCGCCAGAAGTTCGACGAAGGTCTTAAAGACGGCGGAAGGGTCTTCCCGTAAGCGCGCACGGCGCGCGCGCGGACGTCTTACAAAATGCGGCAGCCAATTCTTCTGATTCATTGATCGCTCCTGCAACGTCGGTTGAAGCGCGCGAGTTCGCGCACGAAAGCGTCGAGGCGGCGCGTCGCCTCGCCGAGTTCCCGCAAGGCGAGATAGGCTTGCGCCGTGGCGGCGCAGGCCCAAAGGAACAGCGCGAGATGCGCGAGATCGCCGCGCTCCAAGATGGCGTTCAGAATGTCGGACATGGCGGTCGGATTTCCGGCGGGCGGCGCAAGTGTCGCGTCATTACCGACGCGAAGCCCGGCTGCAGCCAGGCCTGAAAGCTCTTCTGCACGCGCGCGACGAGCGACAGCACGGTCTGACGCCAGAAGGCGCGATTGGCTTCAGTGTAATTGCTGAACTTATTGTCGCCTGGAAGACCCAACAGCAGCGGCGGCACGCCGAAGGCGAGCGCGATCTCGCGCGCGGCGCCCGCTTTCGATTCGGTGAAATCCATGTCTTTTGGCGAAAGCGACAGCGCTTTCCAGTCGAGCCCGCCTTCGAGCAGCAGCGGCCTTCCGGCGTTTGTCGCGCCGGAGAAATTCTCCTCCAGCTCTTCCTTCAGCCGAGAGAATTGCGCGTCGGTGAGATGCGCGCCTTTCGGCCCCGCATAGACCAGCGCGCCGGAAGGCCGCGCGGAATTGTCGAGCGGCGCCTTGTTCCAAAAACTCGCGGGGTGTCTCGCCTAAAGATCGGCTAAGCCAATCGACGCAACGACTTGGTATGCTTCAACAGCTCCGTTCTCTCGCTAACGAAGCCTCGCGCGCCTCTCTTCAAAAGTGGGAAGCCTAGATCGAAATTTTCTTCTTGCCGGAGATCATATCGATCAAATCGGATTTCGAGATCCTCTGTCCACGGTCGGTAATGTGAATATAGCTGTCGGGAATATCGTCAAGGATCGCCTTGTCGACTTCCAAGCCGTTGCTCGCCAACAGGTGAGCGAGCACATATTTCGCGTCAAGGGCGAGCGCGCGAAAGCGATCCCATTCGTCGGCCAAGGGCGCGTTCTTGAGTTCCTCGATGGCTTCCATATCGCGGCCGAGGTGGCGCAGATTCTCGGCAATATGTTTAGAAACGGTCGATCGGCATCTACAGTCCGATTGAATCCCTCGCAGCACGTCGATGGCCTCGTCATGCCGGCCTTCTGCCGAAAGCGCGCTTGCGCGCCAGTGGGCGATTTGACCGCGCTCGTCCGGGTCGCGACCAGGGGACGCGCTATCGAGCATATCGTGCAGTGCTTTCCAGTCGCGCTGGCGGAAGAGTTCGCTGCAATTATTATGGATTTTCATCACAATCTCGCTCAAACGGCATTACCGCCACACGCAGCGCTGACGAAACCTCGCGCGCTCTTCAAAAGCGCGAAACTCAAATCGAACTTTTCTTCCTGCCGGAGATCAGATCCATCAAATCGGATTTCGAGATTCTCTGTCCGCGATCAGTGATATGAATATAGCCATCGGGAATATCATCGAGGATCGTCTGGTCGACTTCTAGCCCGTTGCTGGCCAAAAGGTGGGCGAGGACATATTTCGCGTCAAGGACGAGCGCGCGAAAGCTGTCCCATTCTTCGGCCAAGGGCGCGTTCCTGAGTTCCTCGATCGCCTCCATATCGCGGCCCAGCCGGCGCAGATTCTCCGCGATCTTTTTGGAAACTCTTGTCTGGCATCGGCAATCCGATCCGATTGCGCGCAGTGTGTCGATGGCTTCCTCATGCCGGCTCTCGGCGGAAAAGGCGGTCGCGCGCCAGTGCTCGATTTGGCTTCGTTCGTCCGGATCGCGGCCAGGGGAGGCGGTATCCAGCGCGCTATGCAAGGCTTTCCAGTCGCGCTGGCGGTAGAGATTGCTGCAATGATCGTCGATGTTCATCATAACACCCGTTCAAACTGCATTTCCGCCACACGCCGCGCTGACGAAGCCTCGCGCGCAATTTTCGACATCATTATAGCCGCCCGTCAATCCTAAGGGCGGATTTGGCAGGTCGAGTAGGTTCTCACAACGCTCTCGCGCCAATGCCCACTCTTCTGCGCAGATGTCAGCCAAGTCTAGCAAGTCATGACCATCGAGGCCAATGTCGTTCTTGTCGTCGCTGAGTCGATTCGACTTTCCGCGACAGCCGCACGGAGTCCGCGCCGGGCCGTAGCCCACCGCCTCGCGCTGTTCGTCGAGCGTGAGGAAGGCGGCCTTGCCGACGCGCTCCCATTCGCTTGCGCGCTCGCTCGCCAACGCTTCAAGACGGTCGGCGTTATAGTCGAGCCGGAAAGCTCCGAAGCCCGGCTGCAGCCAGGCCTGAAAGCTCTTCTGCACGCGCGCGACGAGCGGCAGCACGGTCTGGCGCCAGAAGGCGCGATTGGCCTCGGCATAATTGCTGAAGGTATTGTCGCCGGGAAGACCCAGAAGCAGCGGCGGCACGCCGAAGGCGAGCGCGATCTCGCGCGCGGCGCCCGCTTTCGACTCGGTAAAATCCATGTCCTTTGGCGAAAGCGACAGCGCTTTCCAGTCGAGCCCGCCTTCGAGCAGCAGAGGCCGGCCGGCGTTTGCAGCGCCGGAGAAATTCTCTTCGAGTTCTTCCTTCAGCCGAGAGAATTGCTCGTCGGTGAGATGCGCGCCTTCCGGCCCAGCATAGACGAGGGCGCCCGAAGGCCGCGCGGAATTATCGAGCAGCGCCTTGTTCCAGAAACTCGCGGCGTTATGCGTATCAAGCGCCACTTGCGCGGCGGCGAGCGGCGGAAATCCATAATAATCATCGAGCGGGTTGAAGAATTTGATATGCAGGATCGGTTTGATTCCTTCGCCGCGCATCTCGTAGCGCGCTTCCTGTCCGAGCGCGCGATAGACATAGGCCGCCGGCCAGCCGTTACGTCCCGCCTCAATGCTCATGCAGTCGGGCCGCAGCGCATAAAGTTCGCGCAGCGCGTCGTCGATCAGAACCGATTCGATATAGGCGTTTCCGTAAAGCAGCAGATTAGCGCAGATCGCCTCGATGAAGGAGGCGTTGGTGTCGAGCGGATTGGGACGCTCGATGAGAGAGATCAGCGGATGATCAATCGCCTCCTCGCGGCCCTCATAGACGAGCCAGGGCACTGAAGCCGCGGCTTCCGCCACCATGCGCACGCAGCGATAGCAGACGGCGTTGCGCTCATAGCCTTCGCGCGTCAGCGTCGTCGAATTGCGCGCGCTCCAATGCGGCTGTCCGAGCGCATGCATGGCGAGGAGCTTCGCCGCGCGCGAATATTTGGTTTCGCGCGCCGGCGCGACCGCGCCGATGAGTCGCGAGAGCAGTGAGGGCATGAAAGGTCCTTTGAAAGAAGGCGTCTCGCAGCGCGCCAAACCCCAAGCCCCTCACCGTACCTCTCCCCGCAAGCGGGGAGAGGAGGCGTCAGGCGTTTCGCGAAAAAACACGCGTTCGCTTGGTTGCCGAGGCGTTGCGTTGTCATCCCTTCTCCCCGCTCGCGGGGAGAAGTGAGATGAAAGGCTGGGGTTTTGTCCGAATGAAACGAACGGCGGCGAAACCGCTCACACCCTTTGCATCCGCGGCTCAGGCGCTTTCGGCGTCAAAGCCAGCGCGGTGATCGCCCAGACCAGCGCGTCGAGTCGGTCGGGACTGCGGCCGGATGAAAGTCCGTCGGCGGCGAAATCGCACATCTCGTCTTCGAGCGCCGGAAAGGCGCCGACATGTTTGACTCTGCCTTGTTCGTAAAGCTGCGCGACCGGCGCGGCGCGCAAATATTTGCCTCGCGTTGCGCGTGTCATCGTCACCGGGACGGAAGGATCGGCTTCGTTGAGCACGGCGCGCACCATTTCGCCGCCCTGATTGACTTCAGCGACAAGCGCGTCGGCGGAAAGCTTGTGATAGAGCGCGATCGCCGCCCGCGCCCATTGCGCCGGCCGCGCCGCCGACAATGTCGCGTCGGCGAGAACGTAAAGCGCGCCGCTCTCTTCAATGCCCGCAGCGACGAGCCCGCAATTGTCGGCGCGCTTGCCTGAACTTGCCGGCGGATCGACCGCGACGACCATGCGCTTTAGCGGCGGCGCCTCATGGACGCGGGCGCGCTCCAGCATGTCGCGCGTCCACAGCGCGTCCTTGCGCTCATCGAGGATTTCGCCGTCGAGTTCCTGGCGCCCCAATCGCGTGCCGGCATATTGCGCGACGACGCTTTCGAGAAAGGACGGCGCAAGATTGGCGGCGTTTTCGCGCGTTAAGGCGCGGGTCACGACGCTTGACGGATGTGCGATCAGCTCTTTCAGCAGCGGCAGCGGACGCGGGGTCGTCGTCACCAGCTGACGCGGCCAGTCGCCGAGACGCAGACCAAATTGCAGCATGTCCCATGTCTCCCTGGCGTAGCGCCATTTGGCGAGTTCGTCGCACCAGGCGGCGTGAAACTGCGGGCCGCGCAGGCTTTCTGGATCTTCCGCCGAAAAGGCTTGCGCCACGGCGCCCGAGTCCCAGACGAGCCGTCTGCGCGTCGTCTCCCAGCGCGGCCGCTCGCGTCGCCCATGCACCGCGAGTAATCCTGAGACGCCTTCGACCATCACTTCGCGAACGTCGGCCGCGGTCTCGCCGACAAGCGCGATGCGGCCGAGCGGGCGCGGCGAGAATTGCGCGCGTCCGAGCGCAAGCGCTTTCACCCATTCGGCGCCGGCGCGCGTCTTGCCCGCGCCGCGTCCGCCGAGAATGAGCCAGCTGCGCCACGGCGCGCCATTGGCGGCCAGCAGCGGCGGCCATTGATCGCGTCGCGCGACGAATTCCCAATCGTCGAGAAGCCGCGCGAGTTCTCTTGCGCTCAGTCCTTCGAGCGTCTCATTCAGCCGGCCCTGCGCCGCGCAGTCGTTCAAGCCGTCGAGCAAGCTCCGCGCGGAGTTCGGCCAATTCGCGGGGCGGTTCGTCGCCGCCTCGCTCGCTCGCGTCTCCGGCGTATTGGTCGCTGTCATCGTCTGCGTCGTTCTTCTTATCCTCGCTCTCGCGCCGCATGCGCTTCAATTCGGCGAGCGTCTTGACGAGGCTTGCGAGCGTGCGGGCGCTCGCCTCGATGGTCTTTGGCGCATGTTTGGCGAGCGCCGCTTCGGCGCGGGCGAATTCCTGCTCGACGGCGTCTTCGAGCCGCGCGATGAGCCGGTTCGCGTCGCGCGGTTTCTTCGCGGCGCGGTTACCCCCTTGCGTTTTTTTGGGCGCGCAGGCGGAAGCGCGCAGCGGCCAGCCGTTCTGTTCGCGAAAGCGGCGAAACTGCCCGACGCTCATGCCGAGCAGTTCGAGAATTTCGCCGATCGGCGTGACGCCCGAGTCGTAGAGAAGCTTCGCCTGCGCGATCTTTTCGTCGCAGGGCGGCGCGGATTTGGCCGCCATCAGCCAGTCTCCGGGAGAGTTCGCGGTTAGATGATTTTGATTTGCTAAACGTGCGATTTGCTCAAAGTGCTGCGGGCGTCATTCCGACCGCAGGCCTGATCGGGAATCCAGAGTCACAACAAGCGTCCTCGATGTCGTTCTGGAATTCCGATCGCGCTGCGCGTCGGGAAAGACATTATGGAAGCGTTTGACTCTCGCGCGTGTCGGGGAATGGCAGGCGCGTGCCTTTGAAACGACGCTCCAAAAAAGATCCCCTCGGCCTCAGGAACGCGCGAGCGTCCTAAGGCGCGAGGGGACCAGAAGGGCGCGGGGAACGGGAGGAGAGACGCCGCGCCCTTGAAACTCATTCGCGCCGCTCAAGCGCAATTTTGGAGCATGCATCTTCTCTACCGGAGCAGCGGCCGGCTATCAAGGAATAAAATCCTGTAGGCTGACAAAAATCCGCGCTGCCTCCCTAGTATCGCGCCTTCTTCGGCCAGCGCTTTGGCCACAGCCGGATGAAATCCGGCAGATCGTCGGTTTCGACGTCGTCCTCGCCCGCCTCGATCCGACCCTGCGCCGACACGCCGGCGCGACCGACGCTTGCCGGATCGCCGGAAATCAGCGGATGCCAGGGCGGCAGCGGCTTGCCCTGAAAGCGCAGGACATAGGCGCAAGTCGGCGGCAGCCAGCGAATATCCTTGAGTTTCTCCAGCGTTAGCCGCACGCAGTCAGGCACGTAGCGCCGCCGGTGCGCATAGTCGCCACAGCGGCAGCTCTCCTTTTCGAGCAATTTGCAGGCGACGCTCGTGTGATAGATCGCGCCGGTGTCCTCGTCTTCGAGCTTGACGAGGCAACAGCGGCCGCAGCCGTCGCAGAGCTGCTCCCACTCGGCGCGGCCGAGGTCCGAAAGCGGCTTTTCCCAAAACGGCGTCTCGGTCCGCGCGGGCGCGGCCGGTAGGGCATTTTCGCCTTTTTTTAACGCCATCCTTCTCTTTCGGCTTGCGCTTTGCGCGATAGAAACCATAACGCAATGTGGGTCGCGCGGACTGTCGTCAAGATGGTTTAAAAAGTGTTAAAGTCCACAAAGCGCCGGTAAGTATTATCGGCGCGAGGAGCATTTGAGCTGTGTTGAAGCGTTTCCAGGCTTCTGCGTTCGCCAAGCGCGTCAGGCGCATCCTGCTCGCGGTCGATGCGCTGATCGATTCCGCCATGTTCCAGAGCGGGCGGCGCGCCCGCGAGCTATACGAAGATTTCTCGACCTTCATGGAGCGTTTCCACGTCTCCGGCCTGGCGCGGGTCGGCGTGGAGCTGTCCTGCGAGGCGCTGACGCTCGGGCTTGGCGCCGGAATCGTCGCGATGGCGCTCGCCTCCTCGGCCTTTCAGATGACGAGCGACGAGAATTGGCTCAAGCAGACCGATCTCGCCGTCACTTTCCTCGACCGCTACGGCGCCGACGTCGGCCAGCGCGGCATCAAGCATGACGACGCCGTGCCGCTCGATCAATATCCTGATCATCTTATCAAGGCGGTGCTGGCGACGGAAGACCGCCGCTTCTACGAGC
>NZ_JAKFWS010000058.1 GCF_021731785.1 Methylocystis sp.
CCTCCCGCCCCGCCGCCCGCCTCGATGATCGCGCCGCCGCTGCCTATGGCGGGGCCGCCGCTCGCGTCGTCGGCCGAGTTCGCGGCGCTGCCGCCAGCCGCCGACGGCGTCGAAGGGTCGGTCTCCTTCCCGCCTGCGCCGCCCCCGGCCGAGAAGGCCACGCCGCTGCCGCCGTCGAGACCGGCCAACCTCGCCGAGCTCGCGGACCGGTTCGCGGAGGCCGCCGCGGCGGCGCCAACCGAACAGATGCCTGCCCCAGCGGCGCCGGCGGCCTCGAACGGGCAGCAGCCGACCGGGCCACAGCAACCGTCGGCGCGCGCCGCTCTGGAAGCCACCCCGTCCGGGCCGGCCGAACCGGCGCAGCCGACCCAAGTGGCGCGCGCCGTCGAGCCGACCTTGCGTCCGGCGCCGGACGAGGCGTTTCAGCAGGAGGCCCCGATCCGTTACGGAATGGGCGACCAGGTGTTCGTGCGGATTTTCAAGCAGGAGGGGCAGCTCGAGCTTTGGCTGAGAAAGAGCAACGCCCGCTTCACGCTCTACAAGACCTACCCGATCTGCAAATGGTCGGGCCGGCTCGGCCCCAAGGTCAAGGAAGCCGACTACCAGTCGCCGGAAGGCTTCTACAGCGTTTCAGCGAAACAGCTGCATCCCAATTCGAACTATCACCGCGCCTTTAACGTCGGCTATCCCAACGCTTTCGACCGTCAAAACGGCCGGACCGGCGGCCTCGTCATGGTGCATGGCGCCTGCAAATCGGTCGGCTGTTTCGCCATGACCGACCGCGGCATCGAGGAAATCTACGCCTTCGTCGAGGCGGCGCTACGCGCTGGGCAGAAGGAAGTGCAACTGCACATCTTCCCCTTCCGGATGACCGAACAGGCGATCGCCCGCGAGACCGGAGGTGGCTGGCTCGCCTTCGTGGGCGCGAGCGGCAACTACGAGCACTGGACCGCCTTCTGGCGAAACCTGAAGGAAGGCTACGACCTGTTCGAACAGTCGGGCGAGCCGCCGGTGGCCTTCGCCTGCGGCGACCATTACGCCTTCGGCGCCGGCGACACGTCCTGCAAGCGCATCGCCGGCTGGTGAATTTAGACGGCTGAGCCAGGCCCGTTCAGCTTGGCTTAAGCGGCGTCCCGGCAATATGGCGGCACATTCAGCCGCAATCAGCGCCCTGCGGGGCGCATTCAAGGACGCGCCGACATGCGCCTCGTCACCTGGTCTTTTGTAGGCGCCGCCTGCGCGGCGGCAATGCTCGCTTCGCCGCCCGCCGAATCGGCCAATGTGCCGCTGTGCCTCGCCATCGCGCAGAACTACAATAATTGCCTGCGCCAAAACCAGTTCGCCTATCGGCGCGGCTACGGCCACGGCTACCCGGGCGGCCCCTATGGGGACTACGGAGACGATGAGCCCTACGGCGGCGACGACGGTCCAGGCTATGGCCCCGGTTATGGCGGGAACGGCCCCGGCTACGGCAGCTATCGTCGCCACGGCTACGAGCGCGCCAGGGCGGCCTGCGCCGTCTGGTTCGCCCAGATGCAGGCCAGCGGCTGCTTCAACTAGCAGAAGATTTGGCGCGGCCCTCAATGCGACGCGCCATCGGTTTTCGCCGCCGCCAATTTGACAGCCGCCGCCTTTCGAGAGTAGATGATCTTCGCTTCGGCGCGGCGGTTTCGCCGCGTTTTTCGTTTGCGCGTTGCGCAATATCGAAGCGAAATAAATCAACTGCCAAGAAGCCGGCCGGCGACGACGCCAGCGTCGGGACGAACACAGGACAAAAAGATGTTCGCAGTCATCAAAACAGGCGGCAAGCAATATAGCGTCGCCGCCGGGGACGTGATCACCGTCATGGCGCTCGACGGCGCGCCGGGCGACGCCGTCACCTTCGACGAAGTGCTGATGCTCGGCGGCGACAGCCCCAAGATTGGCGCGCCGACCGTCACGGGCGCCAAAGTGTCCGGCGAGATCGCCGAGCAGACCCGCAGCCCCAAGTCGATCGCCTTCAAGAAGCGCCGCCGGCAGAATTCAAAGCGCAAGCGCGGTCATCGTCAGGACCTGACGCTGGTAAGGATCACCGCGATCGAGGGCTAAAGTCCTCTCGCGACAGCAGGAACAAAGCGGCGCAGTCGCCGCATAGGACAATCGGAGCGAAACAATGGCTCACAAGAAGGCAGGCGGCTCGTCGCGCAACGGCCGCGATTCGGACGGCCGGCGCCTCGGCGTCAAGAAATTTGGCGGCGAATCCGTCGTCGGCGGCAACATCATCGTGCGCCAGCGCGGCACCAAATGGCATCCCGGCCGCAACGTCGGCATGGGCAAGGACCACACGCTTTTCGCGCTCGTCGACGGCGTCGTCGAATTTAAGTCAAGCGGCGGACGTTCCAGCGTCGCGGTAACGCCGACGCCGGCCGCAGAGTAAGGCGGTAGGGACGACCTGCCGCCGATCATATCGGCGGATTTCGGTCGTCTCGACCCGCTTGCTGGCGATCCAGGCGGGAAACGTTCCAGGCGAGATGTCCGGAAAAGCCGTAACGGCCCGAGAGGGAGAACGCTCCCCTTGACGGCTTAGGCCAGTATTTCCGAATGTCGTTTGGAGCATTGGATGTTTCCCGAAATCACCCACGACGACGTTTTCCGGCTCGAAACCGAGCGGCTGTGGCTACGTTGGCCGCGCGCGACCGACGCCGACGAGATTCGCCGGCACGCCGGCGATCCCGACGTCGCGTTGATGACGGCGAGCATTCCGCACCCTTACGAAGCGCATGACGCCGACGCCTTCATCAAATCAGCGCGCCTGGAGAACGCCGCCGGCGGCGGGCTGCATCTCGTCGTCACCCCCAAAAACCGGCCGGACGAGTCGATCGGCCTCGTCAGCCTGCACGGGGCCGACCGCCGCGGCGCAGCGACGCTCGGCTTTTGGCTCGGCAAGCCCTATTGGGGGCATGGCTTCACGACCGAGGCGGCAAGGGCGCTGATCGACCTTGCCTTTGGAATCACGTCGCTGGACCGGATCGTGTCGTCGGCGCGGCCGGACAACGCGTTTTCCTTGCACATCCATGAGAAGCTCGGATTTCGGCGGACGGGGCGCGGCATGCTGCCGGCGCCGGCGCGCGGCGGCGAAATCGAAGTGGAGCTGTTCGAATTGAAGCGCGGCGAAGCGCACACCCTGTTCGGCGCGCGCCGGCCGCGTTTTCCTTCGACATGAGCGGAAAATGAAATTTCTCGATCAGGCGCGCGTTTACGTCCGTTCCGGCGATGGCGGCGCCGGAAGCGTCTCGTTTAGGCGCGAGAAATTCATCGAATTCGGCGGGCCGGACGGCGGCGACGGCGGGCGTGGCGGCGATGTCGTCGCTCTGTGCGTCGAGGGGCTGAACACACTGATCGACTATCGCTATCAGCAGCATTTCAAGGCCAAGACCGGCGGACACGGCATGGGCAAGAACCGCGCCGGCGGGCGCGGCGCCGACGCCGTGTTGAAGCTGCCGGTCGGCACGCAGATTTTCGAAGAGGACGAGGAAACGCTCATCGCCGACATGACCGAGGTTGGCCAGCGCGTCGTCATCTGCAAGGGCGGCAACGGCGGCTTCGGCAACGCCCATTTCACCACCTCGACTAATCGCGCGCCGCGGCGCGCCAATCCGGGCCAGCAAGGCGAAGAGCGCACCATCGTCCTGCGGCTGAAACTGATCGCCGACGCCGGGCTCATCGGCCTGCCGAACGCCGGCAAATCAACCTTCCTCGCCACGGTGACGGCGGCAAAACCCAAGATCGCCGATTATCCCTTCACCACGCTTCACCCCGGGCTCGGAGTCGTGCGCAGCGACGACAGGGAATTCGTGCTGGCGGATATCCCTGGTCTGATCGAAGGCGCGCATGAGGGTCACGGACTCGGCGATCGCTTTCTCGGCCATGTCGAGCGCTGCCGGGCGCTCCTTCATCTCATCGACGCGACTGGCGAACACGCCGGCAGGGATTACAAGATCGTCCGGGCCGAACTCGCGGCCTATGGCGCTGGTCTCGCTGAAAAGCCCGAAATCGTTGCACTTTCCAAGATCGACGCGGTAGATGCGGATCTGCTCAGGAAGCAGCGGGAGCGACTGAAACGGGCGATCGCTTCGGCCGGGCCCAACGGGGCCGCCGCGCGGCAGGCGGCGCCCCTGCTTATCTCGTCGGCGAGCGGCGCCGGCGTTAAGGAGGCGCTGCGCGCGCTGTTTGACGCCGTCGAAGCGCAAAGGGCTCTCGAGCGCGCGCCAGAAGAAGAGCGGCCCTGGAGCCCCTGATATCGACCAACATGTCACTCGCCTTGATCGGGGCGGTCTTGTTTGTCAGAAGTCGGAGTCGCTTGACGCCTTCGTGATTCGTCGCGGGGCCGCAAACGGGACGAGGCCTCTATGGCGACTGCTTGCACGAATGGGCTCGACACGGGTTTCGTCGACCTCGGCTATATGAAAGTCGCCGTTCTTGGCGTGGTTCAGGGCATCACCGAGCTGCTGCCGATCTCCTCGACCGCGCATATGCGCATCGTGCCGGCGCTGCTCGGCTGGAAGGATCCCGGCTCCGCCTTCTCGGCCGCAATGCAGCTCGCGGCGCTCGCCGCCGTCGTCAGCTATTTCTGGAGCGACATCCGCGCGCTCGCCGAGGGGTCGGTGCGGGCGCTCGTGCGGCGCGATTTCAGCGACTGGACCTTGCGCTTCGTCATTTGGATAGCGCTTGCGACCGTCCCGATCGGCATCGCCGGCCTCGCGCTGTCGCATACGCTTAACACCTGCGGCTCGCCGTTGCGCACGCTGCCCGTGATCGGCATTTCCTGCATCGTCATGGCGGCGCTGCTCGCCATCGCGGAGCTCTATTGCAATCACAAGCGCACGCTCGAACATGTCAGCCTCAAGGACGCGATGATCGTCGGCTTCGCCCAGGTCGGCGCGCTCATTCCCGGCGTCTCGCGCTCGGGCTCGACTCTGACCGCGGCGCTCTTTCTGGACCTGAAGCGCGAAGAAGCGGCGCGGTTTTCGTTTCTTCTCGGCCTCCCGGCGATCGCCCTCGCGGGGCTGAAGGAATTATGGGAGTTGCACAAGGCGCAGCTCGATTTCCACGGCTGGGCGGTGCTGACGCTGGGGCTCTTCGTCGCGTCGCTCTCCGCCTTTGTCGCGATCTGGGGCCTGCTGCGGATTTTGGAACGCTACTCCGCTTGGCCCTTCGTCTTCTATCGCGCCTTCATCGGAATCGCGCTGCTTGTGGGGTTCTACGCGGGCTTTCTCGCATAGCGCTTAACCCTCTCCCTCTAGGAGAGGGTGGTCACTCAGCCGCGATGCGCAACCGGGCGCGCGCCGTCGCCCGCAAATCGTCGATCGGCGCGAGCGCACCCTTTTCTTCATAATGCCAGAAGGTCCAGCCGTTGCAGGCCGGCAGGCCTTGCGCCAGCGCGCCGGTCTTGTGGATCGAGCCGACGAAGCCAGAGAGCGAGAGCGCGCCGTCGGCGCGCACCACCGCGCGATGGCGCCGCTTGGCGTCGACAAGCGTCGCGCCCGGCGCGACGAGGCCGGCTTCGACTAGACTCGCGAAGGCGATGCGCGGCTCGGCGCGTTTCGACGGCGCCGTCGCGACCGCTTCAGGCGGCAAAGGTTCGATCTCAGCGATCCGCGCCCGCGCCGCGGCGCGATAGTCGCCGTCGCGCTCGATGCCGAGCCAGTCGCGGCCTAAGCGCTTGGCGACGGCACCGGTGGTTCCCGTGCCAAAAAACGGATCGAGCACCAGATCGCCCGGTTTCGACGCGGCGAGAATGACGCGCGCAAGCAGCGCCTCCGGCTTTTGCGTCGGATGGGTCTTGCGGCCCGCGCCATTCTTGAGCCGCTCGGCGCCGCCGCAGATCGGCAGGAGCCAGTCGGATCGCACCTGGCAATCTTCGTTCGCCGCTTTCAGCGCCTCGTAATTGAAGGTGTAGTTTTTCGCCCTTTGGTCTCGCGCCGCCCAGATCATCGTCTCATGGGCGTTGGTGAAGCGACGTCCGCGAAAATTCGGCATCGGATTGTTCTTGCGCCAGACGATGTCGTTCAGGATCCAGTACCCCAGATCCTGCATGATCGCGCCGACGCGGAAAATATTGTGGTAGGAGCCGATGACGAAAATCGTCGCCGAAGGCTTCATCAGCCGACGAGCCTCTTTGAGCCAGTCGCGCGTGAAGGCGTCATAGGCGGCGAAATTGGCGAATTTATCCCAATCATTGTCGACCGCGTCGACGAGACTTTGGTCGGGCCGATGCAGGCGATTGGCGAGTTGAAGATTATAGGGCGGGTCGGCGAAGATGAGGTCGACGCTCTCGTCGGCCATGCGCTCCATCGCCGCAACGCAGTCTCCGCAAAGGATGTCGTTGCGCGCCGTCGCGCGGAGCGGCCTTTCGCTGGTGCGCCCGATACGCGTGACCTGAATTCGGGCTTTGAGACGAGCCGCTCCGACGCGCGCGCTACGCATGAACTCCACACTATCTACGCAACTGACAGGCGCGATAGTGAAGGTGGAAGGTAAAAGCCGCGTTTAGATCGGGGAAAAACCAACGTCTCTTTTTCGAACGGAAGTCTTAAGGAAGTAAAAATCTTAGCAAAATCTTGACAAGACCCTCACGCCTCGCGCACCGGCGAAAAGCTCGTCCGATGCGCCGGGCTCGCGCCGTGGAGCGCGAGCGCTTCGAGGTGATGCTGCACGGCGTAGCCGGCGTTGGTCTCAAAACCATATTGCGGATAATGAGCCGCGAGACGGCGCATCATGGCGTCGCGCGCGACCTTGGCGACGATCGAGGCGGCAGCGATGGAAAGCGCCGTGGCGTCGCCCTTGACGATCATCTGGCAGGGGCAGTTAACCGGCGGCCGGTCATTGCCGTCGACGAGGAGATAGGCCGGCGCCCGGGACAGGCCGGCGACGGCGCGGGCCATCGCCGCGAGCGAAGCTTGGCGAATATTGATGCGATCGATCTCGGCCGCGGTGACGAAGGCGACGCTGACGGCGAGCGCGCTGGCCATGATCCGCTCGAAGGCTTCTTCCCGCTGCGCTTGGTTCAATGCCTTGGAATCATCGAGGCCTCGCGGCCGTCGATCGGGATCGAGAATCACCGCCGCCGCCGCGACCGGCCCTGCGAGCGGCCCGCGGCCGACTTCGTCGACGCCGGCGATCGGCCAGACGCCCCTGCGGCGCAATTGGCCCTCCAGCCGAAAACTGACCCCGCTGGCCGTCACCAAAGCTCCTCTCGGCCGATCGCTGGCGGTCTGCGCTACGTCCGGCGTGGAGCGCTAGGCCGCGCTGCGAATAAAGCGCGGAAGGCGGCCGGCTGACAACCCGCCTGCGGCGGGGTCCAAAAAAAATTCTCGGGAGGCGGCTCAACGGCCTGGCGCTAAGCGCCCGAAAAATTCGCTCAGAAAAGGCTGAGCTGCTGCGCGGCGCGGCGCGGCGGCTCGAACAAATCGGTTCGCAATTTTGTTTTCTGCGAGAAGCCGAGCCGCGCGGCCGCGAGTTCAAAACGCCGGCCGATCATCCAGGCGTAGGGCCCTTCGCCTTTCATCCGGGTCCCGAAGGAAGAATCATAAAGCTTGCCGTCGCGGGTCGAGCGCACGAGCGCCAGGGCGCGGCGCGCTTTGTCAGGAAAATGCGCCACCAGCCATTCGGTGAAGAGATCGCGCAATTCGAGCGGCAGCCGCAGCAGCACATAGCCGGCCTCGCGCGCGCCGGCGGCGTGCGCCCGCATCAAAATTTTCTCGATCTCGTCATCATTGATGGCGGGAATGATCGGCGCCGTCATCACCGCCGTCGGCACGCCGGCTGCGCTGAGCTGCGCGATGGCGTCAAGCCGCAGCTCTGGGGTGGCGGCGCGCGGCTCCATAACGCGCGCCAGCCTGCGGTCGAGAGTCGTCACCGAGATCGCGACCTTCGCGAGGCCCTTGGCCGCCATCGGCGCAAGCAGATCGAGGTCGCGCAGCACGAGCGCGGACTTCGTGACAATGCCGACTGGATGATTGGCGCGCGCCAGCACTTCGAGGATTGAACGCATCACGCGATGGCTCTTCTCGGCAGGCTGATAGGGATCGGTGTTGGTGCCGATGGCGATCGTCTTCGGCACATAGCCTGGCGCCGACAATTCGCGTTCGAGAAGCTGCGCCGCGCCTTCCTTGACGAAGATCTCGGTCTCGAAATCGAGGTCGGGCGAGAAGCCCATATAGGCGTGCGTCGGCCGCGCGAAACAATAGACGCAGCCGTGTTCGCAGCCGCGATAGGGATTGATCGACCGGTCGAAGGAAATATCGGGCGAATCATTCCTGGTGATGATCGTGCGCGGCTTCTCGACGTGGAAATTGGTCTTGAGCGCCTGCAGGCTCTCGAGCGACCCCCAGCCGTCGTCGGCCTCCTCGCGCGTCTCCTTCTCGAAACGGCTGCTGCGCTTCGACAGCGTCCCACGTCCGCGGCGGCGCTCGGCGTCGATCAACGCGCCGACGTTCGCCTGGCCAAGGCGGCCAATCTGGCGACCGAGCGCCTCGGATGAAACGTCAGCCACGCGAGACATTGCGGACTCCGACTTTTTGAAAGGAACAAGGGAGGCCGCGCTGACGCATGAACTTCGACGCGGCCTCCCGACGACAAACGCAACGCAACGCTACTCATCCGGCTCGACGCCAGACGCCTTTGGGGACTCGCTGCTCTTCTCCGGCTCGAGCGGCCGAATAGGAACACAACGCGAATATGGAACATATATAGAACGAACGCAAGAGCTACCGAGCGCAAAAAGACACGGCGGTCGGGGCAAAATTTCCCTTCCCTGGGAGCGGCCTAAGGCCGCGCCTCAAAGGACGAGGAAACTTACAGCGTCTTCTGGAATTCGCGCTCGTCCTTCGAGACGGCCTTCGAGGCCTGATCGGGATGAGGGCGAGGACGGCCGTCGTTCCGCCGACTTCATGCGAAAATGCGTGCCCCTCAGCGCACCAGAATATTTTTGAACTGCCAGGGGTCGCTTTCGTCGATGTCTTCCGGAAACAGCCCCGGACGTCCTTCGAGCGGCGTCCAATCCGTGTAAACGCCGACGACCGGGCCGAGATAGGGCAATTGCACGTCGAGGCAGCGCTTGTAGTCGACCTCGTCGGCTTCGACGATTCCCTCCTGCGGATTCTCCAGCGCCCAGACCATGCCGGCGAGCGCCGCCGAGCTCACCTGAAGTCCGGTGGCGTTCTGATAGGGCGCGAGATCGCGAGTCTCTTCGATCGAGAGCTGCGAGCCGTACCAATAGGCGTTCTTCGCGTGGCCGTAGAGCAGCACGCCGAGCTCATCGATTCCGTCGACGATTTCATGCTCGTCGAGAATCTGCCAGCTCTCCTGCATCTTGCCGGCGGCGCCGAACATCTCGTGCAGAGAAAGCACGGCGTCGTCGGCGGGATGATAGGCGTAGTGACAGGTCGGACGATAGATCGCCTCGCCCTTATTGTCGCGTAGCGTCAGATAGTCGGCGATCGAGATCGACTCATTGTGGGTGACGAGAAAGCCATATTGCGCGCCGGGCGTGGGACACCATGAGCGCACGCGCGTATTGGCGCCGGGCGAGAGCAGATAGATCGCCGCGCCGCAGCCGGTCGGATGGGTGCGGCCGATGTCGGGCAAAGATTTTTCATGCGTGCCCCAGCCGAGTTCGGCGGGCTGCATGCCCTCGGAGACGAAACCCTCTACCGACCAGGTATTGACGAAGACGTTGCGCGGTTTCGGCTGGCGCGCGCGCTGCGTGTCGCGCTCGGCGATGTGAACGCCCTTGACGCCGAGCTTTTGAGCGAGCGCGCTCCATTCGGCGCGCGTTTCCGGCTCCTTATCGAAAGCGCCCGTGTCGCGCGCGATATTGACGAGCGCCTGCTTGACGAACCAGGACACCATGCCGGGATTGGCGCCGACGCAGGAGACGGCCGTCGATCCGCCGGGATTTTTGCGGCGCTCTTCGAGCACCGTCTCGCGCAACGCGTAATTGGTGCGCGCCTCATTGCCGAGGTTCTTGTCGAAATAAAATCCCGGCCAAGGCTCGATGACGGTGTCGACGCAAAGTGCGTTCAATTCGCCCGCGAGCTTGATGATCGCGAGCGAGGACACGTCGACCGAGAGATTGACGATAAAGCCCTGGCCTTCGCCCTTGGTCAGCAGCGGGGTCAAGACCTCGCGGTAGTTCTCCGGCGTGAGCTTGGTTTTGAGAAAGGCGATGCCGCGCTCGTCGAGCAGCCGGCGATGCGTGTCAACAGGGTCGATGACGGTGAAGCGCGACTTGTCGAATTCGAAATGGCGCTCAATCAACGGCAAAATCCCTCGGCCAATGGAGCCGAAGCCGATCAGCACGATCGGACCGGTGATTTTGCCATATTGCGGCCAAGTCGACATGAGGCGCAGCTCCCGAGAAAGATATCGCGCCGCGATAAAGCAAGCGTGGATGTATTAATCAAGAGCTTGAGGGAGAGTCCGTCGACGCGCATATTTGGCTTAGGCGCGGCGACGCCCTATTTGTTTGAGATAAATCTGCAGTAGAGCGTCTGTATGGAGCGTTTGACAGAACCAGCGAATACGCCTGCGCGCGACAGCGCGCAGCAAGAGTCGGACGTCAATGCGCCTGCGGCGATAAAGGCGAAACCGGTCGAGCTTTCGGAAAATGATACGCTGGAGGACGCCGCAGCGGCGATTTTCTCCGGCTCGGTTGAGCATTTCCTCGCCAATGTTCCGCTACTTCAAACTTCGAGCGCGCCGGAAAGCGTGCATCAAATGCGCGTCGCCCTGCGCCGCCTGCGCGCGGCGACCGGCTTGTTCCGGCCAGTCGTCGCCGGGCCGGCGCTCGAAACTGCGGGCCAGCGGGCCAAGGCTCTTGCCGCCGTTCTCGGTGCGGCGCGCGATTGGGACGTCTTCGGCATCGCGTTGAGCGCCGGTCCGCGCGAGGCGATGGGCGACGATCCGAGCTTTCATGCGCTGACCGACGCCCTCGAAGCGTTTCGTGAAAGCGCCTACCGCGCCGCCCATGACGCCGTCTCATCGGGCGAAACGTCGCGGTTCGTCGGCGACCTGCGTCTGACGATCGAGCGGCGCGACTGGGAGGAGGCGCCGGAGGCGCGCGCGCCGGGATCGGCCCGCGCCTTCGCCGCGCAGGCGTTGACGCGGCTGCGCAAGCGGCTCTTGAAGAAGAGCAAGGACCTGGCGACGCTTTCGGCCGAAGAGCGACATAAAGTCCGCATCGCGCTCAAAAAGGCGCGCTATGGCGCAGAATTTTTTGAAAGCCTGTTTGACGATCGCAAAGACGCGCGCGCCTATTTGCACGCGCTGGGCGATATGCAGGATCAGTTGGGCGTCTTCAACGACATGGAGGTCGCATACGGCCTGCTCGACCAGATCGATGCGCAGACGCCGGACGCGGCGCGCGCTTCCAGCTTCATTCGCGGCTGGTTCGCCCATGCTTCTAGCCAGGGCGTCGCCCACGCCGAAAAGAGCGAGAAGCGACTAAAAAAGCTCGAACCTTTTTGGACGTAGGCCGTGAACATCGGCGATCAACGAAGCCGCTCACCGACCGCTTGAGCGCGCGAGGCCAGCCGCGGCGACGTTGGTCCTCTCGCGGAGGACGCGCCCCGCGCGCATCGTCTCCGACGGGGAGGATCGGTTTTCGGCGGCGCTGCCGGTCAAAGGGTCGCGCGCCCCGCGCAGGCCTTCCTGGCAAAGGGATTTCGCCGGCTCTAGGCGATCGCGCCAGGGCGTGCGCGCCGACTGGCTCT
Source organism: Methylocystis sp. (assembly GCF_021731785.1). Taxonomy (GTDB): domain Bacteria; phylum Pseudomonadota; class Alphaproteobacteria; order Rhizobiales; family Beijerinckiaceae; genus Methylocystis. The sequence continues at coordinate 11,754 of NZ_JAKFWS010000058.1, forward strand.
GGCCAATGAGTGTCGTGCAGAAACTGAGCGCCAAAAAGCAGAGCCAGAACACGAGAGGAGCAATCTTGCGGTTCAGCGTCGCCATAGTTTTCCCCAACGGATGCTTGGGCCGTCTTTCCGAAAAGCCCAGCATGAGTCCCAAAAGCAAAAGCCGCCAGCCGACATTTCCACACGAGCGATGTGGAGGGTCGGACACAGCGGCTTTGCTGCTTTTGATCCGTCGTAGGACCGAAGCGCCAGTGATCTGAAGCTGCTGCCTCCACGCAAATTCCGAGCCAAAAGCAATCAGCCGATCTTGCGGCGGACGTCGGAAAGCGCCGGGCGGACGTGCCGCTTCGATGATCAGCCGTTGTGCAAAGAGAGGCGGGAAATGCGCGCGCCTGCGGCAGGAAGCGCCCGGCCTACCGATAGGCGGGCGCAGCCTTTCGGCAGTGCGCCGATCGAGCGGAGCGCGGCCGCCGCCTCCCCATCCATCTCCTGCGCGAAGCGCGGGGCGAGCGGCTAACGGCTTGCCTTCACTACGAACACCATTTGCGTCGAATTCTCTTCGAACGGCTTTAGGTCATATGAACCGTAAAACTCTTCGATTTCGAGCCTGGCAGCCTCGCATAAGGCCTCGATTTCTGGGAACGAAAAGAAATGCATCTCGAGAGACTGTATCGCCTCGTGGACGGCATTATTGCCGTCCAGCAGGCGAAATATGAGACTGCCGATCATTACCTGATCCTTTTGACGATATCCCTCGCGCCGGAAGAACATTCGCCCGACCCTGTCGGAATTAGATTCCGGCCGCCATTCGGCGGCGAGATATTCCTCTCCAAATTGAGAGGCAAGCGACTCGTAATTGGGAAACGCGACGTCGAAGATAAGTCGTCCCGAATCCAATAGATGATTCTTCGCCGCGGCCAAGGCCTGCAGCTTATCCTCGATAGTAATCATGTGTTGTAAAGTTCGGAATGGAATAGTGACAAGGCGATATCGCCTCGCAAGCTCGATGCGCCGCATATCGCCGAGGTAAATGTTGGGCTCCGGACGCATGTCGGCAATTTTGCTTTTGAGGATCGAAATCATCGCCTCTGAAACATCTATTCCATCTATTTCGATGCCCATGTCGGCAATCGGCTTGAGAATCCGCCCTGTGCCACAGCCAATTTCAAGGACCGGCCCCCCAAACCGTCGGGCGAATGATTTATACATTTCCACATCGCGAAGATCGGCGGCGGCGCCATAGGCTTCGTCGTAATATTTGGCTACTACATCGAAACAAGGAATCGGTTCCATAAGGGCCACCTAATTCGATAATCCGATGTAACCCTCCACCTTCAATAGAGTCGCTTGTTTCGGCGCAATCTCAGGTACCGCACAAGCGCGCTACTGGCGCCAACTCGCCACGACCGATCAGTGAAACTGGAAATCCTGCGAGAGATAAAGCTCCCGACCATTCGGGGGAGGCGGCGGACGAATGCTCGCGAAAACACGGCGTAGAATTTCTGCGTGGGCCGCCGTACCGCCCGTAATTCGAACTATCCTCATACGCCCGCTTGGCGCGATCTTGAACGCCACGCCAACACGCGCTTCCCCTGCGGATTGAGACTGCGGTATTCGTCGCCGCAGCTCCAGCGCCAGCCAATTGCTATATCCACCCATTTTGCCAAGGTCGCCGCTTATCGAAGGATCCGGCGTGGGCGCAAGATATTGCGCCTGCGCGAATGGCGAAGCGAGCAACGCTACAAATAAAGCGGCTGTGAGCGAAAATCTGTGCATCAGCTATTTTTAAACTGCCGCCTTCTCGATGATATGGGCGAGGTCGGTCATGATGGCGTTGAGGTCATAATTCTTCGGCGTGTAAACCGCCGCGACGCCCGCTTCGCGCAGCAGCTTCTCGTCGGCAGGCGGAATGATGCCGCCGACGACGAGCGGCGCCTCGACGCCTTCCTGCTTCATCAGCTTGATCACCTCATGCGCGAGCGTCACATGCGAGCCTGAGAGAATGGAGAGGCCGATGCAATGCGCGCCTTCCTTCTTCGCCGCCTCGACAAGTTCAGCCGGCGTCGAGCGGATTCCGGCATAGATCACGTCGAAGCCGGCGTCGCGGGCGCGCACCGCAATCTGCTCGGCGCCATTCGAATGGCCATCGAGGCCCGGCTTGCCGACCAGGAACTTCGCCCGCTTGCCGAGCTTTTGCGACACGCGTTCGACTTCGCCGCGCACCGCGTCGAGCGCGCCGCCGACCTGGCGCGCGGTCGAGGACACGCCCGTCGGCGCGCGATATTCCCCGAACACCCCGCGCAGCACATTGCCCCATTCGCCGGTGGTGACCCCCGCCTTCGCCGCGGCGATGGACGGCTCGACCATGTTGCGGCCTTCCTTGGCCGCGCGCGCAAGGTCTTCGATCGCTTCCCGAGCGGCCTTCTGGTCGCGGGCTTCACGCCAAGCCTTCAGCCGCGAAATCTGCTCGGCTTCGACATGTTCAGGCACGACCATGATCTGGTCGTCGCCTGAAGCCAGCGGCGACGGCTCGCCGCCGGTGAATTTGTTGACGCCGACGACGATCTGCTCGCCGGCCTCGATCGACTCGAGGCGCGCGGTATTGGCTTCGACGAGCTTGCCCTTCATGTAGCCGATCTCGACCGCCGCCGCGGCGCCGCCGAGGTCTTCGATCTTCTTGAGTTCGGCTTTCGCCTCGGCCTTCAGTTCTGCGACCTTGCGGGCGATCTCCGGGTTGCCGTCGAAGATGTCGCCATATTCCAACAGGTCGGTCTCATAGGCCATGATCTGCTGCATGCGCAGCGACCATTGCTGATCGAAGGGCCGCGGCAGTCCGAGCGCCTCGTTCCAGGCTGGAAGCTGCACGGCGCGGGCGCGCGCGTTTTTGGAGAGAACGACGGCCAGCATCTCGATCAGGATGCGATAGACGTTGTTTTCCGGCTGCTGCTCGGTGAGGCCGAGCGAATTGACCTGCACGCCATAGCGGAAGCGGCGAAGCTTTTCGTCCTTCACGCCATAGCGCTCGCGCGTGATCTCCTCCCAAAGCTCGGCGAACGCCCGCATTTTGCACAGTTCGGTAACGAAGCGCATGCCGGCGTTGACGAAGAAGGAGATGCGGCCGACGACCTGAGCGAAGTCTTCCTCAGGCATTCCCGCGGCTTTCACACCGTCGAGAATGGCGACGGCGGTGGCGAGCGCATAAGCGAGTTCCTGCGACGGCGTCGCACCCGCTTCCTGCAGATGGTAGGAGCAGACGTTCATCGGGTTGAACTTCGGGCATTCCTTCGTTGTGAAGAGAATGAGGTCCTGCGTCAGGCGCAGCGACTGCGTCGGCGGGAAGACATAAGAGCCGCGCGACAGATATTCCTTGATGATGTCGTTTTGGGTCGTGCCCTGCAGCTTCGCGCGCGGCGCGCCCTGTTCCTCGGCGGCGGCGATATAGAGCGCCATCAGCCACACGGCGGTGGCGTTGATGGTCATCGATGTGTTCATCTCGCTGAGCGGGATGCCGTCGAAAAGCGTGCGCATGTCGCCCAGATGCGAGACCGGCACGCCCACCTTGCCGACCTCGCCGCGCGAGAGGATGTGGTCGCTGTCATAGCCGGTTTGCGTCGGCAGATCGAAGGCGATGGAGAGACCGGTCTGGCCCTTGGCGAGATTGGAGCGATAAAGCTTGTTGGACTCGCTGGCCGTCGAGTGGCCGGCGTAGGTGCGAAACATCCAGGGCTTGTCGCGGCGCGGGGCGGACATCTCGTTCACTTTATTGGCTCCTCCGCCAGTTGCGATAGCACATGACCCTGTTTTGACAAGATGAGGCCCGGGGCGGCTTAGATCAGGGTCTCGACGCCGGCGACGCGCGCCGCCTGCGCCAAGGCGGCGTCGAGGGTCGCCAGCGGCAGGCGGCGACGTTGCGCAAGCTCAAGATAGGCGGCGTCGTAGACGGTGAGCGTGTAGAGCGCGGCGAGCCGTATTGTTGTTGTCCAAGCCTGTTCGTCGCTCTCTTCGTCCACAACAATCGAGATTTTCTCGAACCGGTCAAAGGCGATTTTCGGGAAGCCGAGCGTCACCCGTCCCCTCCGCTCGGCGAGCGCCAGAACATTGGCGACTTCATATCGCCACAAGCTTGGAACGACTATGCCTTCGTCGATGACCCTATGGAATGTCACAAGAATCTTAGGCGCGATCTCTTCGTCGAAGCAATAGGCAAGCGCGACTGAACTATCGAGGACCAGACTCACGGGCGCCCTTCGTTGATCAAATCCTTGATCTTGAGACCGTCGAGCTTGTTGCCTTTCGAGAGTTCGCGAAGCTCTTCCATCGCCTTGCGCGCGCGCTCTATGTTACGCTCCGCTCGTACGGGCGCGAGCCGGGCGACAGGTTTACCGCGCCGGGTGATGACGATTTCCTCGCCTTTCTCGACTCGATCGAGGAGACTGCCGAGTGTGTTTTTTGCCTCAAAGGCGCCGATTTCCATCGTTTGTCCCATCAACTGGCTTAACCAGCTTAATGATAAGGGTTGGAGCGCTATTCGGCAATGCGCCGGGGCGATCCGCTTCGCGATAAAGGGCAGTCGGCGCCGGCAACTTAGGACTATTCGGGCGGCGCCGCCCCGTCTATAAGCTCCCGCCAATGCCAAGGCCCGACAAGGGCGGCAAGGCAAGGAGCCCAAAATTGACCGACAAGAAAGACCTCTATGAGATGGGCGAGATTCCGCCGCTCGGGCATGTGCCGAAAAACATGTACGCCTGGGCGATCCGCAAGGAGCGGCACGGCCCGCCGGAAACCGCCATGCAGCTCGAGGTCCTGCCGACCTGGGAGCTCGACAGCCACGACGTGCTCGTTCTCGTGATGGCGGCCGGGGTCAATTACAATGGCGTCTGGGCGTCGCTCGGAGAGCCGGTGTCTACCCTCGACGTTCACAAAAATCCTTATCACGTCGCCGGCTCCGACGCCTCGGGCATCGTCTGGGCGGTCGGCTCCAAAGTGAAGCGCTGGAAGGTCGGCGACGAGGTCATCATCCACTGCAACCAGGACGATGGGGACGACGAGGAATGCAACGGCGGCGATCCGATGTTCTCACCCTCGCAGCGCATCTGGGGCTATGAGACGCCCGACGGCTCCTTCGCCCAGTTTTGCCGCGTCCAGGACCGCCAGCTCATGGAGCGCCCCAAGCACCTCACTTGGGAAGAGGCGGCCTGCTACACCTTAACGCTCGCCACCGCCTATCGCATGCTCTTTGGCCACGCGCCGCATCAATTGAAGCCCGGCGACAATGTGCTGGTGTGGGGCGCCTCCGGCGGCCTCGGCGTTTTCGCCGTGCAGCTCTGCGCCGCCTCGGGCGCCAACCCCATCGGCGTCATCTCGGATGAGAGCAAGCGCGATTACGTGATGTCGCTTGGCGCCAAGGGCGTCATCAACCGTAAGGACTTCAAGTGCTGGGGGCAGCTGCCGAAGGTCAACACGCCCGAATTCAACGAATGGACCAAAAACGCGCGCGCCTTCGGCAAGGCGATCTGGGACATCACCGGCAAGAAGGACGTCGACATCGTCTTTGAACATCCGGGCGAGCAGACCTTTCCCGTCTCCTGTCTCGTGGTGAAGCGCGGCGGCATGGTGGTGTTCTGCGCCGGCACGACCGGCTTCAATCTCACCTTCGACGCGCGCTATGTGTGGATGCGTCAGAAGCGCATTCAGGGTTCCCATTTCGCGCATCTGAAGCAGGCGTCGGCCGCCAACCGCTTCGTTCTCGACCGGCGCGTCGATCCCTGCATGTCGGAAGTGTTCTCCTGGGAGAAAATCCCGGTGGCGCATACCAAAATGTGGAAGAACGAACATGCGCCGGGGAATATGGCGGTGCTGGTGATGTCGCCGAAGCCCGGTTTGCGCACGGTCGAGGACGTCAATGAGGCCTATGCAGCCCAGAAGTAGAGCGTCGCGCAATGGCGGATCTACTCCACTTCAATGATCGCCATCAGCCCGCCGCCGCCCTTAGTTTCAGTATTGTCGTTGCTGGTGTGATGGGGGATGTGGCAGTGGATCAGCCACTTCCCCCGCTCCCGCGCCGTCCACACGACGTCATAGCGTTGGCCCGGACCGACATTGACCGTGTCGGCTAGGTAGCGTGCGCTCTTTTGCAGCGTTTCGCCGTCGCGCGCGACGACTTCGAACGGTCCGCCATGAATGTGCATCGGATGGATGAAGCCGTTGTTGGTGCCGACGAAGCGCACTTTGAGCGTTTCGCCAAGCTTCATCCGGATCGTGTCGGTTGATGGATAGGATTTGCCGTTGATGGTGAAATAATTCGGTTGCATGCCGTCCATCGGCATCGCCGGGAACGTCAGGCCGTCGCGCCACAGCCATTCCTGCAGCTGAATGACATAGTCGTGATCGGCGCCGATTTCCGCCGCGGCGTCGGCGGGATCAATGATCAGCGCGCCGTAGAGGCCAAGCGCCTGCGTTCGGTCGGGCTCGGCGTGTGGGTGATAAAAATAGGTTCCGTGCTGCCTTGCGGTGAATTCATAGTCGAAGAACCCGGAAGGCTGAATTGGCGCTTGGGTGATCTCGCTCGGCCCATCCATGGCGTTGGGAAGAATGAGCCCGTGCCAGTGAACGGTCGTCGCTTCGGGCAAATGGTTGCGCACCCGAATGCGCACCCTGTCTCCTTCACGAATATGGATGCGCGGACCAGGTATCTGATTGTTGTAGGCGTAGGCGTCGACCGCGACGCCGGGCAGGATGCGCCAGCGGATGACTGAGGCGGTAAGCTCGAAGACCTTGACGCCGGTGTCGATCGTGAAAGGCAGCTCCCGATCGCCGCGGGCTTCAATCGGAAACTGCGCGTCAACCAGCCGCGAATCCGCGAAACTCATCTCGCGCATCGCGTCGGCCGTTGTGTCGCGATACATGAGCATTCCCGGCGGCATGATGAGGCCGCCCACCTCATGCGCCGAAAGCCGCATGTTCACCGAATTGGCGGGCGCGAGCATGCCGGTGGCGAGAAGAACGAGCGACGCGAGGCTGAAAGCGGCGATCTGTGCTGAGGTTGCCTCGGGCGTCGCATGCATATGCATCGAGGCGGCGCGGGGGTCGGCGCGCGGACCGTTCTCGGGATGCGCTGCGGAACCCTCGCTCATGCCGGAATGTTCGCCGTGATGGTGATGCTGATGGCTCGCCGCATCCGATCCGACCTTTTCAGTCGTCTGATGTTCGGCGGGTTTCTCGACGGGAACCTCTTGCGCCCGCTCGGTCATCAGCCCGTGCTTGATGCCCTGTGCGACCATCCAGACATTTGACGGATAGGCCGTGGCGAAGCCCGCCATCACGCCAAGCGACATGACGCCCCAGAATATCAGTTCGGTTGGAACCATCGCGCGCATGTCATGGCCCATCATCAGGAAGCTCATCACCGGCGCCATGCCAGCCATCATGAAATTCATGCTGATGAATTCGGGAAAGAAGCTGCGCCGCACATTCTCCCAATAGGTCCCGCCCATCATCTCTTTCATGAACAGCGACTGGAAGATGAAGAGGCCGAAGGCGAAGCCTGCGAGATATTCGACGATGAGGTCGAGCCACATCGGCAGGCCGAGCGAAGCGACGATGACGGCGGCGAGGATGATGCCCGTCGCGTCGCCGGCGACGCAATGGATGGTGGAGCCGACCCCCTGCTTCCACAGCGGGCGCACGAATTGCTCATGCGTCCCTGGTCGCGGCTCCTTGTCGGCCAGTACATAGAGCAGAAGGCCGAAGGGTCCGGTGTAGAGCGTAACGAGGACGAATCCCCATTTCATCACTGCCGGTTCGGGATTTTTGGCGCCATCGATTGCGACGTAGAGCGTGCAGGCGGCGGTCAGCGCGAACCAGCTTGCCAGATAATAGTCGACCGGCAGAACGAAAAGCGAATGCATGTCGGCCTTCCTCAGCTCAGGGAACGCGCCGCGCCTCTTCGCCCATTCTTTGTAGATTTAATCCCGACGCAAGGCGATGGGCGCGACGGCGATGGGACTCCGGGGAGCGAAAGCCGGGGACGACCGCCGATTTTTGTTTTGGTTCATTGATCATAAAGGTTGGCGGCGTCACAGTCGTCGAGGTCCTGAGGGCGATCGCGGCCCCCTGTCGCAGGGGCCTTTGCCGCCTTGTGCGGCCGAGCTTTTGTCAATAGGTTCCGCGCCGGCGACGACGGGCGGCGGCTGCCGGTTTTTCGCTTGAACGTAAAAGGCGCGCGCGCCGTTTCGCTTGCTTTCAGGATTTCGCCTTCATGTCCGTGCTGATCGACAAGAACACCAAAGTCATCACTCAAGGCTTCACCGGCAAAACCGCCACCTTCCATTCTGTCCAGGCCCTCGACTACGGGACCAAAATGGTCGGCGGCGTCTCGCCGGGCAAAGGCGGCTCGATCCATCTCGACCTCCCGGTTTTCGACACGGTCGCCGAAGCCCGCGCAAAGACCGGCGCCGACGCTTCTGTGGTCTATGTGCCGCCGCCGGGCGCGGCCGACGCCATCTGCGAAGCGATTGAGGCGGAAATCCCGCTCATCGTCTGCATCACCGAGGGCGTTCCGGTTCAGGACATGATCCGGGTCAAGCGCGCGCTCTGCGGCTCCAAATCGCGCCTCATCGGGCCGAACTGCCCGGGCGTCGTCACCGCCGGCGAGAGCAAGATCGGCATCATGCCCGGCAATATTTTCTCGAAGGGCTCGGTCGGCGTCGTATCGCGCTCCGGCACGCTGACCTATGAGGCCGTGTTCCAGACGACGCGCGAGGGTTTAGGTCAAACGACGGCGGTCGGCATCGGCGGCGACCCGGTGAAAGGCACGGATTTTATCGAAGTGCTGGAGTTGTTTCTCGCCGACGAGGCGACTAAGTCCATCATCATGATTGGCGAGATCGGCGGGTCGGCGGAAGAGGACGCGGCCCAATTCTTGAAAGACGAGGCCAAGCGCGGCCGCAGGAAGCCGATGGTGGGATTCATCGCGGGACGCACCGCGCCGCCTGGCCGCCGAATGGGCCATGCGGGCGCCATCGTCTCGGGCGGCAAAGGCGACGCCGAAAGTAAAATCGCGGCCATGGAGTCGGCGGGCATCAAAGTGTCGCCCTCGCCTGCAAGGCTCGGTAAGACATTGGTCGAAGCGCTGAAGGGCTAGCCGCCCTGGTCCGCTCAACGCTTCGAAAGTCGTCGGCGCCTTTGAGCGCCGGCGCTTTTGGGAAAGATTGAGATGGCGCGTTTTGAAACCAATGGCGGCGCCGGACCAGCGCCGGCCGGCGCACGCTCGCCGCAAAACGATTTTCTCGCTTCGACATCCTTCCTGCAGGGCGCAAACGCCAGCTATTTGGAAGGCCTGCTTGCGGCCTATGAAGCCGATCCTTCGTCGGTCAGTCCCGACTGGCGCAATTTCTTCGCCGAGATGGGCCTCAAGCCGCAGCAGAAGACCGCCCTAGACGGGCCGAGTTGGGCGCGACGCGACTGGCCGCAGCCGCCAAACGGCGAATGGGTCGGCGCGCTCGTCGGCGAGGCGCCGGCGCCTGATAAAGCGCCAGCCGCTCCCGCCGGCGCCCGCGCCCTCACTGGCGAAGATGTGTTGCGTGCGACGCGCGACTCGGTGCGCGCGCTGATGATGATCCGCGCCTATCGCATGCGCGGCCATCTCCATGCCAATCTCGATCCGCTCGGACTGGAGCAGCGTCACGATCACGGCGAGCTCAATCCGCAGACCTACGGTTTCACCGACGAGGATTACGAGCGCAAAATCTTCCTCGATGGCGTATTGGGCATGCGCTACGCCACGCTCTTCGAAATGGTCACGATCCTGCGCCGCACATACTGCGGCACGATCGGCTTCGAATTCATGCATATCTCCAATCCGGAGGAAAAGGCCTGGCTGCAGGCACGCATCGAAGGCCCGAAGAAGGAGATCGTCTTTACCGAGCAAGGCAAGCGCGCGATTCTCAACAAGCTCATCGAGGCGGAAGGTTTCGAGAAGTTCCTCGACGTGAAATACACCGGCACCAAGCGCTTTGGCCTCGACGGCGCCGAAGCCATCGTTCCGGCGATGGAGCAGATCATCAAGCGCGGCGGCGCGCTCGGCGTCAAGGAAATCGTTCTCGGCATGGCGCACCGCGGCCGCCTCAATATTCTGTCGCAGGTGATGGCGAAGCCGCATCGCGCCCTGTTTCATGAATTCAAGGGCGGCTCCTTCCTGCCGGACGAAGTCGAAGGTTCAGGCGACGTCAAATATCATCTCGGCGCGTCGTCCGACCGCGTGTTCGACGATAACAGGGTGCATCTCTCGCTGACCGCCAATCCGTCGCATCTTGAGATCGTCGATCCCGTTGTGCTCGGCAAGGTGCGCGCGAAGCAGGATCAGCATCATTGCTCCGACGGCGATCGCCGTTCGGTGATGCCGCTCCTCATCCACGGCGACGCGGCCTTTGCTGGTCAGGGCGTCGTCGCGGAATGTTTCGGTCTTTCCGGATTGAAAGGCCATCGCACCGGGGGGTCGATCCACTTCATCATCAACAATCAGATCGGCTTCACCACCTATCCGCGCTACTCGCGGTCGTCGCCCTACCCGTCCGACGTCGCCAAGATGGTCGAGGCGCCGATTCTCCACGTCAACGGCGACGATCCCGAGGCGGTGGTCTTCGCTGCGCGCGTCGCCGCCGAATTCCGTCAGCAGTTTCAAAAGCCGGTCGTCATCGACATGTGGTGCTATCGGCGGTTCGGCCATAATGAGGGCGACGAGCCGGGATTCACCCAGCCGCTGATGTATAAGAAGATCAGAGCGCACCGCACGACGCTCGATATTTATGCCGATCGTCTGATCGCCGAGGGCGTGATTTCGCGCGACGACGTCGACCGCATGAAGGAAGAGTGGCGCGCGCGGCTCAACCAGGAGTTCGAATCCGGACAGAGCTACAGACCGAATAAGGCGGATTGGCTCGACGGCCGCTGGGCCGGAAAAAAATCAGGCTCGCAGCTCTCGGATAATGAGCGTCGCGGTCAGACCGGCGTCGCGCTGGAGACGCTCCAGCAGATCGGCGAAAAGATCACCTCGGCGCCGACCGATTTTCATCTGCATCGCACGATCCAGCGCTTTCTCGACAATCGACGGGCGGCGATTGAACATGGCGGGCCGATTGACTGGGCGACGGCCGAAGCGCTGGCGATCAGTTCGCTGCTCTATGAGGGCTACAATGTGCGCCTCTCCGGGCAGGACAGCGAACGCGGCACCTTTTCGCAACGTCACAGCGTGCTCCTCGACCAGGAGAATGAGGCCCGCTACCTGCCGTTCAATCACATCGCCGACGGCCAGGGACGCTACGAAGTCGTCAATTCGATGCTTTCGGAAGAGGCGGTGCTCGGCTTCGAATATGGCTATTCGCTCGCCGAGCCCGATGCGCTGGTGCTGTGGGAAGCGCAGTTCGGCGATTTCGCCAATGGCGCGCAAGTGGTCTTCGACCAGTTCATTTCGTCGGCCGAGCGCAAATGGCTGCGCATGTCCGGCCTCGTCTGCCTGCTGCCGCATGGCTACGAAGGCCAGGGTCCGGAACATTCCTCCGCGCGGCTCGAGCGCTATCTGCAGCTGTGCGCCGAAGACAATATGCAGGTCGCCAATTGCACGACGCCTGCGAACTACTTCCACATCCTTCGCCGGCAATTGCACAGAAGCTTCCGCAAGCCTCTGGTGCTGATGACGCCGAAATCGCTGCTGCGGCACAAGCGCGCTGTGTCGCGGCTTGGCGAGATGGGCATGGCCTCAAGCTTTCAGCGGCTGCTTCTCGACGACGCCGAAACGGCGCCGAACGAGACGTTCGTTCTCCAAGCCGACGAAAATATTCGCCGGGTTATTCTGTGTTCGGGCAAGGTCTATTACGATCTGTTCGAGGAGCGGGAGAAACGCGGCGTCGACGATGTGTATCTGCTGCGAGTCGAGCAGCTCTATCCCTTCCCGCTGAAGAACCTCGTCACGGCGCTCGGACGTTTCAAGGACGCCGACGTCGTCTGGTGCCAGGAGGAACCCAAGAACATGGGCGCCTGGTCCTTCGTTGAGTCCTATCTTGAGTGGGTGCTGACGCAGACCGGCGGCAAGTCGAAGCGCGCGCGCTACGTCGGGCGCCCCGCTTCGGCCTCGACCGCCGCGGGCACGATGTCCCGACATCTCGCGCAGCTGAAATTGTTCCTGGACGATGCGTTCGCGGCTTGACGCCCGACGCGAGCAAAGAGAAGGCCGATGGCTGAAATTCGCGTGCCGACCTTAGGCGAATCGGTGACTGAGGCGACCATCGGCCGCTGGTTCAAGAAAGCAGGCGACGCGGTGCGCGCCGACGAAGCGCTCGCCGAACTCGAAACTGACAAGGTCACGCTCGAAGTCAACGCGCCGGCCGCCGGCGTGCTGGCCGAGATCGTGGCAAAGGAAGGCGAGACCGTAGAGCCGGGCGCGCTGCTCGGGCAGATCACTGAGGGAGCGACCGCTCCGGCGAAGGGCAGCGGCGAGGCTACGGCCAAATCCTCCGCGCCCAAGCCAGCGCCGGCGCCGACTGCGCCCGCCGCCCAGCCGGGGCCGTCTCCCGCCGCAACGGCGACGCCGCCCTCGCCTTCCGCCGCCAAAATCGCCGTCGAGCAGGGAATCGACATTGCTCAGGTCCCCGGCAGCGGCAAGCGCGGGCAGGCGCTGAAGTCTGACGTCGTTCAATTCGCCGCCCGTCAGGCGGCGACGCCACAGCCTGCCCAGGAAGCGCAAGCTCCCGCCCAGGACGCAAGGGTCGAAGCGCGAGTCGAGGCGCCTGCCCCCCGCGTCCCCCTGCCGCAGGAAGACGCCCGCCGCGAGGAGCGGGTGAAGATGACACGCTTGCGCCAGACGATCGCGCGCCGTCTGAAAGAAGCGCAAAACGCCGCCGCCATGCTGACGACGTTCAACGAAGTCGACATGTCGAAGCTCATCGAACTGCGCAAGCGCTACAAGGAGCCCTTCGAGAAGCGGCACGGCGTGAAGCTTGGCTTCATGGGCTTCTTCGTGAAGGCCTGTTGCCAGGCGCTTGAGGAAATCCCCGCCGTCAACGCCGAGATCGACGGGACCGACATCATCTACAAGCGCTTTTGCCACATCGGCGTCGCCGTCGGCACCGAGAAGGGGCTCGTCGTGCCGGTGGTGCGCGACGCCGACCGTCTGTCGCTCGCCGAGATTGAACGAACCATCGCCGAACTCGGCCGCAAGGCGCGCGACGGCGCGCTCGACATCAATGATCTGCAGGGCGGCACCTTCACGATCTCGAACGGCGGCGTCTATGGTTCGCTGATGTCGACGCCGATCCTGAACGCGCCGCAGTCCGGCATCCTCGGGATGCACAAGATTCAGGAGCGCGCGGTCGTGATCGACGGCAAAATCGAAGCGCGGCCGATGATGTATCTCGCGCTGTCCTATGATCACCGCCTTGTCGATGGCAGGGAAGCCGTGACTTTCCTGGTGCGGGTCAAGGAGTTGCTTGAAGATCCAGCGAGGCTTGCGCTCGGACTGTAGCCGCCGCCTCTTCAAAATCTCCAAAGCATGCACATCTAATTTCAGACGGCGCGCCGCTTTGTTTGGGCGCCGACGGCGGGTCGAAAGGACCGCCAAGGAGGCAGAAATGGAAATGAAGACCGCGACCGAACCCAGAGAAGCGCCGCTGACGACCGAGCAGTTCGCCCAGCTTGGCGATGGTATCATCGCTTATGTGCGGCCAATGCGCTCGGAGGACGTCAATCGGCTTTACCCGCACGCGCCCCAGATCGCGCCGGGACTGACGATCTTCGCGCTGTTCGGCGCGGATGGTGCGCCGATCGTTCTTGCGGACTCCGAAGAAGGCTGCATCGGCAACGCCCGAGAGAACCATCTGCAGATGGTGAGCCTGCATTAGAGCGCTGGGGCTTTTGGGAGAATCGCCCAAAAGCGAGTATTTGATCGATATCAAATATCGCGCTGGTTTGCGGTGATGCTGAAGGAGCGGTGCTTCTAGCGCTCCGTGAAAATCGACCGAAGCGCTGCATGATCCCGCCTTTGAGGTCGACACGCCGCCGGCAGCGCTTGGCACCCGTCCCGTTTGCGCAGCGTCTGCCGATCCCAGCCCCCATCCATGGGGGCCGCCTCGCCTCCGGTCCTTCCCCTCGCGGATCGCTGGCGCCGCGAGCGCGGCGCCAGCGCTAGCGCGGCCCGTGGCTTGACAGCGCGACGCCCGGCTCCTATGTGCAAGTCGCTTGTTGGCACTCACCTTACATGAGCGCCAACAAGCGTTCGCGTATCCCTTTTTGGCGGGGAAGAACCCCGTCAGGCCAGAAAAGGAAAGATTCACAATGGCGTTCCGTCCCCTCCACGACCGCGTCGTGGTCAAGCGACTCGAAGGCGAGGAAAAAACCAAAGGCGGCATCATCATTCCGGACACCGCGAAGGAAAAGCCGCAAGAGGGCAAGGTGGTTTCCGTCGGCCCCGGCGCCCGCGACGAAAACGGCAAGCTGAACCCGCTCGACGTCAAGGCCGGCGACCGCGTGCTCTTTGGCAAATGGTCCGGCACCGAAGTCAAGATCGACGGCGATGACCTGCTCATCATGAAGGAAAGCGACATTCTCGGCATCGTCGACTGACTCGACGCCGCGTTCGCTTCCAACCCTTAGGAGAATTTTAAATGGCTGCAAAAGACGTCCGTTTCGCCACTGACGCCCGCGACCGCATCATGCGAGGCGTCGAGATCCTCAACAACGCAGTGAAGATCACGCTCGGTCCCAAGGGCCGCAACGTCGTGATCGAGAAGAGCTTCGGCGCCCCGCGCATCAGCAAGGACGGCGTCACCGTCGCCAAGGAAATCGAGCTTGCCGATAGGTTCGAAAACCTCGGCGCTCAGCTCGTCCGCGAAGTCGCCTCCAAGCAGAACGACATCGCTGGCGACGGCACCACGACGGCGACGGTTCTCGCCGCTTCGATCGCCCGCGAAGGCTCCAAGGCAGTCGCCGCGGGCCTCAACCCGATGGATCTGAAGCGCGGCGTCGATCTCGCCGTCGAAGCCATCGTCGCCGATCTCAAGCAGCATTCGAAAAAGGTCACCTCAAACGACGAGATCGCCCAGGTCGGCACGATTTCGGCGAACGGCGACAGCTTCATCGGCGAAGAAATCGCCAAGGCGATGCAGAAGGTCGGCAATGAAGGCGTGATCACGGTCGAAGAGGCCAAGAGCCTCGAAACCGAGACCGACATCGTCGAAGGCATGCAGTTCGACCGCGGCTATCTCTCGCCCTACTTCATCACCAACGCCGAGAAGATGATCGCGGAACTCGACGAGCCCTACATTCTCATCCACGAGAAGAAGCTGTCGACGCTGCAGCCGCTGCTGCCGATCCTCGAAGCCGTGGTGCAGACCGGCAAGCCGCTGCTCATCGTCGCCGAGGATATTGAAGGCGAAGCGCTGGCGACGCTCGTCGTCAACAAGCTGCGCGGCGGCTTGAAGATCGCGGCCGTCAAGGCGCCGGGCTTCGGCGATCGCCGCAAGGCGATGCTCGAAGACATCGCGATCCTGACCGGCGGCCAGATGATCGCCGAGGACCTCGGCATCAAGCTCGAAAACGTCACGCTCGCCATGCTCGGCCGCGCCAAGCGCGTGCGCATCGAGAAGGAGAACACGACGATCATCGACGGCGCCGGCGAGAAGAAGGACATCGAGGCGCGCATCTCCCAGATCAAGGGCCAGATCGAGGAGACGACCTCCGACTACGACCGCGAGAAGCTGCAGGAGCGTCTGGCGAAGCTGGCGGGCGGCGTCGCGGTGATCCGCGTCGGCGGCGCGACCGAGGTCGAAGTGAAGGAAAAGAAGGACCGCGTCGACGACGCCCTCAACGCCACCCGCGCGGCGGTCGAGGAAGGCGTGTCGCCGGGCGGCGGCGTGGCGCTGCTGCGCGCCATCAAGGCGCTTAGCGGCGTCAAGGTCGGCAATCCGGATCAGCAGACCGGCGTCGACATCGTCCGTAAGGCGATCCAGGCGCCGGCGCGCCAGATCGTCGACAACGCCGGCGGCGACGGCGCCGTGGTGGTCGGCAAGCTGCTCGAATCTTCCGAATACGGCTACGGCTTCGACGCGCAGAAGGGCGAGTATGGCGATCTGATGAAGCTTGGCATCATCGACCCAACCAAGGTCGTGCGCACCGCGCTGCAGGACGCCGCTTCGATCGCCGGTCTGATCATCACCACCGAGGCGACGATCACCGAAGCGCCGAAGAAGGAAGGCCCGCCCGCCATGCCGGGCGGCGGCGGCATGGGCGGCATGGACTTCTAGGCGCTTCGCCGCTCAGCCGACAATCAAGGCCCCGGACGATCACGTCCGGGGCCTCTTTTTTTGCGGCCTATCGTGGAGGACCGCGCCTTTCCTCATCGAGCGCCGTGTATTAAGCCGCCTTGCGGTTGACGCGCCCTTCGGCAAGCGTAGAGAGTTTGCGGTCGGCATTCTTTTCTTCGTCGAGCGTTTCCGCGAGAAGCTGCGCACAGTCTTCGCGGCCAAGCTCCTTAGCCCAGGCGATCAGCGTGCCGTACCGCGTGATCTCGTAATGTTCGACGGCTTGCGCACTGGCGATTAGCGCGGCGTCCAGCACTTCATTGTCTGCGGTTTCGCCCGAGACCTCATCGGCCTCCTCAAGAATGCCGTCGATCGCCGGGCAATTGATGCCCTTAGGCGCCACGCCATGCATCTCGAATACTGTCTCGAGCCGGCGCACGTGGTTTTCGGTCTCGGCCAGATGCTGCTCGAACGCTTCCCTCAGCCGCGGATCGGAGGCTTTCTCGACCATTTCCGGCAGCGCCTTCAGGATCTGGTTCTCGGCGTAGTAGACGTCGCGCAGCATATGCACGAACAGATCGTCGATCGTCCTGATGTCTTTTGAGAAGAGGCCCATCGTCCTGCTCCGGTTTAGCGGCGCTTGGATCGCCCGCGCGCCGCAAGCGTGCGTTGGAACGCCGCCGCTGCGGGAATGTTCCCCTCCCGGAGCGCAAGGAGCGCCAACAAAACCCCGAACTCGGTCTGTGTTTCGCCTCACCCCGCGCGTCGGCGCGACGCAGGGTCTGGCGCGCCGGAGGCGTTGCCCTGAGGCTTCCGCTCGTTTAGCATGAGCTTCGCGTGCGGCGTCACGCGCGCGTCAGCAAGAATTGGGAGGACCGAGATGGCGAGCTTACGCACGCCGGTGGAGTCGAACGGAGACTGGGCCGAGCACGTAAAGACCTACAAAACATTTTTGCTGCTGCTGAAGATCGCGGCGGCGAGCACCGCAGTGGCGCTGCTCGCGCTGTATTTCTTCGTCGCGCGCTAGGGCCGCGCTCCGTCTTTCACCGCTGTCGGCGACGCTGGCGGCGACGGTTTTTCCGCAACCGGAGTTCGTCATGCGCATCGCCGTATTGGCTGAAACGGATCATTCCGAGCCGCGCGTCGCGGCTACACCTGAGACCGTCAAGAAATTCATAGGGCTCGGCGCCGACGTGGCGGTCGAGGCCGGCGCGGGCGCCACAGCCGGCTTTTCTGACAACGATTACGCCGCCGCCGGCGCGACGATCGCAAATGGCGCAGCGGCCGCCCTGTCGGGAGCGGACGTCGCGCTGCGCGTGCGG
This sequence comes from Methylocystis sp., assembly GCF_021731785.1. Taxonomy (GTDB): domain Bacteria; phylum Pseudomonadota; class Alphaproteobacteria; order Rhizobiales; family Beijerinckiaceae; genus Methylocystis. The sequence continues at coordinate 29,353 of NZ_JAKFWS010000058.1, forward strand.
CGCCCCTCGGCGGCGGAGCTTGCGGGCGCGAAACCCAATCTCGCGGTGGTCGCGATCATGGATCCCTTTGGCGCGGGGGCTCAGCTTGCCGATCTCGCCAAGAGCGGCGCGATCGCCTTCGCCATGGAGCTGATGCCGCGCATCACGCGCGCGCAAACCATGGACGTTTTATCGTCGCAAGCCAATCTCGCGGGCTACCGCGCTGTCATTGACGCGATGGCCGAATATGGCCGCTCATTTCCGATGATGATGACCGCCGCCGGCACCGTCCCGGCGGCGAAAGTCTTTATAATGGGCGTTGGAGTCGCCGGTTTGCAGGCGATCGCCACGGCGCGCCGGATGGGCGCGATCGTCACCGCGACCGACGTGCGGCCGGCGACGAAGGAGCAGGTCGAATCGCTCGGCGCGAAATTCATCGCCGTCGAAAACGAAGAGTTCAAACAGGCCGAGACCTCCGGCGGCTACGCCAAGGAGATGTCGCCCGAATATCAAAAGGCGCAGGCCGAACTCGTCGCTTCGCACATCGCCAAGCAGGACATCGTCATCACGACGGCGCTGATCCCCGGCCGGCCCGCGCCCAAGCTCGTCTCCGCCGAGATGGTGCGCTCGATGCGGCCTGGCTCGGTCATCGTCGATCTTGCGGCCGAGCGCGGCGGCAACTGCGAATTGACCAAGCCCGGCGAAACAGTGGTCGTCGATGGCGTGAAGATTCTCGGCGCGCTCAACCTCGCCGGCCGCATGGCGTCGACGGCGTCGAGCCTTTACGCCAAGAATTTGCTGGCCTTCGTCGAGACGCTCGTCTCGAAGGACACAAAGCAGCTCGCCATCAATTGGGACGACGAACTTGTCAAGGCGACCGCGCTGACCCGCGACGGCGCCGTCGTCGACGAACGATTCAAATAACCGCCTGCGCGCACAACAAACTAAAGGGGCGTTAAGCGATGACCGACTCTACGCAACAGCTGCTTGAGAAGGCGCAGGCGGCGGCCGAGGCCGCCCGCCATCTCGCCGAACAAGCGCAGCACTATTCGGACGAACTTGCGCATACGGCCGCTGCGGTCGCAGCGCATGGGCTAGCCGGCGGCGCCATCGATCCTTTTGTCTTCCGCGTGGCGATCTTCGCCATGGCGGTGTTCGTCGGCTATTACGTCGTCTGGTCGGTGACGCCGGCTCTGCATACGCCGCTGATGTCGGTCACGAACGCGATTTCTTCTGTGATCATCGTCGGCGCGCTGCTCGCGGCGGGCGTCGAAGGCACGACCGCCGCCGAGGCTTCCGGCTCGTGGTGGGCGAACGCCTTCGGTTTTGTCGCCGTCATTCTCGCCAGCGTGAACATCTTCGGCGGCTTCCTGGTCACCGAACGCATGCTCGCCATGTACAAGAAGAAGGGCTGACGCCATGAGCGCCAATATCGCAGCCCTCCTTTACCTCGTCTCCGGCGTTCTGTTCATCCTCGCGTTGCGCGGCCTCTCGTCGCCGGCGACGTCGCGGCAGGGCAACCGCTACGGCATGATCGGCATGGCCATCGCCGTCGCGACGACCCTGCTGACGCATTTCCCGTCCTTCGGCGGCCTGCTGATGATCGTCGTTGGCGTCGCCATCGGCGGCGGCGCCGGCGCATTCATCGCCCAGCGCGTGCCGATGACGAAAATGCCCGAGCTTGTCGCGGGCTTCCACGCGCTGGTCGGCCTTGCCGCCGTGCTAGTGGCGGCCGGCGCTTTCTTTGCGCCGCGCGCCTTCGGCATCGGCGATTCGAACGAGATTCACGCCGGCAGCCTTGTCGAAATGTCGCTCGGCGCGGCGATCGGCGCGATCACCTTCACCGGATCGATCATCGCCTTCCTGAAGCTTTCCGAGCGCATGACCGGCAAGCCGATCTTGCTGCCGGAACGCCACACCATCAACATCATGCTTGGCGTCGCCCTGCTGGCGCTGACGGCGCTCTTCGTCGGCACGCAGAGCGGCGTGTGGCTCTTCCTGCTGATCCTCGCTTCCTTCACGCTGGGCGTAACGCTGATCATTCCGATCGGCGGCGCCGACATGCCCGTGGTCGTCTCCATGCTCAACTCCTATTCGGGTTGGGCGGCGGCGGGCATCGGCTTCACGCTGGGCAATCTCGCGCTGATCATCACCGGCGCGCTGGTCGGCTCGTCGGGCGCGATCCTCTCCTACATCATGTGCAAGGGGATGAACCGCAGCTTCGTCTCGGTCATTCTCGGCGGCTTCGGCGGCGAGGTGGCCGGACCTGCCGGCGGCAAGGAGACGCGCAACGTCAAACAGGGCTCGGCCGAGGACGCCGCCTATATCATGCAGAACGCCGGCAAGATCATCATCGTGCCCGGCTACGGCATGGCGGTCGCACAAGCGCAGCACGCACTGCGCGAAATGGCTGACATGCTCAAGGAGGAAGGCGTCGACATCAAATACGCTATTCATCCGGTCGCGGGGCGCATGCCGGGTCATATGAACGTGCTGCTCGCTGAGGCCAATGTGCCCTATGACGAAGTGTTCGAGCTCGAGGACATCAATTCGGAATTCGGACAGGCGGACGTGGCCTTTGTCATCGGCGCCAACGACGTGACCAATCCCGCCGCCAAGACTGACAAGACCTCGGCGATCTACGGCATGCCGATCCTCGACGTCGAAAAGGCGAAGACGGTGCTGTTCTTGAAGCGCGGCATGGGCTCGGGCTACGCCGGCGTCGAGAACGAACTCTTCTTCCGGCCCAATACGATGATGCTTTTCGGCGACGCCAAGAAGACCGTCGAGTCGATCGTCAAGTCGCTGGCGCATTAAGCCTCTTTACCGACCCGAAAACAGAACGCCCGGGAGTTTCCTCCCGGGCGTTTCCTTTTTTGTCGTCCCGGCGCATGCGGCGTTCGCGCGAAGCGAAACTTCCCGCTTCGCGCTGGAGACTATTCCCAGTTCCAGGCGACCGGCTGGAACCAGCCGCCGAATTCCGGCCAGCCTTCATTTCCCGTGTAGAAAATGCCCGGCACATTCTTGCCCGTGCCATATTCATACTTCGCCGAGAAGATGAAGGTGCGCTGCGGATAGGGGTGGAATAACGCGAACTTGTAGTTGTTCACATTGTCGATGCCGGCGTCGAACGACCATCGGTCGCTGTATTTGTAATGCGCGTGCAGATCGACCATGAAGAACCGATCCGACGAGCCGAAGATGCCATGCACGAGATCGTTGTTGGCGAGCGTGCGCCAAATGCGATCCTGCCAGCGCATCGCCACCGTGAACGCCCAACTGTCAGTCGGGCGATAGGTGACGCCGAAATCCCAGCGCCATTTCGGCACGCCCGGCGCGTTCTTGCCGGCGACCGACGTAGCCCAGGGAAACTCGAAACTGGTGCCGAACGGCGATGCTGCGGATGGCGCCGAAGGCTGCCAGCGGCTGAACGAGATCACACGTGAATTGACGAAAGTGACGCTGCCGAACAGTTGGAGCCCCTTGTAATAGACGTTGTCCTTCTGCCAGGCGAACTCCGCGCCGGTGTTGCGGATGCGGTCGACGTTGATATTGGCGGTGGCCTGAAAGGCGGATCCGGGAACGATCGTGAAGTTGCTGATGATCGCGTCGCGCGCTTCTTCATCGAAGAGCGACAGCCGCGCCCAGCTGTCGGGACCAAGACTGCGCTGAAAGACGATCTCCTTGGTCAGAGCGGTCTCGGGACGCAGATTGGGATTGGGATTGGTGACGAATCCCGTCGCGCCCGGCGTCGCGGTGAGATTATAGAGCTCGCGCACGGTCGGAAACCGATTGGCCATGCCGACATTGCTGGTGATCGTCCAGTACGGATCCGCCTCCCAGCGCAGCGACGCCTTCGGCGAAACCCGCGTTGAATAGAGATTGGGCTGGAAGATCGGCAACATGGTCGCGACCGTCGCTGTGGAGCCGGTGGCGGCGGCGTTCAAACCGCCAAGGAGCTGATTATAACCGTCGGACGCCTGCCAATGTTCGCCGCGAACGCCGAGCGTCAGCTTCAAGTCTGGACGCAAGCGGATTGCGTCCTGCGCCCAGAGCGCCTGTGTGCGCGTCGTGCCGCTGCCGACCGACTGGACGACGCCATATGACGACGCCATGCCCGCCCCCCAATTCGTCGTGAGCCAGATCGGATTGTTGGAGTGGTATTGATCGCCGTGTATGCCGAAGCTGACGTCATGCATGCCTTCGGGGCCGTCGGGCCGGTAGATGCCCTTCAAATCCAGGAGCGTCCAATAGGTGCCGGTGAAGATCGTGTCGCGTCCGGTGAGCGTATAGCCGCCGAAGGGATTGGCGGCGGTCGACGGCACGCCGCTCCAGGCCGAGCGCGATGAACTATAAGGATAGGTGAAGTGCGAAGCGGAAAGCTCAAAGTCGAAAACGCCCTGCGTATTCGACTTGAGCGCCAGGGAGTTGATCAGGATCGTCTCCTGGTAACGCAGATTAGCGGCGCCGAAGCCTTGCAGCGTCGTCAAGGGAAGCGCCGCCGCTCCGCCGGGAGGTCCGAAAAGCTCGTTACGCCCGCCCGAAACATAGTTCAGCGGCCATGACACGCGGTCGCTGTTGAAGACGCCGACCGTATAGACGCCGCGTATCGTCGGCGTGAAGTCATAGGCAACCTTCACCTTGCCATTGATGAAATTTTCCTCCGAGATCGAACCCGAGCCGACGATCGACTGCGGCACGCCATAGACGTTCTGCGAGAAGATCGCGCCAGGATAGGGATAGAAGCGGCCGGCGTTTAAGAATTGGATTGGCTGGTTGTTGTTCCAGGCGTAATTGAGCGCCACGAAATAAGAGAGATTGCCGATTTTGTCGCCGATGGTGAGCGCCGTCGTCGTCGTCGGCAGGCCGAGCTGAGCGCCCCACCAGGCGAAGTCCTGAACCGCCACAGTTTGCTTCGCGGTGACCTCAAGATGCTCCGGCATGCGCGTCGTGAATTTGATCACGCCGCCAATGGAGTTGCCAGGATATTGCGCCGCGTAAGGTCCATAGAGATAGTCGACGCGCTCGATCTCTTCCGGCGAAACAAGGCCCCAGCGCGGCTGGCCGTCGGTATGGCCGTTGGAGATGAGCTGGCTGATCAGGAGATCGTCGACATAAACCATTGCGCGCGCCGACGAGAGCCCCCAGGTGCGCGTCTGGATCATGCCTTCATTGCCGCCACGCAATTTGCGGATGAACAGGCTCGGCACATATTTGAGCGCGTCCTGGCTGTCGACGATGTTGATTTTCTCTTTGATGTCGCGCTGCGTGACGCTCGCGACCGTATTCGGCAATTGCCAGCGCTGAACGAAGGCGGGCTTGCCGTCGGGAAGCGTCGCGGCCCAGATCGACGGCGTCGAAGGAGCTGGAGCCGGAGCGGGCGCGACATTTGTCGCAACGCCTGGAATCCCGGTCGTCGGGCGCCTGACGGCGCCGCGATGCTGGCCGCCGACGTCAATGGTCGGCAGCGATTGCTGCGCCGCGGCAGGCGTCACGCAAAGTTCGGAAAACGCAATTATGGTGAGGGTGCCGGCGGAAACGCCGCGCAAGAGCGAGTAGCGAGACATGAGATTCTTCCTTCTGGCGCCGGTCAAGGCGGCGCGACTGACCCGAACGGCTTTCGCCGCACTCGTTTCGACAGATCAGACGAAGGAAGGAGGTCCGCGCGTGGGCGCGCTGCGATTTGGCCGGAACAGGACCGGCGTCCGGGCCGGAGGCGCCCGCGGCGCGAGATTGTATTCAATGCCGCGGATCGCGAAAACGGCGTCCGCCGGCGGCAGCGTGCTCCAACCGATCTGGCAGAGCGCGCAGGCGCAGCCCTCGTCGCGATCCATGTCGCCCGCAGGCGCTTGATCCGCATCGCCCTTGGCGAGAGACGCCGCGCTCGCCAGCAAATGGCACTTGGCGATCGGGGCGTTAGGCGCGTCAACGGATTTCGACGCCATCGCCTCGCAAGGCATGACGAGCCTCGCGACGAGCGCTAGGAGTGCGAAGAGAGCGACGAGTTGCCGAATGCGCATAGGCTCTTGGCGAATTCGGCGTCGTTAACTTTAGCGACGCCGGAATTGCACATGAACCGGTAACCCGTGATTTTCCAAGCCTCCTCGCGTTGTCAAAGGTTAAAAAATCAATTAAGAGACAATTATGTCACAGTTGCGCGCCATGCGTCGGGGATTTCGTGCGGCATTCGCCGTCGCCGCCGTTTACGCGCTAATGTTTTCGCTTCTTTTATCGGGCGCCATGCGGCCCGCGCACGCCTTCGCCGACTCCGGTGGAGTCGCTTGCGATCATTCCATCTATCTCGCAGGATCGCATATCGCCGCGGCGCAAGATTCGACCGAGGCGAAGCGCCACGGCGCGCCTGCACAGTCTGGACGTAAATGTCCGGACTGTTGTCTCGCCGCTCACGCGAGCTCCGCGGTTCTGCCCGAGCGCGTGGCTTCGGTCGCACGGCCCGCCGGGCGACCGGCGACGATCCATCTTAACGCCACCGCCGCACGACCGCCCGAAAGTCTGACGTCGAGCAGCGCGAATGGCGCGCGCGCGCCGCCTTCCAACTAGATTTTCTGATATGCGATGGGCTCCAAGCGCGAAGCGCCGGGGTCTGTCCGCGGTTTTCGCCGGTTGAACGGCGCGCATTTCGCGACGACACAATAAAACGAATCTGACGCTCCGCCTGCGCGGTCGCCGCAAGCGCGTCCTCAAGAAAACGAGTGAGTGAAATGGATTACAATACGCTTTCCCCTCTCGCCATGTTCCTCAACGCCGGCCCCGTCGGCAAGGTCGTCATGGCGCTGCTGCTGCTCGCGTCGATCTGGACTTGGGTGCTCATTGTCGAAGGCGTGGTGGCGGTCGTCCGCATCACCAAATCGGCCCGCTCCGCTCGCGCAGGCGGAGACGTCGGCGTTCTCGCGCCCGTCGCAGAAGCAGGCCGCGAAGCTTTCGCGCTCGATCTTCCGGACGAGACGATCGGCGACAAGCGCGCGCGCATCGCCGATCATATGAGCCGCTCGGCGCGCGAGTTCCTGACTAAGGCGGAAGGCGGACTGCCCAATCTCGCCGTTATCTCGTCGGTCGCGCCCTTCGTCGGACTTTTCGGCACGGTGTGGGGCATCATGACGAGCTTCGCCAGCATCGCCCAGTCGCAGGACACGAGTCTCGCGGTCGTCGCGCCGGGCATCGCCGAAGCGCTTGCCGCCACGGCCTATGGACTTGCCGCCGCCATCCCCGCCTCGGTCGGCTACAACCGCATCGGCGCCGCTTTCGCGCGCGTCGGCCAACAGGTCGCCCACTACATCGAAGACGAGTCTCTTCTGATGTGCAGTGGCCATCAGGCGCGTCCGCGTCGCGATCGGGAGGCTGCATAATGGGTATGCCCTCACGTCAGCGCCAGAGCGCAACCGAAGGCCTTTATCAGCCGCTCGCCGATATCAATGTGACGCCGCTCGTCGACGTCATGCTGGTGCTGCTCATCATTTTCATGATCACGGCGCCCTTGCTCGCCAAGGGCGTCAAGGTGAATTTGCCGCAGGCGAGCGCCGCGATGCCGATCAACCAGAAAGAGCCGATCGTCGTGACGGTCGGCAAGGAAGGCAAGATCGCGCTTGGCGCGGACGAAACCTCGCCCGAAGCGCTCATCGACGGCATCAAGGTGATGATGGGCGACGACCAGACGCGCGTCGTTCATATCCGCGGCGACACGGAGGCCGTCTATGGCGAGGTCGTCGCGGTGATGGATAAGCTCGCGACAAATGGGATCACCCATATCGCCATCATGACCAACTCGCGCAGCAAGACCGGCCCGGCCACGAAGGGCGCGCCTGGCCACGCGGCGCCTCCAGCGGCCGGCGCTCCGCCGGCGCATGTTCCAGCCGCGCCCGGAGGGGCGCCGAAATGACCGATCTCGCGCTCGGTCCACAGCAGCAGCAGATGACGCGAGAGGGCGACCGTCCGCCCTCGGACCCGGACCGGGTCAGGCCGCCGTGGCTTCGCTCGGTAACGACCGCCGTGGTCATCGGCGCCCACATCCTGGTCTTCGGCATACTTGCCTATTCGGCCAAGCCGAACGCGATCTCCCTCGACTCGGTCAGCATGGACCTCGTGTCGGAAGGCGACTTCTTCGAGCAGGAGGAAGTCGCCGAAGCCGACGACACGCCGCCGCCCGAAGCGGTCGAGGAGCCCGATATCGCGCTGCCGCCGCCGGTGGTCATGGCGCCCGACGCCGTGCCCCTGCCGGCAAAGAAGGAAGATGTCGACGAGATCAAGAAGAAGGTCGAGCAGCAGCAAGTCCAGCGCGCGCAGCAGCGTCAGCAGGCGCAGGCGCGCAGGCGCTACGGCGCGCCGGAAGGACAGGCCGCGAGTTCGGGCGCATCCCAGGCCACGTGTCTTGCCCATATCGCCGCGGCGCTTCGCCGGCACACGCCTGGCTCGACGAGCCTCGGCCCGGGCCATGCGCATGTGACGTTCCACGTCAATCCGGGCGGCGGTCTGTCGGGCGTTGCGGCGTCGGGGTCGACGTCGGCGCATGCGGCTCTGGCCCGGCGGATCGTGTCGTCCTCGCGCGGTCCAAGCATGTGCGGCTCGGCCTATGTCAGCCAGGCGTTCGCCTTCCATTGACGTCAATCGACGGCGGACGCTCGCGCCCGCCGTCATCATACGTTTTGAAATGTTTGGGGGGATGATGAGGCTGGCGCGATTGCTTACCCTCGCCGCGGCGCTCGTAGCGCTCGCGGCTCACGTAGCGCACGCCGAGAACGCCAAGCCCGCGGCTGCGCCAGCGCAGGCTCCTGCGTCATCGCAAACTCCTGCGCCGACGCGCACAGCGACGCCTACTGCGCCGGCGACCCCGCAGGGAGCGACCGCGCCCGCGGCCGCTCCGGCGTTGTCGGAAAGCAAGTTCCTTGGGGCGCTCTACACCGCGATCGCCAAGCAAACGCCCACGGAGAGTCCTGCCGGCGAGGGTGAAGTGACCGCCAGCTTTCACGTCAACGCGCAAGGCAAGATCGACAAGGTGACGATCGACAAGACGTCCAGTCCTGCTTTGGCGGAGGCGGTGAAAAAAATCCTGTCGAGCGTTGAAGCGCCACCACCGCCCGGCGGATCCATGGACGTGGGACAGACGTTCAAATTCCGCGGGACGCCAAATTGAATCCGTCCGCGAAGAGCGCCGGATGAAAGCGCATAGAGACGCGCGTTTTTGAAGGAGGGAGAGATGCGGCAAATTTCTCGACTGATGTTAGGTCTTTCGGCGCTGGCCTTCGCCGGCGCGTTCAGCGCAAGCGGACCGGCCCGGGCGCAGAGCGAAGCGCCCAAGCCCAAAGCCGAAGAGAGCGCCGAGCCGAAGCGGGAGGAGAACAAGGAGACGAAGCGCGAGGAAAAAACCGAAAAGCGCGACGACAAGACCGACATGCGGGGCGAACAGAAGCCGAAGGCGGCGCGGGGCGACACGTCCGCCGAGAAATCCGCTGAGAAATCCGCAGAGAAAAAGAACCGAGCCGACAACGGCGTCTATATGCGCAAGCTGGGCCAGCTCATCCGGGCGCGCTCGCCGGGCGCAACGCAACTTGGCGAAGGAAACGCCATCGTCCGCTTTCGTCTGGGCGCTTCGGGCGCGCCCAATAGCGTCACCGTCGTTTCGGCGTCGACGCCGCGGCACGGCCAATTGGCGCGCTCGATCGTGTCGGGACTGCGGGCGCCGCCGCCGCCCGGCGGCTCCTATGACGGCGTGCAGAGTTTTCGATTTCACTAGCGCGGCGTGAAAAGTGGAACCCGGCTTTTCGCGTGGAGCGCACTCTAAGTTTTTGAGATCGATCCTCCGTCTTTGGGCGATGCCGCCTTAAAGGCGGCGTCATCCAGCCGGTGCGCCTCGCACGGCCGTCAAGGCGTCGGCGTCCGGCGTGGCAAACAGGAGAGAAGAATGAAGCGCATCGCCTTTGGCCTACTCGCCGTTTGCCTTCCCGTCGCCGCGCTCGCAGGGCAAGACGCTCCGCCGGCTCCCATAAGCGCGGACAAAACGGATTCGCCGCCTGCCAACGCCAATAAGGATGCGCCCGCGCCGGCGGCGCAATCGGCGACACACGCCGCGGCGGGCCATCGCCCCGCCCCCGCTTGCGCCGAAGCGAAGGTCGACTGCGCGATGACCGCCGTTCCCGCCTTCGCCAAGGACGGACGACTGTGGGTCGCCTTCTCCGTCGGCAAGACGGTTTACGCCGCGGCGTCTTCGGACAATGGCAAGGCATTTTCCGCGCCGGCGGCGATCGCCACGGTCGACGACGGCGTGATCGACGCGCATGGCGACGCCCGCCCGAAAATCGTGGCGCTCAATGACGGGAGCCTGCTCGCGACCTATACGACGCGGCCCGACAAGCAGATGATCGGCACGATCTTTACCGCCCGCTCGACCGACGGCGGCAAGAGCTTCTCGGCGCCGCAGCCGCTTCTGAGCGAAGGCGGCCAGCGCTTCGACAGCATCGTCGTCAACCGCAAGGGCCGCATCTATGCCGGCTGGCTCGACAAGACGCATGCGCTCAAAGCCAAGGCCGAAGGCAAGGAGTTCCTGGGGAGCGGCGTCGCCTTCGGCTATTCCGACGACGGCGGCAAGTCGTTCAAGGGCAAGTCGATTCTCATCGATCACGCCTGCGAGTGCTGCCGCATGTCGGGCGCGCTCGACAAGGACGGAACGCCGGTCTTCGCCTGGCGGCAAGTGCTGGATGGCAACGTCCGCGACCATATGGTCGCGAAACTCTCTGCGGACGCGACGCAGGCGACGGCGACGCGCGTATCGGACGATGACTGGTCGATCAACAGCTGTCCGCATCACGGACCGTCGATCGCCATCGACGCCTCCGGCGCGTGGCATGTTGTCTGGTTCACCAAAGGCAAGAACCGACAGGGCCTGTTCTATGCTCGCAGCCTCGACGGCGGCAAAAGCTTCTCGCAACCCGAGCAAATCGGCGACGACGCGCGCACGCCGGGACATCCGACGCTGATCGCGGCGAAGGGCCGCCTCTATCGCGTCTGGAAGGAGTTCGACGGAACGACGACGACGATCGCGATGCAAATGTCGCACGATAACGGCAAGAGCTGGAGCGCGCCGCGCGTTGTAGCGCAAACATTGGACGCCTCCGACCATCCGGAACTCATCGCCCATAAGGGCGCCGTCTATCTGTCTTGGCTCACGCATAAGGAAGGCTATCGCCTCATGCCTCTGCCGCGGGACGAGAAAAGCGCGGCGGCGGCGCAGTGATGCAGATTTTGCCTCATTGCTTCGGCGACGCCTCCCCATGGGCGCGTTGCGCGCGATCGGGATTCCAGCAAAGGCCAAAGACGCATGCCGCGACTCTGGATGCCCGATCGCCGCGACGCGGCGTGGCGCATGACAGCCCAGTGCGCCTATTCGCCGTCGCTCTCGCCTTTGCGCTCGCCGCGAGCGGCGCGGCCGCGTTCGACTTCAAGCCTTATGGCCGCGGCGCCTTCGCGCAATTGACCAGGGCGCACGCCGGCAGGCCGCTCATTGTGCATTTCTGGTCGTTGACCTGTCCGCCCTGCCTCGTCGAATTGCCGCAATGGGCGAAGTTCGCCGCCGAGAAACGGGGGATCGACTTCGTCTTCGTCAACACCGACGGCGACGAGGACCGCGCGCGCGCACGCATGCGCATCGAGAAGGCCGGGCTCTTGGGCGCCGACCACTACGGCTTCGCCGACGACTTCGTCGAAAAGCTCTATTTCGAAGCCGACAAGACTTGGCGCGGAGAATTGCCTTTTACGGCGCTCGTCGCCCCGGACGGCGGCGTGGTGACGGTGACCGGCGCCATCGACGATCCGCTGATCGTCGAATGGCTGGAGAAGCGCGCCCCCAAGTAGGCCCCCGAGCTTAAAGGCTCCTTGTGCGACCGCTTACCAGCGGCCTCGCGCGTACAGCACGCCGAGAACAATAAGAAGCGCCAGCAGTTGCAGTCCGACGCGCCAGCGCATGAGCTTCTGGGCGCGGGCCGGCGCGCCTTGTCCGCCGCGAAACATATTGATAAAGCCGGCGACGACGACGAGAGCGACCGCCGCGACGGCGACAATCACCAGTAGATTTGAAGAACTTGGCATAAGCGGCGCTTCTCCCTAGAGCGCGGCTCGCGAAAAAGTGGGAACCGGTTTTTCGCGTAGAGCGCGCTCTAAACTTTTGGAATCCATCACGTTAGCTGCGTGTAGGCGATTCCGCCTAAACGCAGCGTGATCTATGCGCTGCGCTGTAGAGAAGCCCGCGCCCCGCCGCAAGGCGTTTATCGCCGCAGCAGCCGCTGAAGATAATCAAGTTCTTCCTGCGGGCGCTCCGGCTGGCCGAGCCTGCGGCGCAATTCTTCCTGTACGCGATGGGCGCGCTGCGCCGGCGGCAGCCCGAGCGGATCATATTTGCCGGAGAGATCAGGACGGTTGCCGTCGCCCGACGCGCGGCCGAGCGGATCGCGGCCTTTGCCGCGGCGCCCGCGCCGGCCGGGGCCGCCCCCCTCCTCCTCGGCGCTTTCGTCGCCCTCCCCGCGCATCTGCTGCGCCAGCCTGTCGGCGCCTTTACGCAAGGCCTGCACGGCGCGGCCCTGCGCGTCGACCGCCCTGCCGCGTCCTTCTCCCGCCTTGCCGAGCGCCTCTTCCGCCTCCTTCATCGCGCGACGTGCGTCGTCCAGCTCTTCGCCGGCCTCGGCGCCGCCCTCGCGCAGCGCATCCTGTTGCCGCTCCAGCCGTTCGCGCAGCGCCTGCTGGCGCTTGCGTTCAGCGCCGGCGTCGTCGCTGCGCGGCTGGCCGTTTTGACGGCGCCCGCGCGAGGCGCGCGGCTCGGTCTCGTCTTCGGCCGAATTCATCCCCTGAAAGGTTTCGTCGCGCAATTGTTGCTCTTCGCGCGACAGCTGATCGAGTTCGCTGAGCGCGCGCGCCATTTCGCGCCCGCGCGCCCGCCGCCCCCCTGCGCCTTGCGCCGACTGGACATTTTCGAGAATGTCCTGAAGTTCGTCTAGGAGCCGTTGCGCCTGAGCCATGTCGCCGGACTTCATGGCTCTGTTGATCTCATCGAGCATCGACTGCAACTCGTCGGGCGTGACTGAGTCGGCGCCCCCTTCCGCCTCTTGCAGCGGCGCTCCAGGAGGCGGCAATCGGGCGCCCAGCTGCTGGAGAAATTTGTCGAGCGCGGCGCGAAGCTCCTCGGCGCGCTGGCCGATCTCCTCCGCGCTGTCGCCGCGCGCGATCGCGTCCTTCAATTCGCGCTCGGCGGCCCGCAGCTCGCGCTCGGCCTGCGAAATGTCGCCTTCTTCGAGACTGAGCGCCATCGCCCAGAGCATCTCGGAGACGCCGCGCAAATCATCGTCGTCGCGCGCGGCCTCGAGTCCACGGCGCGCCTCGCGCAATCCAAGATGGATGGCCGAAGGCGTATCGAAGGCTTCGGGGGCGACCGACAGGGCTTCGAGCGCTGTGCGGACGTTCGCGCGCGAATCCGGATCGAGCGCGAGAATGCGTCTCTGTTCGGCGAGCGCGCGCGCGAGCGGCTTGACGAAGCGGCGCTGCGGCAGGACCGCCTCGATCGATTCGGACGCGCCTTCATTGTCCGCGGCGTCCTTGGCGACGAGGCGCATGTTGAGTTTCGCGCCGCCGAAGGGACTATCGGCGAGATCGATCGTCGCCCTGGCCTCGCCCTGGCCGCCGCCGCCAGGCGGCAGGGCGAGCGCAAGCCGTGGCGGCTCATACAGCGCCCGGCGCCCGCCCGGCGGCTTGCTAAAAACGGCTTCGGCGCCGACGACGCCATAATCGTCGGTGGCGCGGAACGCCAAGGTCATCGAGCCGCGAGCGTTATTGCGCGGCCTTTCCGCGAGCGTGATGGTCGGCGGCGTGTCGGGGATCGCCACGAGATCGAAACGCCGACCGTCGGAAAGCACCAGCCGCGCGGCGCCCGTGAGCTTGTAGGCCTGCTCTTTTGGCGGCTCATTTTGCGAATCGTCGCTGGTCTGCCGCGCTGCCACGAGTCCGCCGGAGACCGACAGGCCGGCGTCCGGCGGGCGAATGCGCAGCGTCGAATTGACCGGCGCTTCGATCGGCGTCTCGCCCTCTTTGGCGAGCACGATCGGCGGACGGCTCGTATAGACGGGCGGCTCAAGCCAGGCGTCGATGCGCGTGCTGGCCCCGAAGTTGGCTGCCGCGCGCCAGTCGAAGGCGGCGGCGAGGCGCGCGCGCTTTTCGTCGCCGGCCGCAAATCCGGCTGCGACCGCGGCGACAAGGGCGAGCGCGCGCAGGGCATAGGGGTCGCGCTGCGGAACCCGCGCATGCGGCGCCTCGATCGGCGTCTTCGCCAATGCCTGCTCGAGACGCTGACGATGCAACGCCCACAAAGTCTCTACGGCTGTGTCAGCGTTTTGAGTGGCGAGGCGGTCTTCGAGCGACGAGGCTGGTCGCAAACCGGCGTCGGCGCTGCGGTCCAGCCGATCGAGCGCGGCGGCGCGATGCGGCCAGCCGCGCGCAACTTCCCTGGCGACGACAAAAAGCGCCGCGAAGCCGAAAAGCGCCACGCCAACGATGCGCGCCTCAAGCGGCGCCCCGCCCCAGAACCCCAGCCAGGAGAGCGCCAAAAAGAACAGGACAATGGTAGCGAGCGCCAAGCCGACCCGCCAGGCGCGCTCGGCGACGATCGCGAGCGCCGAGCGGCGCAGCATACCCTCGAGGCGCGGCGACGCCCCCGCATTGCCGTCCTGATGTTGAAGCTCGTCCATTCACTCTCCAAGAACCGCGCCGACGACAATGACGGTTTCATCGCATTGAGACAAACTTGGCCGTTGAAGAACGACCCAGTCCAGAGCATTGGCATATCGACGGCGGCGCGCGGTATCATCTCCCATGATCCGCAAACCCAAGGGCGACGTCGTTGGCGACGTCGTTTCGCCCCCGATTCTCGATCTCGCTCTTTTGCCCGCGCCCGTCGCCAAACTCCGCGACAGGATTCTCGCCGCTTGCGAAACGGGCGATGTCGAAGCGCTTCGCGTTCCGATCGACTGGAATGAGACGCGCCCGATTTTCGCCAAGAGCGGCGCGTTCAAGGCCGGAGCCGATCCGATCGAGATTTTGAAGACGCTTTCCTTCGACCGCAAGGGCAGCGAGACAATTTCGCTCATTCGCGCGATCTTCGCCCAGCCTTTCGTCAAGATCGTCCGCGGACCGACGACGCTCTACGAATGGCCAGCCTTCGCGCGCCATCCGCAGGCGCCAGCGAGCGAGGACGAAACGCGCGATAGGTGGCGCTGCGTCCGGTTCGCCGATCTTTCGCGCTCCAACGCGGACGGGAAGCCGCGCGCAACGCGCATCGGCATCGCGGCGGACGGCGTCTGGCACTATTTTTGGAGCGAAGACTGAAAATTCGCCGAAGCGCCGCTGGACAGCGCTCTCAAACTTATGGACTCTCCTCGGCGCGGCGGAATCGCCGCGCCGGGAGTGAGAAGGCCGTCCGGCATACTGAACGCGGACCGTCGGCTGGAGAGCATCAAGTTAGATTTCGCGCTCCTGCTCATGCGGCGCGGCATGCGCACGGCCTTCGTCTTCGGCGCGTTTCAACTCTTCCGCTTCTGCGCCTTCGATCGCCTGCTCGGCGTCCTTCGCCGCTTTATCGACTTTGCCGCTTTCGACGAATTTCCTGGCCGCCTCGTTATACTGCTTGGCGGCGGTGCGGTTGCCTTCGCCTTCATTCTTCGGCTGCACGTCCTCTTGCGCGGTCATTGCGTTCTCCTGTCGCTTTCAGCAGCAATGGCTTCGCGCTAGCTGGCGCGCCGTTCATTGCGTTTGCGCGTTTCGGCGGCCTTCTTGGCGGAAGCCGAGCGTTGGGAAGCGGGACGCGACGTGGAAGCTTCGCCGCCTAGTTTGCCGCCTTTATGGGCTGCAGGATTGCCTGTCTGTGCGCCGCGGCCGGCCCCCGATTTTTTGCCGCCGCCATCGTCCTTATTGACGGTCGCCCAGGCGCGACGCTCGGCTTCTTTCTCGGACACGCCACGCTTCTCGTAACCTTCCTCGATGTGCTCCGCCTTGCGTTTCTGCTTGTCGGTATAAGCCGACTTTTCTCCCTGCGGCATGGCTCATCTCCTTTTGCGCGCGATTGGGAATGAGCGACTAACCGCGCGCAAGGGCGCAATGTTCCGCGCCTTTGGGCAAACTTCGCAAAGAAACGCCTGTAGCCGTTGGGAAAGCGGGCGCGGCAAACCGCTGGACTTTCCTGCTCCATTCCAATTCAATCGGGCAACGATAGGGAGACGATCCGATGAGTGAGACCGAAAATGCCATTTCTTCGCTCGATAGGTTTTTTTCCTCCCTCGTCGTGACGCCGCGCCGGGAATTTCTGGCCAAAGGAACGGCGCTGATTGCCGCCGCCGCCGCTGGAACGGGCACGCTGTTGGCAAAGGAGAGCAAGGGCGCTGTTCAAGCAGTCGCCACGGAGAAGGATCGCGAATACATGACGCAAGCGATTAAGCTTATGCGTCAAGCCGGCGTTGTCGACAGAACGGGCGGGCCGTTCGGCGCTGTCGTCGTGAAAGACGGCGAGATCATAGGTTCTGCGGGCAACAGCGTTCTTCGCGACAATGATCCAACCGGGCACGCCGAAGTTAACGCGATCAGAGCCGCTTGCAAAAAGGTGGGCTCGCCGCACATCACGGGCGCGACTCTCTACAGCAGCTGCGAACCTTGTCCGATGTGCTATTCGACCGCCTATTGGGCGCGCGTTGGAAAGATTTTTTACGGGGCGGCCTGGAAAGATTACAAGGATCTCTTTGACGATCAGGCGATCGCACAGGATATGAAGAAGACGCTCGGACAGCGCTCAATCGCCGCCGCAGAGATTATGCGGCCGGAGGCCGATGCGGTCTGGCAGGAATATCGCGCTCTTCCCGATACGAAGCGCTATTGAAACTCGCGCGAATGCTTGAGAGTGAGTGAGATTGCGCCTTCGGTCCGGTCCTGCTCAAGAGTTCCTTTCGCATCGAGGCGGCGCGGCGTTCCGCGCAATGTATGGCCGCAGCATGCATTCACCGCCTTCCCCAAAAGCGCATCGGCGCGCCTTGCGAAGGCGTCGTGAGTTCGCCATCCCACATGACCTTGGCGCCGCGCACAAAAGTCCCGACCGGCCAGCCGACGACTTCCTTGCCGTCATAGGGCGTCCAGCCGACGCGCGAGGCGATCCAGGAATTGCGGATCGTCTCGCGGCGCTTCATGTCGACGATGGTGAGATCGGCGTCGTAGCCGACCGCCGCCCGCCCCTTGGCGGCGATGCCGAAAAGCCGCGCCGCACCGGCGCTCGTTAGGTCGACGAAACGTTGCAGGGTCAGTCGACCGGCGTTGACATGGTCGAGCAGCAGCGGAACAAGAGTCTGCACGCCGGTCATACCCGACGGGCTTTCGGGATAAGGCCTGGCCTTCTCTTCAAGCGTATGGGGCGCATGGTCGGAGCCCAATACGTCGACGACGCCCTGCGCGACGCCGCGCCACAGGCCCGCGCGATGGCGCGCCTCGCGCACCGGCGGATTCATCTGCGCGAGCGTGCCGATCCGCGCATAGTCGCTCGCGTCCATCGTCAGGTGATGCGGCGTCACTTCGACGCTGGCGATATCCTTGTTCTCGGCAAGCAGCGCGATCTCTTCTTCAGTCGTGACATGCAGAACATGCACGAGAGCGCCTTTCTCGCGGGCGATGTTCATGAGCCGCAGCGTCGAGCGCAGCGCAGTTTCAACGTCGCGCCAGACCGGATGCGACGCCGGATCGCCGGCGATGCGCAGGGATTTGCGCAAATTCAGCCGATCTTCGTCTTCGCTGTGGAAAGCGGCGCGCCGGCGCGTATGCGACAGCACTTCGGCGACGCCGGCGTCGTCGGCGATCAGCAGCGAGCCGGTCGAGGAGCCCATGAACACTTTGATTCCGGCCGCGCCGGGAAGGCGCTCCAACTCGCCAAGATGACGGGCGTTCTCATGGGTGCCGCCGACCCAGAAGGCGAAATCGCAATGCATCCGTCCGCGCGCGCGCGCGACCTTGTCGGCGAGCTCCGCTTCGCCTGTCGTCAGCGGCTTGGTGTTGGGCATGTCGAAGACGCCGACGACGCCGCCGAGAACCGCGCCGCGCGATCCGGATTCAAGGTCTTCCTTGTGCGGCGCGCCGGGCTCGCGGAAATGCACTTGCGTATCGATGACGCCGGGCAAAATATGCAGGCCGCGGCAGTCGATCGTCTCTCCCGCCGAAGCGCGGGAAAGATCGCCGATCTCGGCGATCTTGCCGTCGCGAAGGCCGACGTCGCGCGCGCCCTCGCCATCTTGATTGACGAGCGCGCCGCCGGAGAGGATGACGTCGAAAACCTGCGGCATGGGGGACGCCTCGCTTGCGCTGCCGTCGAGGGATGGGCTTTTTGTTGCTAATGCGCCAAAGCGGCGCGAGACTCAAGCATCCGGGCGGAAGGGACGAGACAAATGGCGACCGCGATCCTGCTCGACGATCGGGGAATCATCGAGGTTGCGGGCGAAGACGCAGGCAAGTTTCTGCACCATCTCGTGACCAACGACGTCGCCGCGCTCAAGACCGGCGAAGCGCGCTTCGCCGCGCTGCTGACGCCGCAGGGAAAGATTTTGTTCGATTTTCTGGTGTTTGCGGCGGGCGACAAGCGATATCTGATCGATTGTCCGCTCGCCCTTGCCGACGACCTTCAAAAACGTCTCAACATCTACAAGCTGCGCTCGAAACTGACCGTGACGAACCGCAGCGGCGAATTCGAGGCGATCGCCTTTCCCGACTCGAACGAGACGCCGAAGGTCGAAGCCGTCGCCATCGCCGCCGATCCGCGCGGCCCGCTCGGATTCCGCGCCATCGCGGAAAAGGGCAAGATTCCGACAAGCGACGAGCGGAAGGCATACGAGGCGCTGCGCATTCATGCGGGGGTGCCTCTCGGCGGCGTCGATTTCGACTATGGCGGAACCTTTCCCCACGAGGCCAACATGGATTTGCTCTCGGGGATCGATTTCAACAAGGGCTGTTACGTCGGCCAGGAAGTGGTGTCGCGGATGAAGCACCGCGGCCTGGTGCGCAAGCGGGTCGCGAAATATCGCGCGCAAGGCGGCGCGCCGGCGCCCGGCGAAGCGATCCGCGCCGGCGACGTTGAAATCGGCGTCACCGGGTCAAGGCTCGATGAAGACGGTCTCGCCATGATCCGTCTCGACCGTCTCGGCGACGCGCTGGCGGCCGGCGCGACGCCCGTGTCGGCAGGGGCGGCCTTGTCGTTCGAGACGCCCGACAAGCCGCCCCCCTAGCGGCTCGACGGACGTCTCTCCAGTGGAGCGTTACAGAACGCCGTCACGCTTTTCGGAGTTCGGCCTTTTTAGATGATCTCCTGCCGAAAGCATGCGCATACCAGGTCGCGCCGAGCGCGAGCGCGACGACGGTCACAACAGCGACCGCAACCCAGTCGCGCAGAAACTCCTCGCCGACCGAGAAGGCGAAGCGGGCGTTGTATTCCTTGCGGCCATCCGCGCTCCGCGCGCGCACCAGAGCGACATAGTCGCCTTTATTCTTGAAGTCGTGCTCAAGCTGAATGACGCCGGTCTGGAACCGCGCGGGCGGCAGATAGGCCTCGGTCGGCGCGGCGCCGTCGTCGCCATTCGGAGCCGCCTCAACGATGCGGATCTCCACCATCATGTCGCGCAATTCGTCCTGCATGGTGTCGACCACGATGGTCGTCGGTCCCGTTTCGGGAACGTCCTCGCAGAACTGGCTTCTCGATTGCGTCGGCTGATAGAAGGTGAAGGTTATGACGTTAGGCCCCATCTGGGCCGAGCATTCCCGAACTTTCTGGAACGCCTTGGCGGAATCCCTGCGCACCGCCTGCGCGTCCGCGCGGGCGACTAAGCCGATCGCCGCAATGAGAATCAATAGGAGCCTCGTCATGAGCCTGTCTCCACTCGCCGCGTCTCTAAATTCGAGAGTGCCGCAATTTTGGGCCTGACGTCCATCGCCTCCCGACGCCGAAGCGCCGAGAGGCGACGACATGAGCTGATCCTGGGAGTTTTTTCTCATTCCTCCCGCGCAGCGGCGTCATTCGTCGGAGACGCGAACGCGGCCGCGGCGCGAGAATCTTGAGCCTTACGCGCCCGTCAGCAGTTCGACGCCTTCCTTGCCGATCAGACGCTGAATGTTCATCAGCAGCTGAAGAACGACGCCGAACACGCCAAGCGCCATCCAGCCAAAGAACACGAAGCCCCAATGCAGCGGCGCAACGAACAGTTCTTC
>NZ_JAKFWS010000011.1 GCF_021731785.1 Methylocystis sp.
GCTCGCGCGATCGGCACTTCGCCATATCCGCGTCGCGTCCAAACAGGAGTTGAAGGATCGAATCATTGAGGCAATCGACGACGTTAACCGTGAGCCTGTCGTTCATACCTGGACTTACAAGATCGACATCGCGGCATGATATGAGTCGATCCAAAGAAACGCTCTACTAGGAAGGTTCCACCTTCGTCGCTGAATAATCCGAGGGCGGGCTGGCCTTTCTCAAAAAGTTTGTGCAGCCCCTCGATCGTCGGCTCGTCACTTGTAAGAATTGGAAGGAGAGGGGCGACTGGCTCGTCGCCTACATCCCTAATTGCCGCCTCTATTTCATGGCGATCGCCTTTGGCCTTTTCTGCCTTGGCGAGCGAGGCGTCGAATGCGCGTTTGGCGCGCCGGTAGACGAGCAGGTCGCCGTCGTACAGTTCCCGCAGCGCTTTTTCCCGTTTGCGGATTGGCCATATCGCCTCGCCGTCGGCTGCGCTCTTGCGTTCGCCGGTTCCGGCCACGGATACGATATACAGAGAGAGCGGACGAGCGCTCCCTGTGGCGGGAATCTCCACGTCGGCATGTGATTGCGCCGCGAGCGATGCCGCCGCGAGAATGGGCGACGCCGCCAACGCATCGGCGCATCTCACTTTATCGATGATTGCGGACGCGGCGCTTCCCAACACCTCGCCAAGAGCGTCGATCGGGAACGGCTCGGCCGGGGGCGCATCTCGCCGCAATGGCCGTGGCGCTTCGCCATGCTGCGATTCCCGCGATTCCTGAGATTCTGACCCAACGCGGAATGGAATGCTCGGCGGGTTATATGCGCCTGCCGCGTCGCCGTTCGCAGCCGTTTTAGGGGAGAGTTTGCGGTATTCGTCCGCAAACCATTCGTCGCGCTTCGCGGGCGGCCAAGATGAAAATTCGGGGGGCGCGCCGGTCATGATGCGCCCTCGGCATTGTCAGCGGAAATCGCCTTATACACCGCGATTCCCTCAACAATGGTCGCGCGCATCTGTCGTAGCGCCATTTCGATGACGACGAGGTTTTCCGCCGACGCAGCAGCGCAGAGAGCCGCGCCCAGCGTGACGAACGAGTCGCCGACCTCGCCGAGGAAATCGAGCGACAAGAGACGTTGATCGCGTTCCCGTGAGGGAGTAAGCTCTGCGCGCTGTCTTGGAATATTGCCCGCGCCCGATGCTGCAACGTCGGGGCGGGCTTTTCTGTTCGGGGGACCGTCCATCAGGCGACCTCCCCGAGCAGTCGGCGGATTTCGCTCATACTGACGAGCGTGCGGGAGCCAAGGCGAGACAACCGGACCTCACCTTTCGAGGCCAACGCATATAAGTGCGATCTTGAGACGGACAACGCTCGGCAGGCGTCGGCGACGGAAAGCGCAAGACGTTCGTCAGCGCTCTTGCGATCCTCGCCCTTTGAATTAACGGAAGACGACATGTGCTCTGTCCCCGGCCGCCTCGGGATTGAGTCGGCTGCTTAGGGACAGAGCAAAGACGATGAAAATTACGCAGTCTATTTACGCAACTGCGCTGCGGAATTAATTTTTGCGGAGTTAATTTTGCGGAGTTTTTTTGGGGCGACCCACTTTCAGCCAAGTGTCGGGGATAACACCTTCCCGCCGTGCCTCCCGCAGTTGATTGACTCTTGTGTTTGGCTCGATTTTTCGCACGGCCGCCAGCAGTTCATTTTCCTTTGGCCGACGGTCAGAAGCTTTGTATTGATTGGAGACAGTTCGCAATGCGGCGTCCACTTTCTGTTGTGAGACGCCGTTCCCCGAAGGCAGTTCCCGCGGCTCCAAGTGCTGAAGAGCCGCAGCGCCCACAGATTGCGCCGGCCACAAACTCACAATCTTCGCCGCGTCCCGCGCCTCCACCCTCGGGAAAAACCACTCCGCATCTTGCGCCAAGCAACCTTCTTTCGGCCACAGAATCGGAGGGTCGTCGGGCGCGAAGAGATGTTCCGTCATGAACGCTTCTTTTGGGATCGGTCTGTAATTCGTGGCGATCGGCGCAGAGTCGCCGTCGCGACGATCTTCCCTTGGGCTGCGAGCGTGAATGCAAATCGTGCCGGCTTCGGCATGTCCGAAAATAAAGTCCCGGGCATCACAGTAGACAGGCGATCGCAACGCCTCGTATCGGCGCTCATCAGCGCGCTCGTCATATTCCGGGTCGACGTAGGTCACGCCGCCAACGTAGACGTTGATCCCGCCCGATAGATCGCGCGACCCCAATTCAAGCCAGCCCCGCCTTTTGGAATCTGCCGGAACGCAATTGTTGTCGCGCTCAAAAGCGATCATGTCGGCGTAGCTCATCCTCCGGCCGTATGCCAACTCGCAAATCAATTCATTGAGAGTAACTGGCTTCCTTGAGTCCATCGCGTGTCCTCGCGAATGTCCGATGGGGCGCAGGGAAACGAGTGGACATGCTCGCTTGTCGGCTGGCCGGCCTATCCCCGCGTTTGGACAGATATGGACGCACGAGGAACGACGCAAGGCGAGGCTGTGCATAGGTGCCGAGCACAATGCAAGGCTGGTTCGCGGGCCGCCGATCGACTCCGAAGACCTTGGCGATCGAATAGATGTTTTAGCCTTTCGACGAGGTGTGCGCGATTGCAACACCTTTTAGCTTTTCGAAGCGATCGGGGTCGGGCTGTGGAGGCGCCGGCCCCTATTGCAGGTGAGCCCAGCGCGTGGCGAAACGTCAATCCACAGCTTTTTTCGCGCTCCTCGTGGACAAGTTGTCGTTTAACATGCGATAAATACATCGTTTTACAACACCGACATCCTGGCGCCCGTCGGCTTAACGGTCGACGGGTTTTTTGCGTAATTCCCCGCCGGCGCGCGCCTGTTGACCGTCAGGCGTGCCAGACGGTGGCTACGGTCGCGGGCTTTTTGAGCGCTCCAAAAGAAGTGACAAGGAATAGAGAAACCGAGTGAAAAACGGATCAGCGCTCGCGATCGCGGCTGTATCGCTCATTTTATCCGGCGCGGTTTCCACAATGGCTTCGGCCACGACCGGCAATGTCCGTTGCCTTGGAGTGAATAGTTGCAAGGGTAAGTCGAATTGCCATACCCCCAAAAATTCCTGCAAGGGAAAGAACGCTTGCAAGGGTCAGGGCTGGATTTACACAGAATCGGCTGAGGCTTGCCGAGATGCTGGCGGTAAGGTTCGGGACTAGCCTACGCAGCAAGCGAGCGATGGCGTCGAGGCGTCAATCCGCCGCGTGATCGATACGACGGCGCTGCTCGCCGCGAAGCAGCCTGAAGGCGTGCGCGCTGCGGCCGTTGCGTGGTTTCGGCAAGAGCTGATCGACGGACTTTCTGACAAGCCGGAATTTCGCGGCAAAGATTTGAGCGCAGTCGCCGACGCGCTGGCGCAGAGGCTTGTGAAGCATATCGATGAAATTGAGGCGCGCGCGGCGGGGCGCGCATAATGAGCGGGATATCTGCGGAGCGGCGCGCCGAGGCTGTTGCGATGTATGCCAAGCGCAAAAACGTCCGCGTCGTCGCTGTGGCGTCCAATGTCTCGCACGAAAGCGTCAGAACATGGGTGCGTGAGGTGATGGCGGCGCCGCCATCATCGCCTGCAAAGGTGCGCGAGGCCGTGCGCGGTCCGATCTACGTGAACGGTGCAAGGCTGGGAAGATTGGCTCTTTGGACGTGATGCGCCGCGCAGCCCTGACGACTCGCTGCCACTTGCAACAATGATCGAATGCCATGAATCGCCGTCTTACGGTTCGCCTTCTGATGCTGGCTTCAGCGGACAGTTCCTTCGATTACATTTTTCATAAGAGAGAAGTGCCGTGCAGATGCCCGCGAAGGCAACCATGTGCCCCCCAGAATCTTTCACCCGAATAAACGCCCCGGTTTCAGTCTTTCGTAATTTGAGAGCTAGCTTCTCCACGTTGCACCAGGCCGCTGCAAAGTCTGGCAACGACATTTCGTCGACGACTTGTGGATCTTCCCCCGCACGAATGATTTCAAAAATGAAGTTTGGCATCAAAGCACCACTTCGCCGATGATACGGCCTGCACACTTAACTCGAACTGTTCTGAGGTGCGCCGGCGATTTCAACGCCGTCGCGCCCATGCATCAATTCGTCGCCATTTTCGTTCCGCGATATCTCCGTCGTGCTTCAAGATCATGGTTTCACCCCAGCGCGTGCGGCGCTGGAAATCAGAATGGTCTGCGGCCGCGCCGAGAGGATGAGGCCCCGCTGTCCTTGCCCAATAGCTCCATGGCATCCTCGGCAATTTCCTCAGGCTCGTTCTGCCCCTCGCCTTCCCCGGCGACAGCAAGCACAGCCCGCATCAGCGCAGTTCCGTCGAAGCTTATCCCGCGATCGGCGGCCATTCGATTGGCGGCCCGGAAGGCCTCGTCGATCAAATCCCTATGCATACCGGCTCCTTCCACGTTTTTCTCAGGTCTCGCCCTCGGATAGAAGCCTGACTGCAGATCGCCTTTAGTCAAATAAGGCGCTATGAGCCGAATTGAACCGACAATAGGGTGGCTAATTTGAATTTCCGTCATCCAAATTCCATGGCCGATCCAGCAGGATTTTCAGATCGGCGTGGCAGCGTTCGATATGCTCTCGAATGACAACTCGGTCATCATGCGTCAGAGTATCCAGCCTGATGTTGAACCACTCGCGCCGGATAGTCTCACGCAGCGATTCTATTCCTCGTATTAGCTTCTCAGCTTCGGTCATCGTATCGGTCCCTGCGGCGCTTGGCCTGCCACGCTTGCCTTGTCGCGCCTCAGAGCCAATTGGCTGGCGTCGCGTTGCATAGCGACACTTGGTTGCGCTTTTGCCCGCCGCTTCATGGTCACGGCCCTTGCTCGTGCGACGCTGTGCCTAATTGAAATTCGGTGCGCCTGCGCGCACAAATTCGCGCATGATCCGCGCACCGATTGCGAACGCTGTGATCGCATCTATTGTCGTCGCCGAGATATTGGGCGGCATGATGCTGTTGCTTCAGCACTGACGACGGGTTTTTGCGGGAGCCCGGCGAGGCCACGCTTGCCATCAAGCGACCGACGGATAGTCTGGCGCTGCTGCCTGTCGACCGGCAGGCTGCTCTGTCCTTGCCCGCGGCTTAACGGTCGCGGGCCTTTTTTCAGCTTCACGCCCGGGTTGTCCGCCATGCGTGTGATTGCCGTGGGAACAAAACCGCCGCCGAAGGGTTTGCGCCTTGGGCGGGGGGCGTCATGACAGAACAAAACCGAAGAACCGACCCGCTCGCCTGCGCACCTCTGGAAATACCCTTCGCCAGTCTCCAGCAAATCGGCAAGGAGCTACGGATTAAGCTCACCCTTATTGTCGCTGAGCCGTTGCCCGCCGAACTTCAGGCGCCGTTGCTGAAATTGGAACGGAAGCTGGAGGGGAAGTAGGCGCAGAAACCGCCGAGTCCGCCGCTAGACCATAGCCGTCAATGGTCGCGTCGAACGTAGCCGATATAGAAACATGCGGTCATAACCGCGTAAGTGGCGTCCTGATTAGCGCCATCCGCCAACGCCGGCGGGGCCCGGTCGGCGACGCGACCACAATCAAAGACGAAATATCCGTCTGAGCCGCCATTCGAGTCGAAGGTCGAGAAGCTATAGGCGGAACCGCCGCGGCCAAACTTTGTATCCAACAAACGGGCTGCCACGGTAGCCAACCCTGGAACATCGTCTTTGCCGCCGCAGGCTGAGGCATACGCCCATGCAAAGGAGTGGGACGCCAAAGTCGCGGTATCGCCGCGAACGCAATTCTTTTTGTCAACGAGCACGAGACGCGTCACCGCGCACCTCTCACAGCGATGGTTGCGGTCTTATCTCTAGCACAAGGCTTTGTTGGACGGCTACACGGCAATGAACGCCGCGACGGCCAATTCATTGCTGCAGCGCATCGGTGGCGACTTCATAGATGAGCTTTGGCCTTTCGCGCCAGCTCTCAATCGCCTTTCGAAGTTGAACCAGGGGCCTTCGTGCAGGCTATCGCCTGGCGTTGACGGCGGCATCGAGCCCCTGAATTTTTAAGGAAGTTGCATGACGATCATTCGGGGCTAGGCGAGCGCCCGAATTGGGCGCAGCTCAATTGGAGTCGCCCATGCAACGCATTGTGTCCA
Source organism: Methylocystis sp. (assembly GCF_021731785.1). GTDB lineage: Bacteria > Pseudomonadota > Alphaproteobacteria > Rhizobiales > Beijerinckiaceae > Methylocystis. The sequence goes on from NZ_JAKFWS010000011.1 coordinate 6,109, forward strand.
GTTTTAGAATCTTCGCTGCTTCGTCTGCGGTTCGGGTCCTGGGAGAATTGCCGGCGCGTGTTTTCCGGCGCGTAAGGACTGCGCCCGAGGCATTTGTCGACGCGATAGAGCGCCTTGCGAAGTATTAGGCGTTGCACTTTGAGGAACAGGAAACGCCCGCCAGTTCATCAATGTCGTGCGTTCTCGTGAACCGCTCGGCCACTGCTGACCGGGCCAAGGCATTGACGCCCCCTACAGCCCTGCAAGGGGCGAGAGCACGAAGACGCGGCGTCAATCCGTCGTGAAAAGCAAAAACGCCCCACCGCCGTTCTCGGCGACGAACTCGACGCCGGCAAGCTGGGTTACGTCGCTGACCGGATCATTTCTGTTTTGAAGAGTAAAGGTCTGAACTTGGGTCAGGCGCCCCGTTGAGACGAGGATCATCTTTCGCATTGACATAGTCGATGCCCCAAGGCCCCGTCGCATTGACCTGCACGATCGAGTCTTCATCGACGAGAACGTAATGGACTACTCCATGCGGCATAGACGCGAAACTGCCCGCCGGCAGATATTCGATGCTGACGCGGTCGGCCGACGGACCCATCCCTAATGTAATTTTGCCAGAGATGACCGTGATGGCTTCGGGGTTCGGGTGGGTGTGCGGAGGGATGCGATAGCCCTTCGGCGCCTTGAGCCGAAGCGCGAACATGCCCTCCTTGGACGGATCGCCATACAGCACCGCTGCCTCCGCACCGGTTGGCAGGTTAGGGGGCATCGGCCCCCACTTGATGTCCTGCGGCAGGAAAGCCTTATGCGTGCCCACCGTCTCGGCCACCGCCGCCGAGCCGCAAACGATACCAACGCCGGTAATGAGCACCGCTAGTTTCCGTTTCATCAGTGCCTCCTTCGGTCGCGAATTGAATCTGACGTCAGGCGTTCGCGCAAATCGGCGAAAGCCTCCTCCAGCGCGTTGACGTCCATCTCCTCGAGAGACCACTCGTCAAGAGACCACGCGCGAACGGCGTCATTCGCCAATTCGGAGTCCGTCTCTCCGTGCAGTAAATCGCGTTGGATGGCGTCGCCGTTGGCCCCGGCGGCACTCAAATATTCCTCTGCAGCGAGCGCGGCGTATTGCTGCATCGTGTCAATCAGCGTGGATTGAAAGACGTAGCTCATGGGATCCCCCTTTCGGCGCGCCCACACGGCGCGGCGCGCCGTATTCAAAACATGGGGGTAGCTTGACCGAACGACAATAGACGTCAAAGTATTTTAAGAAGTAATTTAAAAGTAATTTGATAGTTGCTCGACCGGAGCTGCTAATATTTACTTCGTTGCAAAGTTCAGGCTTTTCGTGCCTATGCGCACAATTAAGAACCGCCGGAAAGAAATAGATGCGGCCGAAGTCCGGATGCGCGGCGAGTGACGTTTGGCGTGGCTGCGTCCCCGGCAAGCAGACGGCGGAACCTGAAGGATCGCGAAGCAGAGCGCGTGTCTGGCTCTATGCCTGAGAGCGGCATCCGCCCGTCCGGCCAAGCGACGACGCTGGGGCATTCGTCGCTTGGCACGATGCAGGCTCAAAGCCCCCGCCTCAAATCATCCTTCTTGCTGTCTGCCTCCTGAGATTTCAGCCGTTCGAGTTCTTTCCGTCTATTGGCGAGGGTTAGAGCGCGACGGCTGAAGCTGGAGACAACTAAGACAACAATCACGAGGAATGCGCCCGCGGCGAGGGTAAAAAGCAAGTCTTGCGCGCTCATGTCAGCCGCCGATCGCTTCGATTGCGACAAGCGCGGCGACACGACGCCGACTGCGATGAAAAACGCCCATGTAATTTTGCAACCCCCATGAGGAAGATTGCACCCCACGCCACGCCGGTTCAAGGGGCGGGAAAAAGGAAACGCCCCGCCGTTACATCCACGGTCGGGGCGCTCTGCGCCGGCAAAGAGGAGATCAAAACCGGCGACGTGTAAAAAGCTTAATCCGTCACAACTTGCGCCGCAAATCCTCGGGCATGATCCATTCGGCAAGGCGGCGCGAGGCTCGGCTGAGGCAAAAAGCCCAACGCGCGAGCCTCAGCCGTTGAACGCGGAGCCATAACTGCGGGAGCGTGGCGTTGCTCATGCCGGCTCCTTCGCAAGCCATTGCTCCGCGTCGAACGCCTCGGCGAGGCGTTCCATTTCCTGCGCGGGGTCATTAACGAGCTGTAACACTCCTTGGCCGACAGAATCGTCTTTCCCGTCCAAGGCGCCTTCCACCGCGGCGACGACGCCCCACATGCGGCGCGTCATGTTGTTAAGCTCGTCGTCGAACTGGCCGGGAGTGATCGGGTCGTCTTCGTCGGCATTGTAGAAAAGGCGCGCCGCCTTCGCGATGGCCGTGGCGCGTTCGGTTTCGATGCAGCTAAAAACCCGCATCGTCAGTTCACGGTCAACGCCGGCCTCGCGAAGCGCTTCGACTATCGCGCCAGGGCGCTCGTGCGCCTCGGTTGTGGTATCTTTGGTCTTAGCCATGATGCGAACCTCTATCCTTCGCGTTGTGGTAGGCCGGGTTTGGCGCTCCACCGCCTCGCCCGGCCGCTTTATCAGGCGGGACCTCCGCCCGATTTCGAGCCCCTCAAGGGGGCAATGTTCGATTGCTCCACGATCCCGAGCGCTGGTAGAGCGCCGCGAACGGTCTCCGCGACATAACTCGGCGCCAGATGCGCATAGTGCTTCTCAGTCATGCGCGTGTCAGCGTGCCCGAGTTGCGCGGCGATGACGCCCATCGGCACGGCGCGCATGGCGAGCGCGCTCGCATAGCTGTGCCGCAGAATGTGAAAAGTCGCCGCTGGCGTGATCTTGGCGCGTCTGCTCGCGGCATCGAGGGGGCGTTGCTGATGCGACGGTCCCCATGTCGCGCCGTCGTCGCGGACGAAGATCGGGTCGCGTCCTGTCTTGCCCGCTGTCAGCGTTGCAAAAAGGTGCTGACCTTCGTCGGTGAGCGCCACATGGCGAGGTTTGCCTGCTTTGCTCTCGCGGACTGCGATCGTTCCGGTCTCGCGACTGAAGTCGCTGGCGCGCATCCGCGTTAATTCGCCATAACGACAGCCGGTTAGAAGCGCCGCCCGCACAAGGTCGCGGAAGGGTCCGTCGCAGGCGTTCACAAGCCGACGTGACTCGTCGTCAGTCAGGAACCTGATTATTGGAGCGTCGGCCTCACGGAATGGCTTCACCTTGCGCCATGCGTCATCGCTGGCGACCCGCCCCTCATGGAAAGCGTGATTGAGCGCCGCCTTTAAGACGGTAAGCGTCCGGTTGGCTGTCGAGCGTCGTGCGCGCACCGCGTCAGTATCTTTCGGATCGATCGCGACAGGCTTGCGGCGCTTTCTCGTCATGCGGCCGGTGCGGGCTAGCTTCGGCGCGGTCGCCAAGGCGGATTGCCAATCCCGAAGACGCTTGGTTGTGAGCTTGGCTACTTCGGTTTCGCCCAGGTGGGGCAGTATCCGGGCGCTGGCGGCTGCGCGATCCTTCGCGAGGCCCTTGGAGCCTTTGCGCTCTCGCTCGGCGAAATAAGAGTCCAATGCCTTGGCGACGGTATAGGGTCCGTCTTCCGGGGCGAACTCACCCGCCAGCTCTCTCGCCTTCCGTGCGAAGAACGCTCGCGCCCGCTCTTGCGCTTGCTGGATTGTGAACACCGTGAGGCCGTCCGCGTCGCGGGCGTCGTCGGCGGCTCCCAAAGCCTCGTAATTCTGCTTGCCGCTTTCGTCGCGCAGTCGGGCGACCCATGTCCCGCCTTTAGAGCCGCGCCTGTAGCCAACAGCGCAGCCCGCCGAAATGACGGTCCAATAGGGCTCGCGCCGCTCCGCGAGCTTCGCGCGGGCCGAACGGGTGTCAATCTTCGCGTTTTTGACTGTCCGGGCCATTTTCGCGCGCCCTCGATTCCGTATACGGACATTATACGGAAAAGGCGTGCGCGGACAAGTGCGGATAGCTGCGGACAGAAAACATAGGAAAACCAGTTATTATATCACAACCGCGTGTCCACCAGCGTCCGCCAAAGTGTTGGTTATCCCTCTCTCACGGCGAAAACAGGGGTTCGAGTCCCCTAGGGAGCGCCATTTGCGTATAAAACTGCGAACACCCTTGCCGATTTGTTCTCCGGCCATGACGGCCTGTTCGAGGCTGACCTTGGAGCCGTGGATGCGAATGACCTTGTTGTCCACTTCGATCGCGTCGACGATCGAACGGAGATAGGCCTTCCGGAACGTGGTGTCGCCGGTGGTTATCCGCTCTCGCATGAAAGCGCTGAAGCGCTCGACCTGATCCGCATCCAACGTGAGCTGAGGCGCAAGCTGAACCTTGATGCGCTCCAAGGCCGCCCTGGCCCGGTCGCGATCCGATTTGAGCGCGGCGAGCCGGTCCGCCAGCGTCTCGTCGATATCCGTGAGGCCATCCTCGACCAATTTGTAGAGCCGGCAAAGCTTTTCGTCGGCCTGCGCGATCTCCTGTTGTAGGACGCGCGCCCGCTCCTGGACTTCGGCGTCGTTCGACGCGCGCTTTTCAGCTAGGGAGGTCAGAAGGCCGGCCAAACGGGTTGGGCCGAGCAACCGATCTGCGAGATGGGTTGTCACCAGTCCGTCGAGCCGATCCATGGCGATGGAGCGGCCTTTGCAGCCCGTCTTGCCGATCCGCGCGGCTGTCGAGCACGAATAATAACGGTGCACCTTGCCAGATTTTGACGTCCCGGTGCGCAACGTCATCGCGCCGCCGCATGTCGCGCAGTGCGCCAGGCCTGTGAGGAGGATCGGCCCCGTGACGACGCGCGGCGGCAGGATGCGCGGATCGCGCGCTTTCAAGCTCGCCTGAGGCCTGTCGAAAACAGGCTGTACGATGATCGCCGGAACCGCAACTTCGATGATCTCATTTGCGGGCTTGGCTCTCCCTGTCTTGGCTTCGCGCTGATTGAAGCGCCAACTCCCGGCGTAGACAGGATTGGTCAGTATCTTGTGGACCGAAGCGACGCCGAAACGGGCGCCAAGCCGTGTCCGTAGCCCTTTAGCATTCAACGCCTTGGTCACCTCCTTGACGCCCATCGGGCCTCTGCCGCCATCGCCTTCGAGATAGAGGCGGTAGATCAACCGCACCGTCTCGGCTTCGACAGGATCGATGACGAGCTTTTTCTTGGTGCGGTGACCGCGCTTGTCGACTTCGCTCAGCGCATAGCCGAGCGGCAGGCGCGAGCCATTGTAGAAGCCTTGGCGGGCGTTCTCCTTCATGGCGCGGAGCACATGCTTGCCGTTCTCGCGGCTCTGATATTCGTCGAAGAGGGCGATGACCTGCCGCATCATGACCTGCGCGGGGTCGTCGCCAAGCTCCTGAGTGATCGAAACCAGTCGCACGCCATGTTTAGCGAGTTTCCTGACGTACATCTCCAACCCAAAGGCTTCGCGAAAGAAGCGCGAGAAGGAATGGACGACGATGGCGTCGATCGGATGATCGTCGTCGCAAGCGCGCTCGATCATGCGCTGGAACTCGGGCCGGTTGTCGTCCATGGCGGAGGCGCCCGGTTCGACATATTCGGCCACCACTCGCCAGCCTTGGCGGCCGCAATAGGCGCTGGTCTGCGCCTGCTGGTCAGGAATGGACAGATCGACCTCCGCCTGTCGCGTGGTTGAAACGCGCAGATAGAGAGCGGCTCGAACAGGGTCGGTCATGTGGAGCTCCCAGGCTCTATCGAAAGCTCAATGACGCGGTCGAAGAAAGGCGTCGAGCATGTCGCCGAGATACATTTCCAACACATCGACTTCGGCCGCGGTAACGGGAATATCTTCGGGCCAATCGTCGGTGACGGCGATTTCGCCAGCGGCGTTGATCGTTCTCGAAGCCGAATCATACCGCCTCAGTCCGCCAACGCCATCGCCATTTGCGTTCCCGCGGGCGGAAACTTGTTGATGCGCGCGACGAGGATGAGCCATGCCGAAACCATGGCGGCGGATCGTCGCCAATTGAACGGCCCAATTCTCCGACACAGCGCGAAGCGCAGTTTGGAGAAGGATTGGAAATGCCCGCGAACGACAGCGGGGCTTCGATCCTTCGCGGCGTCGTCATGGCGGCTGGGAACGCGCGCGTTGAAGGCCGCAGGGATCAGATTCTCGCAAGTTGCGCGGCCGAAAAAGAGCGAATAATCGTTAGGTTTTCGGCAAAATCATCGCACTGGAGTGTGGCCATGAGCGTTTTTGGAGGCGAGCGTGCAAGGTTTGGATCAACTGCCGGCGTTCGCATGCTGAAGAAAAGCGACGGAGTGCGCACTTTCACACGACACGACTTGCGAGCGGCGATTTATAATTGTTGCCCGGCGCTGTCTCGAGCCGAGGCTCGCAAGATTTTCGATGAGACCTTCGATGAACTGGCCGACGCGCTTGTTCGCGGCGAACCGGTCAAGCTGCGCAATTTTGGAACGTTCAACCTCCGCGCCAAGCGGCAGCGCACCGGACGCAACCCCAAGACCGGGGCGGAGGCGGTCATTAGCGCTCGCAGGGTCGTGACCTTTCACCCGTCGCCGGCGCTTCTTACGCAAATGAATCAAGACTCTGCCGACTGCCTTCCCAATTGAGCAACGATCGCTCAAATGCCAATTCCCCGCGACCGGGTGAAGTCCCATGAGATTCCCGAGTTTCGGACGACGCCGCTGATCTGGCGTCCGAGGCGGTCATCCATGACCGGTCGCCAGGGCACGAGCGTGAACTCGTAGGCGTTCTCGATGACGGCGTATTTGCCGGAAACGAGACTAGTCGTGCCGGTGAAGACGCCCGAGATGCGCTCGCCTTCCGCTTTCATTTTGAAGGGGGCGTGCTTGTCCGCCGCCATGGATTTGCCGACGCGTTCGATCTCGCTCCTCTCCAGTCGGGCGACCAGGTCTCCCGGCACGCGGATGACGTTATCCGGCGTACGCCGGGCGTGGCCCATTTCGACAAGCATCTCTCGGCGTTGTTTCATCGCCCGGTCGACGTCGGCGCCAAATCCGGCGCGCACGATGGGAACGCGTCTGGACGACGTCATCTCCCGGTCGAGCCAGGTGGCGCCGTCGGTGCCGATCTGGGACTCGAGATCGAGACTAGAAAGGACACGCAGCGTCATGCGTCCGCGCCGCTGGGCGTCATAGTCGGCCGCGCGCTGCTCGAAGTCAGGCGGCACGCGCCAATGGTCGGCGTCCAGCCGCTCCACGATCCCCGCCCGGCGCAGCGCCTCCAGTCGCCGCACATGGCTCTCGACATAGGCGTCGTTGTCGCCGCCCGGAACGCGGATGCGGCTTGCCTCGGCGATCGCGCGGTGGATGCTGGGGCGATAGTCGCCTGAGTCGCCGGCGAGCTGGGCGATGTTGCGGTCCGCCGGTCGCGGCCCGGCGGGCGCAGGGGCGATCTCGACGATTGATCCGATGGACGCCTCCTCGGCGGCGTTGGACATTGCCTCGGAGCCGAGCGCGACATGATGGACGCGCCCGTCGACGCCGTCGACGACGAGGCCAAGTCGCTCGCCAAGTTCATCGGTCAGCCGCTTGTCGATCACGCGGCCTGTGATCCGGGCCGTGGCCTCCTCCCCGTGAAGGGAGTAGCTTTCCAGGGCGCGCTCTTCTCCCCGCGCCTTTAGCGCCCTGTTGATCGCCTTGATGATGTCGCCGCGCCCACTGAGTTCCCGCAGCGTCGGCTCCAACTCGTCAGACAGTTTCCACACGCCCGGCTCGCTCTCCGTGGCGAGGCCATAGCGCGACAGCGTCTGCAATCTGCCGATGCGCAGCGTTCGATCGAAGTCGGCGCGGACCTGACCGGCTTCCGGTCGCAAGTTGAGCGTTCCCTCGCCGGCCTCGGCGAGCATCGCCCGATCGATCCGGGTGAAGCGCTCGGCAGTGATTTCCGCCGTGAGTTTCGATCGCAGTTCAAGGTCGGTCTCCGGTCCCAATTCCAGCGTCGCCAGCTCCTGCGCGCGCAGCCTAATTCCGTCCGTGATGTAGTCCTGGGCGATGACCAGATCCTTGCCGGCTTCGTCCTTGCCTCGGATGACGACATGGCTATGTGGATGGCCGGTGTTGAAGTGGTCGACCGCGACCCAGTCGAGCTTCGTTCCGAGGTCCTCCTCCATCTGCTTCATCACATCGCGGGTGAAGGCGCGAAGGTCGGAAAGCTGATCGCCGTCTTCGGGCGCGACGATGAACCGAAACTGATGCCGATCCTCGCGCCCGCACTCCAGAAACTCACGACCATCCGCGGCGTCAGTATCCGCTCCGTAAAGCCTCCCTTTCTTTCCTTCCCGGTCGGTTCCGTCCCGCTGCAAATAACGCAGATGCGCGTCGGCTCCCTTGCTCCCGAGTTTCAACCTGACGATCCGCGCCTTCACGACGACGCGCCGCATCCGCTCGCCCGGCTCGCGCTGCTGGGCCACAAGCTTCAAACGATCGGCCGCCGCCTGTCCCCGACCGATGCGGCAACATCTCCCTTTCCGGTGTCGACTCGCCGCACCATCGCGTCGCCGATCGGAGCGACCGCCGCGCTTCGGCGCCGGCCCGATCTCGGCGCCCTTCGTCTTCGTCACGGCCTTCATCACCTGCGCGAACAAGGAACGCGGTCGCCGCGATGGCGAACCGCCTCGATCACGGATTTTCCCGGCGCGGAGTCGAAGGTCGGAAGTGTCGTCGCTGCTCATGCGCAAGAGCTCGCGCCGGCGCGCCTGCAAAACAAGCGCAAATCCGCGCAGCTCGCATCATGGCGTTGAAAAAGAAACGATAAGCGAAAGCGCCCACACTGCAAAAAGTCTCATGGCCGGCAAATAACAATGTGCAGACAAAACCTTACAGGCAAGCGGCACGCTTGCTTTAATCTTGCCCTCTCAATCGGGTGCATTTGGCAAGACGTTTTCGACATCGTCGTCTCTCCGATATATCACGACATTCTACTCTGGTCTTTTCTGCACTGAGAAGCTCGTTGACAGGCGAGAGTTCTGGCGCGCCGTGCACTCTTCCGCGCTCATCGATGGCTTGTTTTTTGTCACTCGGCGGCAACAGCCAAACGACATCGGATCCGCCGCGGTGCATATTGCCATCGGATTCATGGGGCACCGTCACAGGCATTCCGGCGTGGTCCGGACGACCGGCCACAGGCAACGTATGGCCTGCCCCGACTGCAAGCGTTGTGTTCAAAATCGACCTCACAATCTGCATCAACGTATCCGGCCTCGACGTAGATTGTCCGGCCAAGATGGAGAGTCGCGCGCGCGGTTCCTGATAAGATACGCGGCCTCGAATGGGCCCTTGCCTGATGACAGGTTTACCGAACGCCGATCGATTGTTGGGCCATCTTTGTCACGCCACCCGCAGACTTCTTGCAATCGGAATGCAGCTTGGCGGCATTTCCGTTGTCATTCCTATAGCCGTCAGGCGGCTACCAGACGGGCATCGAATATGCGCGCCGACCGCGCAACGGCCCATATGATCCGAGCCAGTTTGTTCGCCAGGGCGACGACAACGACGTTGCGTTTCACCCGTTCGAGCAATGCGCGAAGCCAGCTCCCGGGACGAGTCTCGCTCTTTGCCAAACTCGGCAATGCCGAGCGAGCGCCGTGGATCAGTAAGATGCGCAAATAGCTACTCCCTCGTTTCGTAATTCCGACGAGCCGGGGCTTCCTCCAGTCGTCACTTGACGGGGGACGAGCCCGAGCCACGCAGCGAAGTCGCGCCCTTTCGCGAACGCCGACCCACGCCAATTGCGGCGCCGATTGCCGTGGCGTTGATGACGCCGACGCCGGGAATCGACAGCAGGGAGCGTATTATTTCGTTGCTTCGGCTCAATTCGGCGAACTCACGGTCGAATGCTGCGATCCGCTTATCAAGTTCCCGAAGCTCGAGCATCAGGTCACTCACGAGCTGCTGCATACGGGGGCTCAGGCCGCGCGCGTTTGGCAGTTCTTCCCGCAACCATCGATCCAGCTTTGTTCGGCCTTTGGGAATAACCAAGCCGCGCTCGAAAAGAACTGCCCGCAGCTGATTGATGAGAGCGGTTCCTCCCCCGACGAGACGGTCTCTCGTGCGGTGGAGCGACTGGAGATCGAGCTGTTCTCGCTCTTAAGTGTACCGAACTGCATCGTCGGCCTGGTCGCGGCTTCCGCGATTCCTTCGGCGTCCCGGTCATCGTTCTTCTGCGCCTTAACGTAGCACTTGACGTATTCAGGCGGCATCAATCTGACCGTGTGCCCTAGAGCCGCAAATTGACGTCCGAGGTGATGGGTTCCGCAGCATGCCTCCATGCCGATGGTGCACGGCGCAAGCTTCTCGACCAATTGCGCCTGCGGCGAAGAACGACTTCGCCTTTTTCGTCGAGTCCAACGAGACGACCGCGAGCTTGCGGGCGACGGCGGCGGTCGCTTGCGCCGGCAACCGCGTTTCGCCAACATCAATCCCCAAGCTTTGAGCTTGTCCTTGAATCGCGTCGGCGACTTCATTCAGCGACGCGTCGAATAGCAAACGTATGATCTCTACACGCTCTCTTTGGAGGTGAAATTTCTCGACACATACGGTTCCATCGGAGATGGGAGGATCTCCGGTGGGTTCGAAACGATCCCAGAACACGGCACGGCGCGCGTATTGGTCGAGCATGTTGAAGTGTACGCCGAGGCGCTACGTCACCCCGACCGCTCCGCGCGCCCCAATGCGTCGACTCGCCATGCGATTTAGGGGCATGCTCAAAAGCAAGAGCGTTGGCAAGCTCGGCGTCTGGCTGAAAGACGCCCAGAAGTCGGGCCTCTAATGCGATGCAACGTTTTGCTTGCACGCTGCAGAGACACATCGACGCGCTGAGAAGTGCGATCACTGAGCCTTGGAGCAACGGCCAGACGGAAGGACAGATCTATCGGCTGAAAGCGCTCAAGCTCACGGTGTCACACAGCCTTCACCGATCCAGAATAGGATCGACAGGGCGCTGACAGAAATTATCCGGGGCACATGTCACGAGGTTCCTGAACGAGGCAGAGCGCTCCAGAGGAGGCGATGAGCCCCAAATCGCCGCCAACGGATCATTTGCAAAGCTCGGCCTTGTCTGAAACGCCAGATGGGCACATATTTTCGCAAGGTCGGCCGCCATTTGGGCAGTGTCGGCTTGGTGGAGACATGACAATGATCGAAACATTGATAGGACTGATCTTTCTCGTCATCATCATCGGCGTTTTTGGTGGGCCGCGACGACCTTGCTCCGTATCATTCCTCTCGCGGAGCCATTTCGGACTGTTGTTAACGTGCTCGTCGTTTTGGTCGGGGTGTTCATTGTTCTTTATGTGGCGCAGATGTTCCTGACGGCAGCCGGCATTAAAGTGCCATGGCCTAAGTTTGGCGAAGCGAAGTCAATACACTCGATTATTCGGGCCTGACCGATCTGTTCATACTGACATGCGCAGCCGAAACCGCTCGAAATGTGGCTGACTAGCCTCCTAACCTCGGTCGGGGGTTAGGGGCACCGCCCATCCGGAGGGCGTGCGACGAACGACCATCTGATACGCAGAAGGGGATTCTTCCGGGCGCCCCACTTCCTAAGATCGTCTCGTCATCAATGCTTTGCTTCGTCATCGACTTGAGCATGGACTGGGATCGCGTCGATGACGCGCTTTCCAGCGGAAAGAACTTCAGGCCGCCGCCGACATTTTCCGCGCGAGCGCAAGCGGGCTAAGATGGGTAAAACTTTAGCGCGTTGCGTTAAAGTAGACCTAAACCTGCATGATTGGCGCGGGTTCGAGAGGAGAAACGGTCATGTCGCGACCGTTGGCGCGCGTGGCGCTCGGAGTTCTGATAGGCGCGGCGGGCGTCGCGCTATTGGGCCCGCACATAGCGCGACGCACACGTCCGGCCGCGAAAGCCGCGCTGAAAGCAGCGCTGGCAGCAATACGTGAGGCGCGGATCCGGGGCGGCGAAATCGCCGAAGCCGCCGAGGATCTCTACGCCGAGGCAAAGGCCGAGGCCGAGACCGAAGCCGCGGGGGGCGCGGCGCCTGTCGCAGAGCCCACGGCCGCGGCCGTTCTTGAAAAAATCAATTCCCCTATTTCCCATCGACCCGAGGTAACGGTCATGACAAAGCAACAGGGACTCGACGGCCGCCATCGGGACAAGAACGGCAGAATCAGCAAGAAACATGGCAATGCGCTTATATCCACATTGCGTCAGACCTATGGGGCCGGATTCGCCCCGGGGCGGTCTGACGATGAGAGATTGGCAGATGTTCTGCACGACCTCGACGAGCCGTCTCTCAGTCATCTGATCCATGATCATCGCGCGTCGAAGTCAGTGATGAATATGAAAGCTGTCGACGCATGGGTTGATGCTGTGGGCCAAAGCTAAAAGCGCCACGCTTTTCGACGAGTTTCCCGCAGCCGAATAGATTTGCGCCGCCTGGTGATGAAGCTTGGCGGAAGACGCGCCGGAACTGAGCGCGCGGTCGCTCCATTGGACGGCGTCGGCGAAACGACCGGCCCGAAAGTAGGCCCAGGCCAGCGCCGACTGCGTCGAAAAATTCTCGCGCAGCGCGATGTCCTTAAGCGCCCAGATCGTCGCATTCACGCCATCCTCGGCGACGTCGGCGTAATAATCGACCAGATGGTGGTAGTAATGGACGTCGCCAGACTGCGCCGAGCGCAGATAGGCCGCGAGCGCTCTTCCCTTCCAAATCTTTGCGGTCTCCTCGCGTCCCGCGAGGTCGTATAACTCGCCGATCGCTTGCGCCAAGTCCGCGCGATCGGCGCAGGCCACAATGTCTTCCAACAGCGCGGCCGCTTCCAGATAGCGCCCCTGCGCGCCCCATAATTCGGCGATGTGTTCCTTGACGAACCAGTAGCCCGGATAGGATTTGTCCGCCCGGGCATAGCGGCTCTCGGCCTCCTTGTAGCGTCCGCGTTGGAAATCCATCAGTCCGATTTGCGTCTCGAGCCAAGCGAAGTTTCGCATCTGCTTTGCGGTCAGCTGGTCTTCGGCTTCCTCGTAAAGAAGCGCGGCGCTCGCGTCGTCGCCCATCTTGAACAGGAAATGTGCGAGACGCGCGAGGCCGTCCCAGCTTCGCTCCTCGACGATCAATTCGTCGTAACCTGCACGCGCGGCATCATAGCGCCCCTCCTGAAAGGCGAGATCTGCAGCGAGCATGCGCGCCTCCCGACTGTCGCGCACCAGGGGCGCAGCCGAGAGCGCGGCGCGCACGTCGTCCAGGCGATGGAGCTTAAAGGCGACATTGGCCTTGAGCAGATGGAGGTCGGAGGGATCGGCGAGAAGCGCGATGGCCTTGTCCAACAGGCTATCAACAGTCGCGAGCTCCTTTAAATCGCCCGCGACGGCGGCCTTCTGATACCGCCGCCAAGCATATCGGGTGATCTGTTCGGCGTCGCCTGAGCGATCGAGCGCATGATCGCCCATCTCATCCAGCGCCTGCTCGATCCGGCGCATCTCCGTGTCATATCCTTCAGGTGTTTCAACCAGGGAGATCATGCTCAGCTCCACCTCCGATTGGGCGATCTCTTGGGATCGCTTCACGCCTCATTGCCAGCGAGGCGAAGCGAAGCAATCCGAAAGCCGAGACCGGTTTGCTTCAGTGAGCGCTCGCGGTTACCAAGGCTCGGCCAGATAGGGGAAACTCGTCAAAAACGCCTTGTCGTTTTTCATGGGATTGGGCGGCGTTTTCGGCTCAATCGGCGCACTCTGCCAAAGCGCCGGGTCGTTGAGCAGCTCGACATGATATTTCTTCTCGTTCAGCGTTGCGGTCATGTCGAGGAAGAGCGAGAGGAAGCGGGTCGCCACCTGGTCTTCCAAGCGCCGGCCAAAAGGCCATGTGCCGGTCGTGTCCATGTCGATCGAATTCACATTGGGAATGAAAACGTCGACCGGCCGACGCAACGGGATCGGCAGGCCCTTAGGATTCCATGAGTCGTCAGGCATGTTGAGTTCCTGGAACAGCATCTTCTTCACGCGCGGGAAGGCCTCGATGACGGTCGTATAGGTGCGGTGGACCGATATCGGCGAATTGTCGTGGTCGAAGGCGCTGGCGAGCCCGAGCGCGGTGATCGACGGGCCGAAGCCCCAGCCGAGATGGCCGAGCCGCCTGACGAAATGCGGCGCGAGCCAGAAATTATTCGCCCCGAGCTGGCGGTTATCCTCTCGTTCGCTCAACGCGGCATCGGCGAACGCCTGTCCGTCGGTGTCGACGAGCTTGTATTTTTTCAGCTCGTCGTCGAGCGTCCAGGCGTCGAGCAGCACATGCGGGTGCTCGAGCCAGAACGGATCGTCGGGGATGGTCTCGATCTTGTTCGCCGCCTTCAACACCCAGCTCTCGCCCCAGGTGTTGACGATACGGTGCTGCGCCGGATTGTCGGTGAGGAAGGCGAGCGGAATTTCAAGGATGATCGCATTGCAGTTTTGACCCGCGCGCGCATCACTGCCGGAATAGACGAAGCGGAAATTGCCCTTGGCGTCCTTCTTGAATGTCGTGCCCTTCCACTCATAGGGCCCAGGCGGCAGCTCCTTCTTGAACCCATTGCCCCAGTCGGGAAAGGCGGGATCATAATTGAAGAGATCATTGCCTTCGAGTTCGATCAGCGTCTTTGGAATTTTCAGCTCGCGCAACTCGGGCAGCGAGTGCGGCACATGATAATATTGCGGCGCATAATTGATGGAGCGGAAGAACCCCGGCAGATCGTTGAAGAAAGCGTCGTCGCGCCCCCCGATGAAAGCCTGGATGACGTGGCCCTTTGGCGATCTCAGCGTCGTGTTGGCGTTGGCGTCGATCACCTCAGAGAAATCGCCGCCCGGAAAGTTGAAGAAGCGGATATGGGCGCGATTGTCGCGGTCGACGGTTACGCGGATCTCCGCGGGTTTGAGAACGCTGAGGTATTTCGACTTCACGCCGTCGAGATATTTGAGCAGGCCCTCGAGACTTTGATCGTCCTTGCCCGGCCGCTCGATGCGTTTGTCCGGCGCGATCAAAATGCGATAGAGCATGTCCGTATCAAACACGCCGGCGTCGGGGACGGACGCGAAAGTCAGCGCGATGACGACCTTCTCGCCGCCATCCTTATCGTCGGAAGGGAAGCCGAATATGTCGTAGAGATCGGCGGCGCTGACATCGATGTCGGAAAAAATCGAATTTACGGCATTCGGGTCGTTGTGGTCGGCCATGGACGGGCCCTCCTTAAAAAAATTTCTTGGGACAGCCGGCGAGTTGCAAAAAAATTGGCGCCGCCGCCAAACTTCGGCCCCGCCGCGATGAAACCGATGCGCGCCTCTCATTTGCGTCGCGCGCGAGACGCTTACAAAAACAATCGCCGTCTTTTTTGGTTCCAGTTTCCCGCAAAGATTCTGCTGCCTAATTCGCGTCCTGGGACGGGGGCGGGGATGCCCCGTCGCATCGATGCAACTTTGGCGAGCGCTCACCCTTCCGGCCGCTGGTCGAAGCTCCTCTCTGCTCCGATCCGGTCGAACGGATGTTTTATGGGTTCGCCCTCAGGGCCTGCGCGACCTATCGAACCATTGATAAAAGCCCTTTTTGGCGAATTGCACAATCGCCAAATAGGCGACCGCCATTGCGGCGAGGATCAGATAAAATTGACCCGGCGGCGGCACGAATCCGAAATAGGACGCGAGCGGGCTGAACGGCAGCAGTGCGCCGATGAGGACGATCGCGCAGGACGTAACGGCAAGGACGGGATTTGCGCGACTCTTAAACGGGTTTGCGCGCGTGCGAATAATGAAGATCACCAAAACCTGAGTGGACAGCGATTCAACGAACCAGCCGGTGCGAAACAAACTCTCGTCGGCGTTCAGCACGACCAGCAGGATGTAAAACGTCAGAAAGTCGAAGACGGAGCTGATCGGACCGATGACCAGCATGAAGTTGCGAATAAAGGTCATGTCGAGAATTTGCGGCCGGCGCAGGTCTTCGACGTCGACCTCGTCCAAGGGAATCGGCACTTCCGAAATATCGTAAAGGATGTTGTTGAGAAGGATTTGCGTCGGCAGCATCGGCAGGAACGGCAGCAGGAGCGATGCGCCCGCCATACTGAACATGTTGCCGAAATTCGAGCTGGTTCCCATCATGATATATTTCATGATATTGGCGAATGTCCGGCGACCCTCCAAGACGCCTTCGTGGAGCACGTGCAAATCCTGGTCGAGGAGGATCATGTCGGCCGCTTCCTTGGCAACGTCGACAGCCGAATCGACCGATAGACCGACGTCGGCCGAGTGCAGGGACGGCGCGTCGTTAATTCCATCCCCTAAATATCCGACGACGTGATCGCGCGCTTTCAGCGCGAGAATGACCCGATCTTTTTGCGCAGGATTGACTCGGCAAAAGAGATTCGTCTGCTCCACTCTGACGCGCAGCGCCGAGTCGTCCATGTCGCCGATCTCCTTGCCGGTCAGCACGCCCTCAACGGGGATATTTAAGCTGGCGCAGACATGCTGAGTGACCAATTCACTGTCGCCGGTCACGATCTTTACCGTCACGCCGCTTGCGGCGAGGGCCGCGAGCGCAGGCCCGGCGCTGGTTTTGGGAGGATCGAGAAATCCCGCGAACCCCTCGAACACCAACTCCGCCTCGTCGCCGACCACGGCATGCGGGTGGTCGAGCGGAACGCGGCGCCAGGCGATGCCCAGGAGCCGAAAGCCGTCTTTTTCGAGGGCGATGCGCTGGCCGCTGATCTGCGCGAGCGCCGAGGGTTCAAGCGCGCGCTGCGCGTCATTTTGCGAATCCTGATAGAGATTGCAGAGTGCGATGATTTCCTCTGCGGCGCCTTTGACCACCAGCAATCGTTCTCCGCCCTTTTCAAGGAGCACGGAGACGCGCCGCCTCTCGAAGTCGAATGGAACTTCGTCGATCTTCTTCCATTCATGCACGTCGATATTTCGATGGTCGAGGATCGCGTCGTCGAGCGGGCTCTTTAAGCCCGTCTCAAAAAAACTGTTCAGATAAGCGAGTTCGAGAACCCGGTCGCTGGGCCTCCCGGCCGCGTCCACATGCCGCTCCAGCCTTATCTTCGCTTCGGTCAACGTGCCGGTCTTGTCCGTGCACAGAATGTCCATCGACCCTAGATTTTGGATGGCGGTCAATCGTTTGACGATGACACGCCGCTTCGCCATGTGCAGGGCGCCACGCGACAAGGTGACTGACACCACCATGGGCAACAACTCGGGGGTAAGCCCCACGGCAAGAGCGACGGCGAAGAGGAACGACTCGAGCCACGGCTTGTGCAACAAGGCGTTGACTAGGACAACGAACAACACGAGAAGGATCGTGAGACGCATGATGAGCAAGCCAAAGCGATGCGTCCCGATCTCGAAGGCCGACGGCGGCGGCTGACGCCTGACGCGATCGGCGACGGCGCCGATCGCCGTGTCGGCACCGGTTTTCACCACGCGTATCTTGGCGCTGCCGCTGATCACGCTGGTTCCCATGAACACGGCGTTGGCGGCGTCCTGAATATCGGTTGCGTCGGCCTCAACCGGCCCCGGCCGTTTCTCGACGGGATAGGGCTCGCCGGTTAGCAGCGCCTGCTTGACGAATAGATCGCGCGCTTCCAAAACCAATCCATCGGCGGGAATCATGTCGCCAGCGGACAATATGACGAGGTCGCCCGGAACGACGTCGGCGACGGGCGCCTCGACCTCTCGGCCATCGCGAACGATGTTGGCGCGCACCGAGACCGACTGACGCAATCGCTCCGCGGCTTTGCCGGCGCGATGCTCCTGAAAAAAGTCGAGCGTGACGCTGAACAGCACGATCGCGGAAATGATCACAAAATTGGCGACTTCTCCCGTGAACGCCGAAATCGCGCTGGCGACGAGCAGCAGAATGACGAGCGGATTCCTGAAGCGCGAAAGAAATTGCAGGAACAAAGGCTGCTGTTGACGAACGTCGAAGCGATTGGGGCCGAACTCGGCGAGACGCGCGCGCGCCTCGGCGCTCGTTAAACCGGTCGCCGCGGTCGCATTGTGCGGGGCGCCCGCTTTGAAGGAGAGCCACCAGGCGGAGTCGTCACGCCGTGCCTTCGAAGAAGCGCTGGTCCTCTCCCGCATTAAAAATCGGCGTCGCAACCAGAGGATTGCAATAAGCGCAAAGTAGCCGGCCAAAAAGTAATAGAGAAATCGAGGAATTTCCGAAGCAACTGCGGTCGAGGCGACGGCGACGTCAGCGACATTCATTGCGCGGCGCTTTCTCAAGGAGCCGCATGCGGTCGCGTCGCGGGTCGGCTCACGCGATGCGCAGGGAGGTCATGGGCTCGAAATCATGGGCTCGAAAGTCTGTCGGCCAGTCGGGATTTGCTGGGAAAGAGCGCCCAGCGTCAAGCTGGCGCGCCGATCCGTGCTTTGTATCATTAAGGCGCTATGCGTGATCCTGCGACTCCCGCGCGGCGACCTCGCGCTCCTCCTTTGCTCTCGTCTCTCGCGTGCTCAGCGCATATTTGCGACAATGTTCCAAGTAAGCCCTTTCATGTATGCCGAGTAGCTCGACGACCGCTTTCCATAGCCAAGTGGGCGCATCGAGCTGTGACGTGCGATTGCGTTCGAGGTCGGTCAGCCAAGCCTTCCTCGACGAGGCGTCCAATTGGCGGCTGTGCGCCTTGCCGACAACTGCGGCAAGATAAGCGGCGATTCTGACCGCCTCCAGGTCCGTCAACTTCTCGACTTCGACTTTGAGATCTTGCGGAAGCAGCTCTCTGACAAAAACCGGCTTGCCCAGCAGGCTCGTCGCACGGGCGCGTTTGCCCAAATAAGGCGAAAGATATCGCGCGCCTTCCACCATACGTTCCGCTTGGTCGAGCGGCATTTTGGCGCCCTTTGCGCGTGGCGCGGCGGCGGTCTTCGCCTCTTTGAAATCCATCAGGCAATATTGTTTGTCCGATCGACGATTGCCCACAGACAGTAGGGCTGCGTATCTCAGCAGCCCAAGCGAGCTACAGCCTTTCATCCAGTATGCAGCGTCCTGAAGCTTGACGGCCGCGTCGTCATCGCGCGATCCAAGCATGGTCGCCAGGCGCCTGATTTCGTCGCTCTGGGCAAGTTGTGTGAGTTGGTCATTTTCCTGTTTGGAGATGGGCCAGAAGCGCCGGCCTAAGGGGATTTGCGGCTTTGGGCCATTGATGCGTTCATTCGCCAATGTTTTCCACGTCGCACCGGACGACTGTCGAATGATAAGCCGGACCGTGTCGGGAGCCTCGAGGTCGCTTTCCACGTCGAAATCCGGCGCGAAGGACTTCTCATAGCCCTCCATCATGGCTTCCAACATGAGCGCGGTCGTCACGCCGGGCAGGTCAGAGCCGCGAGCCGCGGAAGCGAGAGAAAGAGCGAGGCGCAAGAGATCGTGCGCCGGGTTGCCAATGACAGTCTGATCAAGATCTCTGATCTGAATTTCAATGGCGCCACGGTAGTTCGCGACCGGGCCGAGATTTCCAACATGACAATCGCCGCAAATCCAAATCGATGGCCCTTCCGGAATTGCGCCCGCCTTGATTTGGTCCAGCCATTCATAGAATTTTACGGTGGACCCGCGCACGTAACGATGCGCTGAGCGCGCCATTTTTAGGTTTCGTGTGCTCTCCAAAATTGCCGAGCGTTGCTTCGGTTGCGGATATTTCGCCTTGCTTTGCATGAGCCTTCGCCGAGTTGCTTTTCACGCAAGATCCAACAAGTTTCCGAGTAGTTCCAATTTGTAATGATCGCGCAAGGTCGATGACCCCAAGCGCGCCATCGGCTTCCGCAACTCGGCCGCGTTAGCAAGCAATAGACAATATGAAACAATGCAAACTGTCTAGATGGCGCAACGGGTCGCCGGCGCGACGCTGGCATGGAGTCCGACTCAAACCTTCTGGTAACGGCATAATTCCGTTAAGGATTACAAAGTTTGCGCGGGTCTGGTCATGTTGGTTTGTCGCGATGAACAATTGGGGGATTTTGGCGCGCGAGCAGACTCTTCTTTCGTCCATAGAAGAAATAGACGGCCAGCCCGATCGCCATCCAGATGGCGAAGCGCTCCCAGGCCACGGCCGGCAGGCGCGACAAGAGCCAAAGCGAGAAGCCGACCCCGGCGAGCGGCGTGAAGGGGACGAGGGGCGCGCGAAAGCTGCGCCGCGCGTCAGGCCGCGTGCGGCGCAGCACGATGATCGCCGAACAGATGACGACGAAGGCGGAAAGCGTGCCGATATTCACAAGCTCCGCCACTTCCTTGATCGGGTAGAGCGCGGCGACGAGCGCGGTCAGCGCGCCGGCGATCAGCGTCGGCCGATAGGGCGTAGAAAAGCGCGGATGGAGCTTGGCGAACCATTCGGGGAGCAGCCCGTCGCGGCTCATCGCGAACCAGATGCGGGCGCAGGCAAGCAGAAAGGCGAGCATCACGCTGGCGATGCCGGCGACCGCCGCAAGCGACACGACGAAGGCGACCCAGGGCAGGCCCAGCGAAGCGAAAGCGGTCGCAACCGGCGCCGGCGTGTCGAGCGTGTCGTAGCGCACGACGCCGGTGAGCACGAGCGACATCGCGATATAGAGGGTGAGCGCCACGCCAAGCGACAGAAGCACGGCGCGCGGCACGTCGCGCTGCGGCGCGCGGGCTTCTTCGGCGGCCGTCGTCAGCGTGTCGTAGCCAAACACCGCGAAGAACACCACCGCCGCGCCTTGCGCCACGCCGGAAAAGCCGAAAGGCATGAAGGGCGTCCAGTTCTCGACGCGCACATAGGGGATGCCCGCCGCAATCACCAGCAACGCCGCGGCGATCTTGACGACGACCATCGCGGTATTGAATCCCGCGCCAAGTTCGATGCGCAGCGTCAGCAGGCCGGCGACGCCAAGCGCGCCGAGCGCGGCGAAGAGATCGACGACGCGGCCGGGGCCGGTTCCAGGCGCGCCGCCCGCCCATTCCGGAAGCGTGAGGCCGAATTGCGCGAGCAGCGCCTGCAAATAAGCAGACCAGCCGATCGCCACCACGGCGACGACGAGCGCATATTCAAGCAGAAGATCCCAGCCGATGATCGAGGCGGCGAGCTCGCCAAGCACGGCGTAGGCATATGTATAGGCGCTGCCGGCGACCGGAATCATGCCGGCAAATTCGGCATAGGAGAGCGCCGCCGCGGCGCTCGCGACGCCGGCGATCACGAAGGAGAGGGCGACGCCCGGTCCCGCCTGAGTCGCCGCGACAACGCCGGTCAACACGAAAATGCCGACGCCGATCAGGCCGCCAAGGCCGATTCCGGTGAGCTGCCAGACGCCGAGCACGCGACGGAAACCGCCCGGCCGGTCGGCTTCGGCTTGCAGCGACTCGATCGATTTGACGCGCAGCAGCGAGGAGAACAGCTTCATCAAGGGCCCGTCGGCGGACGCTCCGCCGAGACGTGCATAGGCGATCCGAACGGCGCTGTCATTGCCTGCGCCGCGCTTCAACAAGGCGCATAAATCGGCGCAAAAAAAGAGCGGCCTCGGAAAGACCGCTCTCTTCTCATGTCTGACCGGCGCCGCTATTTCTTGGCGGCGTCGAGATGGGTCAACGCTTCTTCGGCGTGCTTCGTCGCGATGTCGGCATGCTTCTGCTTGCCGTGATCAATGGCCATTTCGAGATGCGATACGCCCTGTTTGGTATGCTCGTTGGGCTTCTCGGCCTGGGAAGCCTTTGCGTGCTTTAAAGCTTCTTCCGCGTGCATCGTCAGCGCGTCGGCCTTTCCAGCCTTGCCTTCGCCGATCGCCTGCTTGGTGTGGGTGATGGCCTCAGCCAGATGATCTTCGGCGTAGGCCAGCCGTGGCGCGACAAAAGCTGCGATGGATAGAGCCAGCGCCGTTGCAAAGATTCTGCGATTCATGGAGGTCTCCTCAACGTTCGCCGCATGACCGTAATATGGTCGGTTTCGCCGGCGTATCGAGGTTCCGTCCGCCATTCTTCGATCTTGTCGCCAAGAAGACGCCACTCAGCCTTTCGCTTCGCGGCACGCTCACTGCCGGTCGGAGGCATAAAGGGCGCAGCTTTCGCCAAATTCCTCGAGGCCGCCCTCGAGGAATGAGGCGAGAAGCGGAACGCCGAGCAGATAGGCCGACGTCGAGCCTTCATGCCGGGCCCGCGCTTGCGCCACCGCCTCGCTCCATTCGCTGGCGGCGAAATCGCCTCTCCCGACCCACATCAGCGCGACAAGCTCGATCTGCTCGTCAATGTCCATCGATTCGATGAAGGATGACACTTCGTCGCGAATGGTGGGGAAGGCGTCTTCCGTCAATACGCTGACGAAGCCGTCGTCCGTCGCGTTAGAGGCGTCCGCCTCGATGCCCTCATCCTCGCTTTCAAGCTCGCGAGCCTTGACGGCGACAAAACACACTTTGTCGGTATTGATGGTCGGCATTTTTTCTCTCCCCCGTTTTGACGCTCGCTTGACCTTCGCCCTTGTGGCGAAAGGCCGCCCTCTGCATATATTCCCTCAAGGCGAGATTGATACCGAGGTCGACGCCGTATTTTTGGAGCCGGAAATGCGCGTCGGCGCGCCGAAAGAAATCAAGGACAACGAATATCGCGTCGGGCTGACGCCCTCTTCAGTCGCCGAACTCGTTCATACGGGACATGAGGTGTTCATCGAGCGCGGCGCAGGCGCGGGCGCGGGGCTTTCCGATTCGGATTACGCCGCCGCGGGCGCGAACCTCGTCGACGGTCCGGAAGCGCTCTTCGGCGTGGCGCAATTGATCGTGAAGGTGAAGGAGCCGCAGCGGCGCGAAATCGCCTATTTGCGCCCCGACCATGTGCTCTTCGCCTATCTCCATCTTGCCGCGGACGCTGAACTCACGCGCGAGCTGATGGCGAGCGGCGCGCATTGCATCGCTTATGAGACGGTCACTGCGCCGGGCGGCGGGCTGCCGCTGCTTGCGCCAATGTCGGAAATCGCCGGGCGGCTCGCGACGCAAGTCGGCGCGCATTTTCTCGAAAAGCAGGCGGGGGGCCGCGGCGTGCTGCTCGCCGGCGCGCCGGGCGCGCCGCCTGCCGACGTCCTTGTTCTCGGCGCTGGCAGCGTCGGCGTTCAGGCGACGGCGATTGCGCTCGGCATGGGCGCGAGCGTGCTGGTCGCCGACCGCAACCCCGACGCGCTTCGGCGGCTAGAAACGCGTTTCGGTTTCTCAGCCCGCACCATCTATTCGACTCGCGCGGCGATCGCCGAATCGGTGAAGCGCGCCGATCTCGTCATCTGCGCGGCGCTCGCCCCGGGCGCCAAGGCGCCGATCCTGATCACGCGGGACATGCTGGCGACGATGAAGCGCGGCGCCGTGATCGTCGATGTCGCGATCGACCAGGGCGGCAGCTGCGAGACTTCGCGGCCGACAAGCCATTCCGACCCGGTCTATGTGATCGATGGCGTCGTGCATTATTGCGTCACGAACATGCCTGGAATCACGCCGCGCACGTCGACTTTCGCGCTCAACAACGCCACATTGCCTTTCGTGCGGGTGCTCGCCGACAAGGGCTGGCGTCGTGCGCTGGAGGACGATCGACATCTGCGGGCGGGATTGGAGATTTCCGGCGGGCGGATCCTTTCCGCGCCGGTCGCCGCCGCGCACGGCCTGCCGCTGTCATCGAGCCTCGAGGCGTTGGACAGCGCGGGGGCCGCATAGCGCGTTCCGAGGCCCTTCCACTTGCTCGCGTGCGACCTTTTCGCCTACCGGCGTCAGAGGCGCGTTTCGACGCCGAATGATCAACATTGCATTGTTATATTTAAAGCTTATGTCTCAAGACACAGCTACTATCGGCTGTGCGGCTAGAGCTTTTCTCCTCGGCGGGCAATTGTTAGACGAGTGGGACGCGGCGATGCGGCGCGGCGGCCCCTCATTTGGACACAGGCGGTTAAGGGCATGAGCGCGACTGAGGACCAGGACCCCGCGGCCAGCCCAACGCGACCGGGCCGAGCGAAAAAGGCGTCGTCGCGCGGCAAGGCAAGGCCGCCAGGCAACGCGCCAGGCGACGCGCCAAGCAAGGCGCCGCGTAAGGCCGGGAAAAAACCTGCAGCGGGACCGACTTCCGGCATCAGCGCTCCGGCGCAGAAGACGCTTCCCGCTAAGACCGACGGCGGCGCGCCAACGCTCGCAACTGGGGGGACGTTCGGCCGTCTCGACTACGAAACGATCGCCGACAACATGGCGCAGCTTGTGGACCAGGGGCGCAAGGCGCTGGCCGCGGCGATCGGCGGCGCCAATCCTGAGGAAGCGCGCAGCGAACTTGCCGCGAGCGTCGCCGACGCCACGAAAACGCTCGGGGCGGTCGCCGAATATTGGCTATCGAAGCCTGAACGCGCCGCCGCCGCCCAAGCGGATCTATACAAAGGACTGAGCGAGGTCTGGCGACAGACGATGCGCCGCTACAGCGGCGAAGACGTCGCACCGATCGTCCCGTCGGATCTTTCCGACAAGCGCTTCGCGGATTCGGAATGGAACGAGAATCCGTTCTTCGATTGGCTGCGGCAATCCTATCTGCTCGCGTCGCGCTGGGCCGGCGACATGGTGGAAAGGGCCGAGGGCCTCGACCCGCAGACAAAGGCGAGGGCCGCCTTTTATGCGCGGCTGATCTCAAGCGCGATCTCGCCATCGAATTTCGTGCCGACCAACCCCGAACTGCTGCGCGCGACAATCGACGCCAAGGGCGAAAATCTTGTTCGCGGCTTGAAGATGCTTGCGGAAGACATCTCAGCGGGCGGCGGCGTGCTGAAGATTCGTCAAAGCGCGGCCCGGAGATTCGAACTCGGCGCGGATATCGCGAATACGCCCGGCAAAGTGGTCTGGCGCAATGACGTGATGGAGCTCATCCAATATGAACCGACGACGGCGGAGGTCTATGCGCGACCGCTGCTCATCACGCCGCCCTGGATCAACAAATTCTATGTGCTCGATCTCAATCCCGAAAAAAGTTTCGTGCGCTGGGCCGTCGAGCAGGGCTTCACCGTCTTCATCATTTCATGGGTCAATCCCGACGAGACCAAGGCGGAAAAAGGCTTTGAGGCCTATATGCACGAAGGCGTGCTAACCGCGCTTGACGTGATCGAGAGGGCGACCGGCGAGCGCAAGGTCACGGCCGCGGGCTATTGCGTCGGCGGCACGCTGCTCGCGCTGACCCTCGCCTATATGGCCGCGACCGGTGACGATCGCATCGACAGCGTGACCTTCTTTGCGACGCAGGTCGATTTTTCCGACGCCGGCGATCTGCAGATTTTCGTCGACGAGGCGCGGCTTGCGGCGCTTGACGAAAGCATGGCGCGCACCGGCTATCTCGAAGGCGTCAAGATGGCCAACGCCTTCAACATGCTGCGGCCGAACGAACTCATCTGGAATTATGTCGTCAACAATTACATGAAGGGGGTCGAGCCTGCGGCATTCGATCTCCTGTATTGGAATTCCGACTCGACGCGCATCCCGCGCGCCAATCACTCCTTCTATCTTCGCGGCTGCTATCTCGAAAATCGCCTGGCGCGCGGCGAGATGGTCATCGACGGCGTGCGGCTCAATCTGCGTCAGGTCAAAATACCGGTCTGTGAGATCGCAGCGAAGGACGATCATATCGCGCCGGCGCAATCGGTGTTTCGCGGCGCGAAGTTTTTCGGCGGCGAGGTGACTTTCCTGTTGGGCGGCTCGGGCCATATCGCGGGCATCATCAATCCGCCTTCCAAGGAGAAATATCAGTATTGGGCTGGAGGATCCGTGAGTGGTTCCTTCGAGAACTGGGTCAAGACGGCGAAGGAGACGAAGGGTTCCTGGTGGCCGCACTGGTTGTCCTGGGTGACGGCGCAGGCGCCCAGGAAAGTCCCCGCGCGCCAGCCGGGCGGCGGCAAGCTCAAGATCATCTGCGACGCGCCGGGCGAATATGTGCGGGTGCGGGGATAGGCGCTGGCGACGCCCCAGCCGAGAGCGTCGCCGTTGTCAATGGGCGCGGCGTCTCACTTGGGCAGCGAGCTTCGCGGCCATGCGCTTCACTTCCCTCGGATGGTAATCAACCTGCTCGGGCTGCGCCTGCGTCTCGGCGCTCCCAATCTCCTCGCCATCAGAGCCATAAGCGAACCGCTTGCCCGCAGGCGTGAAGGTCACGACGATGTGCAAGCCATCGCGCTCGATGCGAAAATCATCCGGGTGAGGGGTCTTCATGGCGGCTCCATTCCGACCGGATAAGTAGCGCGCGCAAGCCTTGGACAATCCGGTCAGATCCCCTTCACCCCGGAAGAACGCCGATCCGCTCCAGGAACCAGTAGACGCCCGCAATCGCAATCAGCGCCGAGACCACGTAGACGAGCTTCTCGCTGCGCCTGCCGCCTGTCTGCTTGTCGATGAAGAACAGGAGCGGCATGACCGCGAAGACGATGGCGATCTGGCCAAGCTCGACGCCGATGTTGAAGGCGGCGAGCGCAGGCACGACGCCGCCTTGCGGCACGCCCATCTCGGTCAGCGCCGAGGCGAAACCGAAGCCGTGGATGAAGCCGAAGAGGAAGGTGTTGCGCCAGCGGTTGTCGACGTCGCGCGAGAAGTAATTCTCGACCGCGACGAAAACGATCGAAGCGGCGATCAGCGCTTCGACCAATGTCGAGGGCAGCGTGAAAATGTTGAGCGCGGCAAGCGACAGCGTGATCGAATGCGAAATGGTGAAGGCGGTGACGATCTTGACGACCGGCCAGATCCGGGTAGCCCACAGAATGAGCGCGAACAGGAAGCACAGATGATCGTAGCCGGTGACAATGTGTTCGACGCCCGCCTTGAGAAACTTCCACATCAACTGCGCCGTCGTTTCCATCGGCTTTGACAGATCGAGCGGCGGATCGTCCGGATAGAGCATGGTCTGGCCGGCGTTTTCGGTTCCCTCAAGCGTGACCAGATGCTTTCCTTTTGCGCCATGCGCGGCGAGAAGCTTCGTCGCGTCGTAGAAGAGCGCGCCGTCCGTTGCGCCGCAATCGAAGCGCACGACGATGAGGGCGCTGTCCTGGTTCTCGGGATCTTCGCCGGATTTGATGACATTGGCGACGCAGGCGCGGCCGGTTGCGTCGCGCATCGCGATGCGTTTTTCGACAAATTTGCCGATTTCCGCCTCAAGCGCGCCCGGCGCCGAGAGATCGAGGCCGGCGCGTTCGCTCATCGTCTCACGGAACATGCGTTCGAGGTCGGTGGCGAGAAAGCCGACGTCGACGACATAGACGCGATTGTCTTTGGGCGCGATCTTGCCCGTCGAAATATCGGGCGTATGCGCCAGGGCCGGGGCCGCGAGACCGACGCAAAACAAGATCACGGCGGCGACTATCCTGAAAACCCCGGTCATGCGCGCTCCCTTCGTTGGTTGGCGCGCACCATGCCAAACGCGGCCGCGCCGGACAAGACAGCGCGAGCGCGAGCATTGGTCCGCTCCCGCCGCGCATCGCCGGCTCAAGCGAGGGAGATGAATCGCATCGGCGTGGGCGCGACCGCGACCCAAGTTCTCAGCTTCGGAGCGCCGACGCTGCAGGAGCGCGCTCCCGACTGCTATTATGCTATGGCTTCGCCGTGGCGCTCCCGCCTCCACAGACTGAGCCGCTGCGATAATGCTTAATCGCGATCTCTACGGAGGCACGCTCGACGGCCTCGGCGCGTTCGGAGGGCAGTCTGACAGTTCTCGCGACGCTGGCGCTGTTGGTCGGCGCCGTCGCGGGTCTCGTCTGCGCGCTTTTCCGGCTCGCGCTGCAGCGGGCCGACGTTCTTCGCGCAGCCGCCATCGATTGGGCGCACGGCCACTCGCTCGCGGGTTTCGTTCTGCTCGTCGGCGCCTGCGCGTTTGCAGCCGTCGCCGCGGCATGGCTGGTTCGGCGGTTTTCGCCACATGCGTCGGGGAGCGGGATTCCACACGTGGAAGCGGTCTTGCACGGACAGGCGGCGCCGGCGCCTTTTGTCCTTTTGCCGGTGAAATTCGTTGGCGGATGCCTGGCGATCGGTTCGGGCCTTGCGCTCGGCCGTGAAGGCCCCAGCGTGCAGATGGGAGCGGCGCTCGGCCATCTCTTCGGCGACGCCTTCCGCCGCGACTGGGCGGATTGCCGCGTTCTGCTGGCGGCGGGCGCGGGCGCGGGCCTGGCGACGGCCTTCAATGCGCCGATGGCCGGCGCGGTTTTCGTGCTGGAAGAGCTCGTTCAAAAATTCGAGCACAGGATAGCGATCGCCGCGCTGGCGGCGTCCTCGACGGCGATCGCCGTCGCCCATCTCATTCTTGGCGATGCGCCGGATTTTCAGCTGCCGGCGCTGGCCTATCCCGCGCCGGCGATCGGGCCGATGTTCTTCGTCCTTGGCGTCGTTTGCGGGGCCGTTGCGGTCGCCTACAACAGGGCGGTGCTCGCGACGCTGGCTGCAGTGGACCTCATGCGCGGACTGCCGGCGGAGACATGCGCCGCCGCGATCGGCGCGGCGACGGGCGTTATCGCCTGGTTCGGACCCGAATGCGTCGGCGGCGGCGACAATCTCACCCAGACTGCGCTGCTCGGCGCGCCGCATCTTTTCGTCCTGCCATATCTCCTTCAACTGAGGTTCTGGTTCGGCGCATTGTCCTATGCGGCGGGAACGCCAGGCGGTCTTTTCGCGCCGCTGCTTGCGCTGGGCGCTCAACTGGGGTTGCTCTATGGCGCCGGTTGTGGTTTGGCGTTCCCGGACCTTCCCATTCAGCCGCAGGCTTTCGCAGTCGTGGGGATGGCTGCGTTTTTCGCAGGCGTCGTGCGCGCGCCGCTCACGGGGCTCGTGCTGGTTACGGAAATGACAGGCAGCGCGCTCCTGCTGCTGCCGATGCTGGCGGCGTGTTTCACCGCCATGCTCATTCCGACGCTCATGGGCGACGCGCCGCTCTACGAGGCCTTGCGCGCGCGCTTGCGCTTCCTGCGCTGATTGAAGAATCAGGAGAATTTCGATGCTGCGAGGATCGAGGGGGGAAGTAGAAGCAGAGTATATTTATAGAAAAAATGTATTGACGAAAGGTGTGCCCAAAATGGACGCATTGGTCGCAAAAAGGTTTTTTGCGCGTTGGGCGCACCCGAGACGCCAGCTCGGAAGGCAAAAACTCCGGATCTTCATCCCGACGCGCGACAGCGCCAAATGGGTCGGCATCTTTCTCGACGCCTATCGCGCGATCGGGGTCGAACCGCTTTATATCGTCGACGCCCGCAGCGCGGACGGGACGCTCAAGCTGCTGCGCGCCAAGGACGCCGATTGCGTCGTCTTCACGCCGAGTGGCGACTATGCCGAAGCGGGGATGGTCGAGTTCGGCGCACGCGCGGCGGGCGGCGGATGGCTGCTGCGGCTCGACGACGACGAATTCCCGACCCGCGCCTTGCTCGACTGGATTAGGAGGGTCGGCCGCAAATCGCTCAATCAGGTCTGGCAGGTCTCCAGACGCGAGCTGTTTTGCGACGAAGCCGGCGCGATCTCCTACAGCCGGTCTCAGACGCGCTATCCAAACCCATACCGTCGCGACTATCTCCACCCGCAGCCGCGCTTCTTTCACGCCGGCCGGGTGAAGTTTCTCGAAAAGGTCCATACGCCGGGATTTGTGGACGCTGAATATTTCGACTTCGCGCCGGAGGAGGCTTTCATCATCCACTGCAATTGCCTGCTGCGAACCCCGGCAGAGCGGCTCGACAAAATATTGCGTTACGAAGACATCAGGCCAGGATCGTCATTCATGCTCGCCGATGAGTATCTTCCCGAATTGTATTCCAGTTTCGCGCACCATAACGCGGGTCGCGATGGCCTCGAAGAATTCGCCGGGCTCTTCGCGGCCCTGCCGATCGCGGCGCGCGGCGCAGGGCTCGAAATTTCCGGCGCGATGGTCGACACGCTGACCAGCGAAACCGAAGGCCACCGCCGCCGGATCGACGCCGTTCCGCGCCTGTCTTTCGATTCCGCCGATGATCTTTGGCCGCTCAGATTCACCCCGCACCCGTTCCGTCGTCGGCTCGCCGAACTGCTTTGCACGCTTGGCGCGCGCCGGATGGGAACGCGAATCTGGAACTATTTGAAGGCTACGCAGCGCTGAAACAAAGCCCCGCCGGCCGGGCCGACCCGCGGCGCGCGATCTTCGGCTGGCGTGGCGACCGCATGGCGTCGCTCTCCACCCGGTCGGCGAACCGCGAGCGGATCGCGCTCGGCGCGGGCGACAAGCTCGAACAGCGCAAGTCTAGGGGCGCACCTTCAGGGGCGGATGGGCGCGCCATAAAGGAATTGGCCAATGGTGGGGGAAGTAGGACTCGAACCTACGAAGGCTTAGCCAGCGGATTTACAGTCCGCCCCCTTTGCCGCTCGGGACATTCCCCCATCGTCTCGTTTTAAGAGACGGCGGACGCGTCAGAGCGCGGCCGATGCAGCGGCATATGCGGCCCCAGCCAGCCGGTGTCAACTCCCGCCGCGCTGGCGCGTGGCGAGACGGCCTCAGCGGTTGCGGATCGCGTCGCGAATTTCTTCGAGCAAGACCTCTGTCCGCGGCTGGGACGGCGGCGCCGTCACGGCCGGCTTCTTCAGCCTCTCGAACAGTTGGATCACCAAAAATAGAACCCCGGCGATGATGAGAAAATTCACCGCGACAGTTATGAACTGGCCATAGCCGATCACGGCGCCGACCTTCTTGGCTTCGTCATAGGTCATTTCGCTGTGCACCGCTTTCGACAGCGGCGCGTAGTAATTCGAAAAATCCAGTGGACCGGTTATCGGGTGCTGTCCCCGAAATTAGGACAGCACCTGTTATCGCCCCGATGATCGGCATAAAAATGTCGCCGACGATCGAATCGACGATCTTGCCGAAGGCGGCGCCGAGATAACGCCGACGGCGAGATCAACGACATTCCCGCGTAGAAATGAAATTTTTGAAATCCTGAAGCATGACAAGCCTCCGAAACTGAGGGATCGCGCCGCCGTTCACGCGAAAGGCGGCGGCCACCGCAGTTGAGTTTTAGTTCTGAGTCGAGCGCCGCAGCTGACGATCGTTCGCTACAAGTAGCCGTTCCACTGGATCCGTCAATTTAGGCCTCAATGCGCGCTGAGCGACACGAGCCGCGCCAATTCGGCGTCGGAGAAGAGTCGCGAGCGCGTCAGGAATCGCAGGCCGGCGCCATTGTCGAGCGAAAACATCCCGCCTTGCCCCGGCACCACGTCAATGATGAGCTGCGTGTGCTTCCAATACTCGAATTGCGCCGCCCCGATGTAGAAAGGCGCGCCGCCGATCTCGCCGAGCAGAACGTCGCTGTCGCCGACGAGGAATTCCCCTTGCGGATAGCACATCGGCGCCGAGCCGTCGCAGCAGCCGCCCGACTGGTGGAAGAGAAGGTCGCCATGTTCGCGGCGCAGGCGCTCGATCAATTCGAGCGCTGCAGGCGTGGCGAGGACTCTTGCAGGAGAGTCTTCCTTCAATACGCAAACTCCCTCGTCGGTCATTCCCGACGCGCGCCATGCGCGCGATCGGGAATCCAGGGCAAGACCAGCCATTCGCGACGCCGCCTCTGGATTTCCGCTCAGGCCATCGGCCTGTCGGGAATGACATTCCGCGGTGTCCCGCTGGGAAACGACAGCGGCGTTAGAAGAACCCCAGCTTCTTTTCGCTGTAGCTCACCAGCATGTTCTTGGTCTGCTGATAGTGATCGAGCATCATCTTGTGATTCTCGCGGCCGATGCCGGACTGCTTGTAACCGCCGAACGCCGCATGCGCCGGATAGGCGTGGTAGCAGTTCACCCAGACGCGTCCCGCCTGGATGGCGCGGCCGAAGCGATAGCAGCGGTTGGCCTCGCGGCTCCACACGCCGGCGCCGAGGCCGTAGAGCGTGTCATTGGCGATGGCGAGCGCCTCGTCGTCGTCCTTGAAGGTCGTGACCGACACGACGGGGCCGAAGATTTCCTCCTGGAAAACACGCATACGATTGTGCCCCTCAAGCACCGTCGGCTTGACGTAGAAGCCGCCGGCGAGGTCGCCGGCGAGCCTGTTGCGTTCGCCGCCGGCGAGCACCTTGGCGCCTTCCTGCTTGCCGATGTCGATATAGCTCAAGATTTTTTCGAGCTGCTCGGAGGAAGCCTGCGCGCCGATCATCGTTTCGGGATCGAGCGGATTGCCCTGCTTGATCTCGCCGACGCGTTTCAACGCGCGCGCCATGAAGCGATCGTAGATTTTCTCATGCACCAGTGCGCGGCTCGGGCAGGTGCACACCTCGCCCTGATTGAGCGCGAACATGACGAAGCCCTCGACCGCCTTGTCGAGATAGTCGTCGTCCTCGCGCGCCACGTCCTCGAAGAAGATGTTGGGCGATTTGCCGCCAAGTTCCAGCGTGACCGGAATGAGGTTCTGACTGGCGTATTGCATGATCAGCCGGCCGGTCGTCGTCTCGCCGGTGAAAGCGATCTTGGCGATGCGGCTCGATGAGGCGAGCGGCTTGCCGGCCTCCAGCCCGAAGCCGTTGACGATGTTGAGCACGCCTTTGGGCAAAAGATCGCCGACAAGCTCCGCCCAGACGAGAATGCTCGCGGGCGTCTGCTCCGCCGGCTTGAGGACGACGCAATTGCCGGCGGCGAGCGCGGGCGCGAGCTTCCACGCCGCCATCAGGATCGGGAAGTTCCAGGGAATGATCTGGCCGACGACGCCGAGTGGCTCATGAAAATGATAGGCGACCGTGTCGTGGTCGATTTCGGAAACGCCGCCTTCCTGCGCGCGTATGGCGGCGGCGAAATAGCGAAAGTGATCGATGGCGAGCGGAATGTCGGCGGCGGTCGACTCGCGGATCGGCTTGCCATTGTCCCAGGTCTCGGCGGCGGCGAGGAGAGCGAGATTGGCCGCCATCACATCGGAGATGCGGTTGAGGATATCGGCCCGCTCCGCCGGGCTCGTCTTGGCCCAGGCGTCTTTGGCGGCGTGGGCGGCGTCGAGCGCGGCTTCGACATCGTCCTTGTCGGATCGCGCAATCTCGCAGACCTTCCCGCCGGTGATCGGCGAGATATTGTCGAAGACCCGGCCGGATTTGGCGTCCGCCCATGCGCCATTGATGAAATTGCCGTAGCGCGCTTTGAACGGCGGCGTGAGCGCGGCGAAAGTCTCGTGCTTGGTCATGGGGCGTTCCTCGCATTTCCGCCGACGGCGGCATTTTTTGGAGAGAAGGTAGTTGGAGCGCGCCGTTACGCCAAGTGCCCGAGCGAGGACGTCTTAGTCGAGACACGCCCGCGCCAGCGCCTGAAACGCCCTAGCGCGATGCGACAGCGCCTGCGAGCCGTCGCCCGGCAGCGCATGTTTTTCCGCCGACATCATCTCCCCAAAGGTCTTGTCGAGTTTGTCGGGCTTGAAAATCGGATCATAGCCGAAGCCTTTGTCGCCCTTGGGCGGAAAGACGAGAACGCCGTCGACCCGTCCTTCGAACTGCTCGATATGGCCGTCCGGCCAGACGACGGCGAGCGCGCAGGTAAAATGCGCGCGATAGGGGGGCTTGGCGCCGCGCTTCTCAAGCTCGCGTTCGACCCGCGCGCAGGCGGCCTTGAAGTCGCGCGCCCCGCCGGCCCAGCGCGCCGAATAGACGCCGGGCGCGCCGTCGAGCGCGTCGACGCAAAGACCCGAATCATCGGCGAAAGCCGGGAGCCCCGAGGCCATGGCGGCGGCGCCGGCCTTGAGCAGCGCATTGCCGGCGAAAGTCGGCTCGGTCTCCTCCGGCTCCGGCAGGCCGAGTTCTCCGGCCGAGACCGCCTTGACGCCATGCGGCTCGAGCAATTGCCTCAGTTCCCAGAGCTTTCCGGGATTATGCGTCGCGATGACGAGCCTGCCGGCGATCTTGCGCGAATCCATCATGCTTCCCTCCGCCGCGGGCTTTTAGCGCCCGGCCGGCTTCGCCATAGCGCAGATTTCTCTGCAACTTGCAGCGATTTGTCGCCAGATCGCCAAGATCGTCCGTTCGGACCTTGGACGGCAGGACGGAAGGCGCTACAAAGTTTCATCTGGGCGTGGTTAACCCCGCCTTTACGATGCTTGGCAACGATTGAGCAGCCGCCGAGACGGTTCCGGGACGCGCCAAGCCTGACGCGGCGGGTATCGCCGCTCGATCTATCCCGGACGCAAGGGACGAAATGACGTCAACGATTCTCATTGCCGACGACGATCCCGTTCAGCGTCGCCTTCTTGAAGCCATGACGCGGCGATTTGGTTACGAGGCCGAGACCGTCGAAAGCGGCGAACAGGCTATCGCCCGGCTGACCCAGCACGGGGCCAAGCCCATCGCGCTGTTGATCTTGGACCTCGTGATGCCCGACCTCGACGGCATGGGCGTGCTCACCCGCATGCGCGATATGAAACTCGCGACGCCGGTGATCGTGCAGACGGCCCATGGGTCGATCGAGGCCGTCATCTCCGCGATGCGCGCCGGCGCCCATGACTTCGTGGTCAAGCCGGTCGGCGCCGAGCGCCTGCAGATTTCGATCAAGAACGCGCTCTCCGCCGACGCGCTCGCCGACGAAGTGCGCCGCATCAGCCGCCGGGCGCAGGGCGCGCTCACCTTCAAGGACCTCGTTTCGCGCAGCGACGACATGGCGCGCGTCATTCGGCTCGGCCAGCGCGCCGCGCATTCCTCCATCCCCGTGCTTCTCGAAGGCGAGTCGGGCGTCGGCAAGGAAATTGTCGCGCGCGCCATCCAGGGCGCGTCGGATCGCAGAGGAAAGCCGTTCATCACCGTCAATTGCGGCGCGCTGCCGGCCAATCTCGTCGAATCGATTCTCTTCGGCCATGAAAAGGGCGCCTTCACCGGCGCCACCGAGAAGCACCCCGGCAAATTCGTTGAGGCGAACGGCGGGACGCTGTTTCTCGACGAGATCGGCGAATTGCCGCTCGACATTCAGGTCAAGCTGCTGCGCGCCTTGCAGGAGGGCGAAATCGATCCCGTCGGCGCGAAGCGTCCGATCCGGGTCGATATTCGATTAATCTCGGCGACTAATCAAAATCTCATCGATCTCGTCAAACGCGGCCTGTTTCGCGAGGATCTTTTCTATCGGCTCAACGTCTTTCCGATCGGCATTCCGCCGCTGCGCGGGCGCCGCGAGGACATCGCCGATCTCGCCCGGCGCTTTGCGGCGCGCTTCGCCGCCGAAGAAGGCCGCAACATCCGCGGCCTGACGTCGGAAGCGCTGGCGCTGCTGACGAGCTACGACTGGCCGGGCAACGTCCGCCAGTTGGAGAACGCCGTGTTTCGCGCCGTCGTTCTTGCCGACGGCGACGAGCTGACGGTCGCCGAATTTCCGCAGATCGCCGCTCATGTTGAAGGATATGAGGTCCGCGTGCCGCCTGCGCCTGCGCCGGGCGCCCTTGGCGCGCCGCGCGAACGCGAGATCGTCCGTGTCGAAATCCGCGATCCGAATGCGATGCCGCTGATTGCCGCGAATGGCGAGATGCGCAGGCTAGAAGACATCGAGGCCGCCGCGATCCGCTTCGCTTTGGCGCATTACCGAGGCCAAATGTCAGAAATCGCGCGGCGGCTCGGCATCGGCCGCTCGACGCTCTATCGAAAAATGAAGGAATATGGGCTGGAGGAAGAGTCCGAAAGCGACTCGGAGCCATCCGGAACGCTCGTCGCCTAGCCGGAGAGCTGGCGCGCCTGTTAGCCATGCGAGGGTTGCATGACGCTGTTTGATATCGAAGCGACGACAATCGACGGCGCAACAAAGAAGATCGGCGATTACGCCGGCAAGGTCATGCTGATCGTCAATGTCGCGAGCCGCTGCGGCTTCACGCCCCAATACGCCGGACTCGAGGCGCTCTACCGCAAATTCGCTGATCGGGGACTCGTGGTGTTGGGTTTCCCGTGCAATCAGTTCGGCGCGCAGGAGCCGGGCTCGGAGAAGGAGATCGCGTCCTTCTGTTCGGCGAATTACGACGTGACATTCCCGATGTTCGCCAAGATCGACGTCAACGGCGAGAGCGCGCATCCGCTCTATCGCCTGCTCAAGCGCGAAGCGCCGGGAATTCTCGGATCGGAAGCGATCAAATGGAACTTCACCAAATTCCTTGTCGACCGCGAAGGACGTGTCGTGAAGCGCTACGCATCGACCGATAAGCCCGAGGAGATCGCCGGGGACGTGGAGGCGCTGTTGTGACCGCCATCGAGACGCGCGTGATCGACGATGGCGATCCGCTCGTCTTGGAGGTGAAGGTGCAAGAGGGGGCAGGCGAAACTCGGCATCGCGTCACGCTCTCGCGAAAGGATTTCGAACGGCTGAGCGGCGGCGCCGGAGCGGAAAGACTGATCGACGCAGCCTTCCGTTTTCTGCTCGACCGCGAAGCGAAGGAGAGCATTCTCGCGCGCTTCGACGTCAGCGTGATTGCGCGATATTTCCCGGACTTCGAGCAGAAGCTGCCGCAATATCTCAAGTGATGGAGTCAATGTCATTCCCGAGCTTCGCGTCAGCGAGCGATCGGGAAACCAGAGCGACTCCACGATGTTTGTTGCGGCTCTGAATTCCCGGTCATGCCTTGGGGCTGTCGGGAATGACAAGGGAGAAAGCCTTCTCAGAAAGCGCCGCGCAAACGCAGGGCGAAGACGTTGATTGGTCCGCGCGCGCTATTATGCGCCGGATTGACGAGGAGCTGATAGTCGAAGGTCGCGTCCATATTCTTGCCGAAGCCGATTTTGTAATAGGCCTCCATATTCTTCTCGCCTTCGTAGGATAGCGCCCCGTCGCCGATATAGACGCTCGTTCCGCCCAGTCCGAAATAGCGCACGCGATCGCCATGCAGGCCGCCCAGGGCGCCGGCGAGGCCGACCTCGTCGTCGTCGCGTCCCCACAAAGCCCCGCCGGCGACGAGGCCCATTGAGAGCTGCCGGTCGACGTCCGTATAGGCGACCGTTTCATAGCGGCCGTCGGCCATGCTGGCGCGTAAGAAGAAGCCAAGATGCGGCATGAGCTGCTGCTTGATGTTTATCCCGCCGCCGGTTTTAACCGCACGCCCCCGCGCGGTGTCGAACCGAGGCGGAAAATCGTTGGCGAGATAGGCGTAACGGATGACATCGTCGATCTTGCTTATGTATCCGTTATCGCCATAGGCGAGGAATTTGATGGCGCCCGGCTGATTGATGAGCTCGTATCGCGCCTCGACTTCGACGACGCCCATGAATTGTCGAAGCAATTGGGGTTCAATTTCCAAACCGTTCGGGACAGTCGGGAGTTGAAACACGCCGCCGCGCGCCGTCCACCAGTCCCGCTTCCACTCCGCGGCGAGTCCGTAAGTATAGCCCCAGGCGTCGGCCGCGTAGTCGAAGGCGCCCATCGTGTTGAACGCGAAATTGAGGAAACCGGTCGTCGGATCATGGGCGTAGACATTGTCGTCGAAAACGTCGCCGACGGCGAATTTTCCAAGCGTGACGACGATGCGATTCTTGTCGACCTTGCCCGAAATCTGGTTTTGCGTCGATTCCAGCACTTCGCTGCGCGAGCCTTCGTCCGGATCTCTTTCTGTCGCGCCGTCTCCGTTCAATCCGATGATCTGACGCAGAAAGTAGCGTTGGAATCGCATATAGGGCGCGGCGCGTCCAACCTTTGCGACCGCGCTGTTCACATAGGCCGCGGCGCCCACCGAGTTCGCCAAGCCGTAGCCCTGATCAATCTCCGGATTGAGATAGGCGGCGCCGCCTTCCCACAGCCGCAGGCCGAGGAAGATATTGGTCGTCGAGCCGACGTTCGCCTTGCCGCCGGACGGAAAGCTGTTGGGGCCGTCATAGAGCGCGCGAAATCGCGGATAGCCTTGCGCAACGAGAGTCGTCTGGGCGTGGACGCTATATTGCTCCGGAACGTCGCCGTTCCGCCCATGGCTTCCACTATGACCGTTGCCGTCGTGATGAGGCTTGCCATATTCGATCGCGCCTGGAATTCGATTGTCTTCGCCGAAGTGATAATTCAGGCCGAGCCGGATGAGATGGTTCTCATTGCGAACGCGCGATGCAAAGATAAAATCCGCGCCATTGTCGAAGACCTGCGTATTGAGCGATTGGTTGAGAAACAGATATTCCGCGCGCGCCGACCAATTATCGGCGAGGGCGTATTCGAAGCCTGCGCCGATCGCATATTTCATACGCGAGGCTTGCGACCAGGGCGCGTAAAAAATCGCATCCGGTCCGGCGCCGAGCGTCAAGGTCGCCGGGCCTCTTGCGCCGCCTGCGGCGACGCCGCCGGTAAGATAAAGAAGCGAGCGGTCCCATGCATAGCCGAGTCGACCGCGAATGCTTGCGAAGAAATTGGCGCTCGAATTCGTCACAAGCGTGAAGACTGCCGGCGGCGGATAGGCGGGCGAAGCAGGATAAGCGCCAGTCGGCCCGCGCCTGCCGTCGAGAAGGCTCAAATCCGTCTCGAAACCCCAAACCCAGGGGCCGTTCTGCCAATTAAATCCTGCCCGCGCGCCGACGGCGACGCCTGGACGAGTTACGCTCGGAGGATAGAGATCGAAGATCGGCGAACCGAAGCCGCTCGTCGCCTGGAGCCGTTCGCCTGCGCGGAGCGGAAAGCCGCCGCCGAGACTTGCGCCGATATACATGCCGGCCCAATTGAAGACCGGCGGCGGCGCCTCCTCGCCACGCGCGGTCGAACCCAGCGCGCAGAAGGCGAAGCAAGCAGAAACGGCAGAAAAAACGCGAGCAACGGCGATCGCCCGCGCCCGAGGGCGGGTAGCGGCGCCGCGCGAATGCGGGCAGGATCGCGGCCTATGCATGCGCCTTCTCAAAACCTTGCCGGCGGCGTTTCCGTTGTAAAGGCGATGAGGCCGCGCCAGAACATGTCATACGTCGAGCGCGAATCATCGCTCGGCAATAGTAAAGCTGTGTGACGGATTTTCGCAGCGCTGCTGGCGCAGTCCTTGCTACGAACCGCAAAAAAGGCCGGCAGCCGAAAAAAGTGCGAGACGCCGCCGCCGAAAGGGAGTTCTCACGATGGACTCACGCCTAACGCAGTTCGACGAACTGGCAGGAGCGGACGGCTGCACCCGCGCCCCTTACCGAAAGCTTTCGCAGTGGCTGGCCTCAACGCCGCCCGAGCTCCTCGCGTCTCGGCGCGAGCAGGCGGAGCTTTTGTTTCGGCGCATCGGCATCACTTTCGCGGTCTATGGCGCGCAGGAGGCTACCGAACGACTCATTCCCTTTGACATTCTGCCGCGTATACTCGCCCGTAGCGAATGGGCGGCGCTCGAAAAGGGCTTGATCCAGCGCGTCGCGGCGCTCAACGCCTTCCTGGCCGAT
The DNA here is from genome assembly GCF_021731785.1 of Methylocystis sp. Classification (GTDB taxonomy): domain Bacteria; phylum Pseudomonadota; class Alphaproteobacteria; order Rhizobiales; family Beijerinckiaceae; genus Methylocystis. Next base: position 45,294 of record NZ_JAKFWS010000011.1, read on the forward strand.
ATTTACGGCGCGGGCGACATCTTGAAGGCCGGAATCGTTCCAGCGGATCTCGTCTATCGCAACCCCGCCTACTGCCCGGACATGGCGGGACGGCGCGTGCCCTACGACATTTTCGTCCATATCGCCGGCGTCGACATCGTGCGCACCGACGATCAGGGCTTCTTCGTTCTCGAGGACAATGCCCGGACGCCTTCTGGCGTCTCCTACATGCTCGAGAACCGCGAAGTGATGATGCGGCTTTTCCCTGAGCTTTTCGCGCTGCATCGGGTCGCGCCGATCGAAAACTATCCCGACGAGCTGCTCGCGACCTTGCGCTCGGTAGCGCCGCCCCGCGCCAACGGCGATCCGACGATCGTCTTGATGACGCCGGGCCAGTATAATTCGGCCTTCTACGAACACTCGTTTCTTGCCGACAAGCTCGGCGTCGAGCTTGTCGAGGGACGCGATCTCTTCGTTCGCGATGACGTCGTCTATATGCGCACGACCGAAGGTCCGCGCCGCGTCGACGTCATTTATCGGCGCATCGACGACGATTTCCTCGATCCGCTGTGCTTCCGGCCGGATTCGACGCTGGGCGTCGCGGGCCTGATGGGTGCCTATCATGCAGGCAATGTGACGCTCGCGAATGCAGTCGGCGCCGGCGCCGCCGACGACAAGGCGATGTATACTTACATGCCTGAGATCATTCAGTTTTACCTTGGAGAAGCGCCTCTCTTGCAGAATGTTCCGACTTTCCGCTGCCGCGAAGCGGAAGCGCTCGCTTACGTGCTCGATCGCCTCGATCAGCTTGTGGTCAAGGAAGTGAACGGCTCGGGCGGCTACGGCATGCTCGTCGGTCCGCATGCGACCAAAGCGCAAATCGAGGAGTTTCGCGCTAAGCTTAAGGCGCATCCGCAGAATTTCATCGCTCAGCCGACGCTGGCGCTCTCGACATGTCCCATCGCTCTGGCGAGCGGCGTGGCGCCCCGACACGTCGATCTGCGGCCGTTCGTCCTTCAGGGCGCGAATGGCGCGCGCGTCGTGCCTGGCGGTCTGACCCGGGTCGCGATGACGGAGAAATCGCTGGTGGTGAATTCCAGCCAAGGCGGCGGCACCAAGGACACTTGGGTGATCGACGACGCCTGGGTCGACGAGGAGGCGATGGGCCAAGCGTGATAGAACGCTCGCAATGCTTCGCAATGAACGCAGATGACCGCCGAAGCGAATCGTAACCGGACGAGCTGATGCTGTCACGCACCGCCGACAATCTCTATTGGCTTGCCCGCTACATGGAGCGCGCCGACTTTTTGGCGCGCGCGATTCAGGCGTCGCGCCGCCTCGCCGCGCTGCCGAAGGCCTATGGCGGCGACGAAACCGAGTGGGAAAGCGTCTTGCTGTCCTCAGGCGCGGCGCTGGCGTTCGAAAACTCCGGACGTCCGGTTGACGAAAGCAATGTCGTCGGCTTTCTCACTCTTGCGCCGGAGAATCCCGGATCGATCCGCAACTGCCTGGAGCAGGCGCGCGCCAACGCCCGCGCCGTGCGCACGGCGCTGACCATCGAAATGTGGGAGTCGATCAACGACGCCTATCTCGAAATGCGCGCGCTCGAATCGCGCGGCGTCGTCCCTTGCGCCGAAGAGCTTGCGCGATTCCTTGAACTCATCAAGCAGACCTCGCTGACCTATGACGGCGGCGCCTATCGCACGATGCTGCGCAATGACGCTTATTGGTTTTCGCGCCTGGGCCTCTTCATCGAGCGCGCCGACAACACGGCGCGTCTGCTCGACGTCAAGTATCATGTGCTGCTGCCCGAGAAGGAGATTGTCGGCGGATCGCTCGACTATTTCCAGTGGTCAGCGATTCTGCGCGCCGTATCCGCGCATACCGCCTATCACTGGGTCTATCGCACCAGCATGAAGCCGTGGCTCGTCGCCGATCTCTTGATCCTGCGGCCGGAAATGCCGCGTTCGCTCATTTCGTGCTATGAGTCGATCGTGCGCAATCTCGACAATCTTGCGCGCGCGCATGGGCGCCAAGGCGCATCGCAGCGCCACGCCCGCGGCGTCTATGGCCGGCTCGAGAAACTCACCATGGAGAGCGTCTTCCAGGGCGGCCTGCATGAATTCGTGCAGTCCTTCATCGCCGAGAACAATCGGCTGGGCGCGCTGATTTCCGAGCAGTACCTCTTTTGAGCAAAATCTGATGCGCATTCGCATACGCCACGAAACCACCTATCGCTATGCGGAGGCGCCGCGTATGGCCGTGCAGCACCTTCGCCTGACGCCGCGCAACCACGATGGCCAGCATGTCGTCGCCTGGCGGATCGACGTCGACCCCGATTGCCGACTGATTCAGTCGGAGGACGCCTTCGGCAATACGCTCCACCGATTCTCGGTGGATGGGCCGATCGAGTCCATCTCAACAGTGGTCGAGGGGGAGGTCACGACCTTCGACATGGCCGGGGTCGTGTCGGGCGCGGTCGAGCGCTTTCCGCCGATCCTTTACATGCGCGAGACGCCGCTGACGACGCCGAGCGCAGCGATCTGCGATTTCGCACGCGAGACGACATCGAAGGAAAGCGGAACGCTCGCGAAGCTCCACGCGCTGCTTGGCGCGATTCACGAATCGCTCACCTTCGACGCCGCCGCCACGCATTCGGCGACGACGGCGGCGGAATGTTTCGAGCAACGCAACGGCGTCTGTCAGGATTTTGCGCATCTCTTCATCGCCTGCGCGCGCGGGATCGACGCGCCGGCGCGCTATGTGAGCGGCTATTTTCTAAGCAGCGATGCGGAGGATCAGGTCGCCGGCCACGCATGGGCCGAGGCCTATGTCGAGGATCTCGGCTGGGTGGGATTCGATCCCACGCATGGCGTCGCGCCGCACGAAAATCATGTGCGCGTCGCCGTAGCGCTCGACTATCTGGGCGCGGCGCCGATCCGTGGCACGCACTCGGGCGGCGCGGGCGAAACGTTGGAGGTCAAAGTGCGCATCGCGCAGGCGGCGGCCTTCAGCCAGTCGCAATCGCAGTAGCTGGTCTCAAAAGCCGATCGATTGACCGAGCGCCGCGCTCTCTCGCGCGTCAGCATCGGCGCGCGCGCGCTCGCGTAAGCCGATTTCGTCGCAAGGCGCGAAGCGCAACCCGTATTCGTCATAATGGAAATCGCATTTGCCATCGTGGCTGAGCGCGGCGACGACGCGCGGCCAGACGCCTTTGCGGTCCCAGCGATGATAGCGGGTGTAGGCCGTGTACCATTTGCCGAAATGCGGCGGCAGATTGCGCCAGCCCGAGCCGGTGCGAAGAATCCAGAACACCGCTTCGAGGAAAAGCCGGTTGTCGCGTCCGCTACATCCGGGATCGCCGGCCTTTCCGGGAAGGACGGGGGCCACCGCCCGCCAAAGCTCGTCGGAAAAATAATTTTCAATCAATTGATCCTCCGTCGCCGCGATGCGACGCCGAGCGGTTCGGACAGACCTAGACGCGAGGCCCGCCCAGATGCGAATAGCGGTAAATGCTACTTTAAGTTGTATTTTATTGCAATCACTACCTGACTGACCGGCGACGCCGGCGGAGGCGTGCAGACGTTGCAGAGTTGGAGGCGCGCGCGCTTGCGACTTGACCGCCCCTGTGGCACACGTTCGCCGAACGCGCCGACGCGGTTTCAGGCGTTTCGCGCGATCGAGCGCTGCAGTAGCTCAGTGGTAGAGCACTCCCTTGGTAAGGGAGAGGTCGAGAGTTCAATCCTCTCTTGCAGCACCATCTGCCACACGAAGAACGCCAGCCAGCGAGAAAAGGACAGACCAGTTCCTGCGGGAAGGAGCGCCGCGCGTTGCGTTCGCGCGTCCGTCGATGCGCGTGAGACAGCTCGGGGCCCGACTGAGCACGGGGCCACGCCAGTGATCAATCCAGCGAATTCATGAAGCACCGACATTGCGCGGCAGGGAAGCCGTGCGATGGCGCGACGGACGGTCGCTAAGCTAGTCGCGCTACATGCGATTCCCGCCGAGCAGGTTCAGTCGCATGCGCGCGCTCCGATCTGAGGGCGGGCG
>NZ_JAKFWS010000048.1 GCF_021731785.1 Methylocystis sp.
AGCCCCCGCCGCCCCAGGAATCGTCTCCCCAGGAGCCGCCGCTCGGGGGCAATATGATCATCGGCCCGCCGCGTCGGTAGCCCCGATAAGCGCCCGCCCGACCGCGCGCGCTGCGCGCCATCCAGACGACGATGAACAGAAACAGCGCAAAAAAGATAAGCGGCGAAAGCTGATCGAAGCTCGTGGAATGGGGCCCCTTTGCACGTTTCGTCCATTCAGCGGAATCGCCGGAGAGCACCTCGATGATCCCCTCGACGCCGCGCTCGACGCCTGCGCCATAGTCGCCCGCTTTGAATCGCGGCGCCACCGCAGCCGCGATAATGATCTTCGACAGCGCGTCGGTGAGCGTTCCCTCCAGGCCGTAGCCGACCTCGATGCGCATCTTGCGTTCGTTCGGCGCAATGAGAAACAGAACGCCATTGTTCTTTTTTGCTTCTCCGAGCTTCCAGGCGCGAAACAGGCCGTTGGCGTAGGATTCGACGTCCAGGCCGTCAAGCGAATTGACCGAGGCGACGACGAGCTGAATGCCGGATTTGTCCTCAAGATTCTCCAGCTTCGTCTCGATCGCGCTTCGGGTCGACGGCGGAATGATATTGGCCTGATCGACGATTCGACCGGTGAGCGGCGGATAGTTCGCCGCCGCGAACGCGACCGAGGCAATGAGAAAGAGGAGCGGCGCGAGCCAGCGCGCTGCGCCGCGCATCGCTATTTGCCGTCGCACCGGGCGCAGCGCCCGGCGATTTCCACGACGCGCGTCCGAGCGCTGAAATTCGCCGCCCCGACGAGCGCCGCAAGTTCGCGGGCGAATCCTGGAGACGTCGCCTCTTTCACCTCGCCGCATTGCTCGCAGATGATGAAAACCACCGGCTCCTCGGCCTCATGCGCATGGCCGCAGACGATATAGGCGTTTTTCGAGGCAAGCCGATGCGCGAGACCATTGTCCATGAGATAGCCGAGCGCGCGATAGACGGAAACCGGCGCGGGGCGCTTGCCTTCTTCGTCGGCCATGAGATCGATCATCTCGTAAGCGCCGACCGGCCGGTTCGCTTCCGTGAGAATGTCGAGCGCCCGGCGGCGCGCCGGCGTCAGGCCGGCGACTTTGGACGGTGCAAGATTCTTCGATCGACTGCTCATTCGTATCAATTTAGTTGGCTCCGACACAAAAAACGAGGCTTTAGCGCTTGGCGCAGGCGGCAGCGAATTTCTTGAATTTCTCCGTCGCGTCGGCGAGGGGCGCCTTTCGCTGAGCCCCGCCGATGGCGATGTCGAGCGTTTCCCCGCTGGTCATCGCGGCGAAGATCGGGTCTTTCGCCGGAAGCGAGCCTTCAAAGCTCGGCACGCCAGCTTCCTCGTTGGGGACGAGCTTGCCGGCGACCTTCGTCGTTTTCTGGCCGACGGAGAGGGCCGCCGTCGCCTTGTCGCCGGCTTTTAGCTTGTCGCTGGTTTCGGCGATCCAGATTTTGACGAGGCCGCTCCCTGGCGCGCAGGTGAAGCTTCCCAGGCTGTCGTCGGTTTCGGGGACGCCATAGCCAAGGTAAATGCTGTCGGCGTCCTTTTCCTCCAGCCCGCCGAGCGTCCAGACGCGCTGGCCGGTTTGCGCGCAGAGATTCGACAGCGCGAGGATGGAAAGGACGCCCGCCAGGGCAAAGGTTCGATGCACGAGTCTCTCCCTGCGTGGACGTGCGGACCGTTGAGCCGCCTTGCGCTGGCGCGCACGGCGCCTATAGTCCCGCGCGCAGTCGCCGCCCGCCGAGCCAGAGCCAAAATGACCCGCCCGAAAAAAGAAATCAAACGCGTCGTCCTCGCCTATTCGGGAGGGCTCGACACCTCCATCATTTTGAAGTGGCTGCAGACGACATATGGCGCGGAAGTGATCACCTTCACCGCTGATCTCGGCCAGGGCGAGGAGCTTGAGCCGGCGCGCGCCAAAGCACTGCTTCTGGGCGTGAAGCCCGAAAACATCTTCATCGAAGATCTGCGCGAGGAATTCGTGCGCGATTACGTCTTCCCGATGTTTCGCGCCAACGCTCAATATGAGGGGCTCTATCTGCTCGGCACTTCGATCGCGCGTCCGCTCATCGCCAAGAAGCAGATCGAGATCGCGCGCCAGACGGGCGCCGACGCCGTCTGCCATGGCGCCACCGGTAAGGGGAACGACCAGGTGCGGTTCGAACTCGGCTATTATGCGCTCGAGCCGGACATAACCGTGATCGCGCCCTGGCGCGAATGGGAGTTCGCCTCGCGCGGCGATCTCATCGCCTTCGCCGAAAAGAATCAGATACCGATCGCCAAGGACAAGCGTGGCGAGGCGCCCTTCTCGACCGACGCCAATCTTCTGCACACGTCATCGGAAGGCAAGGTGCTCGAAGACCCGAACCAGGAGACGCCGGATTACGTCTATTCGCGCACCGGCGATCCCGAAGATGCGCCGGGCGCGCCGCAATATGTCACGATCGACTTCGAGAGAGGCGATCCGGTTGCGGTGGACGGCGTTGGTCTCTCGCCTGCGGCGCTCCTTGCCAAGCTCAACGATCTTGGACGCCTTCACGGAGTCGGTCGACTCGATCTCGTCGAAAACCGTTTCGTCGGCATGAAGTCGCGCGGGATGTATGAGACGCCGGGCGGCGCGATTTTGCTCGTCGCGCATCGCGGCATCGAGAGCCTGACGCTCGATCGCGGCGCCGCGCATCTTAAAGACGAGCTGATGCCGCGCTACGCCGAGCTGATCTATAACGGCCTCTGGTTCGCGCCGGAGCGCGAAATGCTGCAGGCCGCGATCGACAAGAGCCAGGAACATGTGACAGGCCGCGTGCGCATCAAGCTCTATAAAGGATCGGCGACGCTGGTCGGCCGCGAGAGCCCCTGGTCGCTCTACGATCAGGACCTCGTCACTTTCGAAGAAGGCGGAACCTACGACCAACGCGACGCCGGAGGCTTCATCAAGCTCAACGCCCTGCGGCTGCGCACGCTGGCCAAGCGCGCCGCGCGGGGGGCGAAGCAATAACGGACCGCGCGGATGATTTTTTCGCCGAACGCTTGGCGCCTTCCTCTCCCGCGCAGCGGGGGAGGGTAAGGGAGGGGGAATATATTCGAGCCGAGCGCAAACCGCATCGCCCCCTCTTCAACTCTCCCCCGCTTCACGCGCCAGAGAGCGATTGCGGGGCGGAGAAACGCTCGCCGCTGGATCAAGACGCTGCTGCTCTAACTCGCGCGCCGTCGCGCACGCTTACCTCGCTTGCCGATTTGGTTGACGCGCGCCTCATGAACGAGGTCAACGGTCTCGATGCGGTGGCGCTGCGCTACAGCATCGCGGTCACGCCGGAAATCGCGGCGCTGATCGACCGCGACGATCCCAACGACCCGATCGCGCGACAGTTTATCCCTGACCTGCGCGAGGCCGCGACCACGCCGCAGGAGCGCGCCGATCCGATCGGCGACGATGTTCATTCGCCGTCGCCGGGCCTCGTGCATCGCTATCCCGATCGCGTGCTCTTGAAGCTGCTCTCGGTTTGCCCGGTCTATTGCCGCTTCTGTTTTCGCCGCGAAACGGTCGGACGCGGCAAGGGCGATCTGCTGCCCGAGCGTCACGTCGCGGCCGCGCTGGATTATATCGCGGGCCGGCCGCAGATTTTTGAAGTGATCCTGACGGGCGGCGATCCCTTGATGCTGTCCGCGCGCCGGCTGGAAGCCGTGTCGCGCCGGCTTGCCGAAATCCCGCATGTCGCGCTGTTGCGGGTCCATACGCGCGCGCCGACGGCTGCGCCCGATCTTGTCACGCGCGATCGCCTCGCGGCGCTTCGCGAAAGCGGCAAGACGCTTTTCATCGCCTTGCATGTCAATCATTGGCGCGAATTGACCGAGCCGGCCCGCGCGGCGATCGCTCGGCTGCGCCAGTCTGGAGCGATCCTCCTGTCGCAGACCGTGCTGCTCAAAGGCGTCAACGACGACGTCGAGGTCCTGGAGCGCCTGATGCGTGATTTGGCAAGCATGGGGGTCAGGCCCTATTATCTGCATCATCCCGATCTCGCGCCGGGAACTGCGCATTTTCGGCTCAGCCTCGCGGCCGGGCGACGACTTTACGCGGAGCTGACGCGGCGCGTGACCAGCGTCGCGGCGCCGACCTATGTGCTCGACATTCCCGGCGGCTATGGCAAGGCGCGGGTCGCTGCTGGCGGCACCGAGCCGGACGGGCAGGGAGGATGGACCATCGTCGATCGAAACGGCGAGAAACGGCCCTATCACGACGAACTCGAGCCGCCGAAAGATTGATCGTTCATTCTCACGCTCCATCGGCTCGCTCCATTTAGGGAAAACATGTGCGCAAGCTGACTCTCCTGATCGCCATGTTGATTGCGACGCTGGCCGCTCCCCTGGCCGCTCCCCTGGCGCGCGCCGACGAAGCGCCGGACTCGATCGACCAGTTCAACGCTCGTCTCGATCGCGTCCGCGACACGCTCGATGAAGTGCAGAAGACGCTGGAACAGTCCGAGCTGTCCGACGCCGCCTTGCGCAATCTGCGCGCCCGCATCGAACCGCTGCCGCATGAGCTGGACGAGACGATCGAAAAGCTGACGCCGCGTCTGGCGGCCATCGAAGCGAGATTGAAGGAACTCGCGCCCGCTGCCACAAAACCTCAGGAAGCGCCGAAGGAAGCTCCCAAGCCGGCGGAGAAACCGCAGGAGCCCAAGCCGTCGTCTAAGCCTCCCGTCAAGAGCCGCGTCGAGAACGCGCCGCCGGCGCGAGGTCCGCCGGTCGCCGCGCCTGAGGCCGCGCCGAGCGAAGCGGAGCAGCCCGATGCGGCGGCGCGCGTCAGCGCCAACGCTGAGCTTGAAGACCAGCGTCGCCTTTTCGACGCGATCGACGCGACGTTGAAGCGCGCGCGCGCCATGCAGCTCGAAGCGCAACAAGTCGTCGTCGCGATCGTCGCGCGTCAGCGCGGACTCTTCGCGAAGAATCTTTTTCTACGCACCCCGAATTTTTTCTCGCCTGTATTGTGGCGCGCCGCGCTTGAAGAAGCGCCGACAGTCGCCAGCGCATCGGCGAACTTTCTTTCCGACCGAACGTCGAATCTCGTCGATCGCGTCAACAACGGCCAGCGCGCGCAGTTTTTCGCGGTTCTTTTTTTAATCGCGGCGGGCGTCGCGTTGGCGCTGTTCATGGCGCGCCGCATCGTGCGGCGCGTCGACCGCAACGCCACGCCGACGCCTTTGCGCAAGGCGGCGGGCGCCGGATGGTCAGCGCTCGTCGTGGCGGCTGTGCCCGTCGCCGCGATCGTGGCGCTGGGCTTCGCGTTCGATGCTTTCGATCTCATCGACTCGACGCTCGAACCGATTTGGCGGCGCTGTGTCGAAGGCGTAGCGCGCGTCGCCTTCGCCTATGCGATCGCGCGCGCGGTTTTCGCGCCATCGCATCCGAATTGGCGGCTCATCGATCCGGGCGATCGTCTCGCCAGACTCCTTACACAACTCGTCACGCTGGCTGCGCTGACATTTTCCACCGCGCGTCTCCTGGAGCAACTGGAAGAATCGGTGCAGGCTGGGCTTTCTCTCGTCATCGTGACGCGCGGGCTTGGCGTGATGATCGTCGCGGCGCTTATCACTATCGCGCTCTTCAACCTGCCAAGGCGCGTCGAAATCGGAAAGGGCGCGGTCGTTGCGACGGCTGAGGATCGCGACTGGGTGAGCGTCGCGCGTTTCTTCGGCGCCCTCCTCGCGGTCGTGCTCGTCGGCGCATGCGGGGTCGGCTATGTCACCTTCGCCAATTTCGTCATTCTGCAAATCGGCTGGACTGCGGCGGTCCTGGCGATTCTCTACGTCGTTGTGACGCTGCTGCGCGGCGGCGTCGAGGCCGCGTTCGCGCCAACAAGTTTCCTTGGCCGCAATATGATCAGCGGTCTTGGCGTGCGCCGCGAGCAGCTTGCTCCTTTCGCCGTGCTGCTGTCCGGCGTCGCCACGCTTCTCTGTTTTCTGGCGGCGGCGCTGGCGGCGATCGCGCCGCTTGGCTACGAGTCCGGAGATTTCCTCGTCAATATTCGTTCAGCCTTCATTTCCTTCAAGATCGGCGACGTCACCATCTCGCCCTCGAGCGCGATTGTGGCGATGCTGGTCTTCGCCGCGGCGCTTGCCGCGACTCAAGGCCTGCGCCGCTGGCTCGACACGCGTTTTCTGCCGCTGACCCGACTTGATCTGGGGTTGCGCAATTCGATCAGCGCGACGCTCGGCTATATCGGATTCATTTTCGCCGCGGCGCTCGCTCTGTCTTATGTCGGGCTTGGGTTCGAAAAACTCGCGATCGTCGCTGGCGCCCTTTCCGTCGGCATCGGCTTTGGCCTTCAGTCGATCGTCAACAATTTTGTCTCCGGACTGATCCTGCTCTGGGAGCGCGTGATCCGGGTCGGAGACTGGGTCGTCGTCGGCGACGAGCAAGGCTATGTCAAACGGATCAATGTCCGCTCCACGGAGATCGAGACCTTCGATCGCGCGACGATGATCGTGCCGAACTCCAATCTTGTCGCGGGCGTCGTGAAGAATTGGCTGCGCGGCGACAAAGTCGGCCGCATCAAGATCGGCATCACGCCCCATGCCGGCGTCGATCCCGAGAGAATGCGCGACATTCTTCTTGCCGTTGCGCGCGCGCAGGAAGGCGTATTGCGGATTCCCGCCCCTCAGGTCATGTTCCTCGGCATGGAGGCGAACGCCTTCAAATTCGAACTGTGGTGCTATGTCGAAGACGTCGAACAGTCGGCGCGGGTGCGCAGCGATCTGCACTTCGATCTTTACCAGCGCCTCAATGAGGCCGGAATCACGATTGGACCGGCCGCCGCCGCTCCGCCGCCGACGATCGTTCAGATACCGGAACTCGATAAGCTCGCCGCCGCCGCCGCCGCGAGCGCCTTGGCGATCGAGGCTGGTCTGGTGGGCGCCAAGAGCGACGATGAGCCATCCGCAAAGTCCGACGACTCGTTGGAAGAGGCCGCCCGATACGACCGCGCTCAGGCGAAGTAAAATCTCTGGGCGTTCATTGTTTCTCAAAGAATGGGGCGCGAGATGCGCGTGATGTCTCTGTCGCCACGTCCTAGCGTCGCCGTTCTGCTGGCGCTCGCCATGTTCGCGGGCTGCAACGCCGCGCCCGAGCCGGCGAGGCCGGCGGCGGAGTCGGAGCCGCCGATGTATCGCTCTCTGGCGAGGGCCGGCGCGCGCGTTGACCCCGTGGCGGCGCGCGACATGATCTCGCTGTATCGGCGCAATAGCGGGGTCGGCGCTCTGACGCTCGACGAAACTTTGCAACGCGTCGCCGAGGCGCAGGCGCGGGATATGGCGCAAAGCGGCGATCTTGCGGCCCGCGGCGAACTTGGCGACCGTCTCGCCGGCGCAGGCGTTCAGACGCCGGCGGCCGTGGAGAATGTTTCCGCGGGCTATCGCACGCTGGCGGAAGCCTTTTCCGGCTGGCGCGATTCGGCGCCGCATAATGCGCGGATGTTGGATAAGCGCGTAAGGCGCATGGGCATCGCAACGGCCTATGCGCCTAGCGCGAAATATAAGGTCTATTGGGCGCTAGTCCTTGCCGATTGAGTCAGCCGCGGCGCCGGCGCCGGCGCTTGCCGCCGGTCGGCGGCGCGCCGCAGGAGTCGGGTCCGGAAATCTTTTGTTGGTCGGAGAGAGCGTCGCCCATCCGCTCGTAACGCACGCCGAGAAAGAATAGGATCTCGGCGTCGCGCTCCAACGCGTCTTGGCGCATCGGCGCCGCTCTAGTGCGGCGCTGGAAGGCGATGACCTTCCCCATGGCGAACCCTCCGAAGCTCCTTCGGCCGACGATGAATCAGCTGTCCTGACGATTAGGAGTTGGCGAGGGTTAATGTTCCGTCAACGACCGGATGCTAAAATTTCTGCAAGTCGCGTAAGGGTTCGGGCGGTGATGAGTAATGGACGCCGATAAACAGCGTCGGATCGTTGATGCGTCGCTGCTTCGCGCGACCGTTGACCAGTTTGTCGAGCGATCGATGCATCCGGCCGCTGACATCCGGCAATTCGAAAAGCTCGCGCTCGGGCTGATCGACATTATCGACTCTGAAACAGTGGCCCGCGTGGCGCTGCCGCTCTGCTTCCATTCCGAGACGCCTCCCTCAATTTTCGCACGTCTGTTCGAGAAGGGCGGCGCTGCAGCTGCGCTCGCCTTTCAATTCGCGCCTAAGCTTGCGCGTCGCGACATGATGGCCGCCGCCGAGCAGGGGCCCGCGCAATTCGCGGCGGCCATCGCTCGCCGACGGGATCTCGATCGGGAGACGATGCTGGCGCTTGCTACGCGCAGCGAGGGGGAGGTGCTTCGCGCGCTGGCCGGCAATCTGTCCGCACACCTTGATTCGGCGTCAAGGCGCGCGTTGGTCATGGCGGCGCGAGACGACTTGGCGCTCGCGCGAATGCTGCTCAACCGCGACGATCTCGATCTTGATCCGGAACCGCTTTTCCTGGCGGCGAGCCGCCTCGAGCGCATGGCGATCGTGCTCAACGCCGCGCGCGAAATATTGGCGAGCGGCGCGACCGAGGCGCCGCTTCGCGCCGACGTCGACTTCGTTGCGAAAATGGAAGCGGCGGCGCGACGCTTTGATCGCGGCGCTATGGCCGTTCTCCTTTCCGAGGCGCTCGAGTGCCGAAAGGATCGCGCTCGCGCGATTGTCGTCGACCATCTCGGGGAAGCGTTCGCCCTCGCGCTCAATGCGATCGGCGTTCCGCTTGAAGCGGCGACGCGTATCCTGTTTTCCGCTTCTCCGAGCAGCGGACAGAACGCCGACGTCGTGCGCGCCTTGATCGGTTTGATTCGGTCGACGCCGCAGCGCGCAGCGTCGCGGATTGTCGGCGCAGTGACCGGCGCCGCGCGATCGGAGTGCGAGAGTTCTCGCCGCCCGATGCGAGAAGACACCGGTGGGTCGACGTGGCGCCGCACAGCGTCGCAATTGCCGCGGCCGTTGCGCAAACTCGATCAATCCGCTTGACGCTGGACCTCCAAGAGTCTGGAGCGCTCTACGCGGCGAGGTCGACGAACACGCGACCGTCGCGATCCTCGATCTCGACGATCCACAGGTCGGGGTCGAACATGATCTCGCGTTTCAATCGCTGCTCGGCTCCCGCCGGATCAAGCCAGTCGTCTGCATGGACCCGCGCGAACAGCCGGTCGACGCCCATCGGCAGTTCTTCGCTTTGCGGGGCAGGACCATAGACCGCGGCCCGTCCGTCCAGCCGATCGAGCTTTACGAAAATAGCACCCGCTTCGGCGGCGCCGCGCCGGCGCAGCATGGCGACGGCGCCTTGCACCTCAGCCCGGCGGATCAGCGCGGAGACGAATATGTCGGACCTCAATCGCATAAGGCGCAAATTAGCGCTTGAGCGGCGCCATTGTCGAACCCGAACCGTTTAGGGGCGCGCCAACCCTGAAAGCGTCGCAAGCAGCTTGAGAACCTTCGGCGTAATTTTGCCTTTGCCCGGCTGGCCGGCGTCGCGTTCGAACTTCTCCAAGGCGTGACGCGTCGCGTTGTTGAGAACGCCGTCCGCACGCACCACGTAGCCAAGCCTCAAGAGCGCGCGCTGCGCATAAAGGACGTTTTTGTCGACCTGCGCAGTTTTTTCAGGGCTTGCCGCCTTCTCGGTCTTGTCCGCCTTGTCGGCGCTCGCGGTCGGCGGCGCCTTGCTGAGAATCAACAGGCCGATGGCGTCGCGCGTCTTGTCCGTACGCGTCAAATCGGCCTTCGCCGGCTCGGTCTTGCCGGCCTCGAGGGGTTTGGCGTCGAGCTTTTCGAGCTTGCTGGCGATGGCGTCTTTGGGCGTAGGCCGCGCCTGAATGAAGGTCTCCCGCTCGGTTCGCGCAGCTTCGATCGCTGCCGGCCGCGTCGGAGGCGTCGGCGGGACCGTAATGGCATTTGAACGCTGAGCCGAGAAAAGCGGCGCCGGATGTCTTCCATCCTGAAAAAACAGCGCGTTCATCGGAACGCCGATCGCCGCCACCGCGGCGATGCCGAGGATCAGCGTCACGCCGATCCGCCTCGCTCCGAACATGCGTGCGAGGAATGAGCGGCGACCTTTGCGACTTGCGGCGCGCGGCGGCGCGCGGTCGCTGGGCGAAGCCTGAAAGCGTGAGGCGTAGAGCGAAGCGTCAGGCAATTTTCTTCACCGTTGCTGGTTCTGCGACGACGGCGGCCGCCGCAGGCGCGGCGCCGAGACGCGCAATCGCTTCAATTTTTGCCGGACCGCCGGTCGACCCGCGATGTTGGCAGTCGAGCGGCAGCCGCACGGAAACCGTCGTGCCGGCCCGCGGCTCGCTTTCGATGCTGATCGAACCATCGTGCAGACCCACGAGTCCGCGCACCATCGAAAGGCCGAGGCCTGTCCCGTCATGGCGGCGGTTAGATGAGGCGCGCGCCTGAAAGAAGGGATCGCCGAGACGTTCGAGGTCGGATGGGGCGATGCCCATTCCATCGTCGGCGACGGAGATGATCGCCTGGTTTCCTTCGGCCTGAAGCAGCAGCCTCACATTACCGCCGCGCGGCGTGAATTTCACCGCGTTGGACAGCAGGTTGATCATGATCTGCCTGCAGGCGCGCTTGTCGGCGACGATCTCGCCAAGGGTTTCGTCATATTCGCGCGCAAGCGTCACGCCCGATTGACTGGCTTTCAGCTGCATCATGTCGCAGCATTGATTGGCGAGCGCCTGCAGCGCAAACGACTCGGGCTCGATTTCCATGGCCCCGGATTCGAGCTTGGACATGTCCAGGATCGAGTTGACGATCTCGAGCAGATGGCGGCTTGAGTCGCTGATAATCGAGGCATATTCGCGCTGTTTGGAGGGCTCCGGCGGCGCAATCTCGTTGGTCGTCAGCATCTGGGAGAAGCCGATAATGGCGTTGAGCGGCGTGCGCAATTCGTGGCTGACATCGGCGAGCAAGCGCACGTTGCTCGGTCTGGCGCGCTCGGCCGCCGCGCAAGCCGCCGCGAATGCGATGTCGGCTTCTATTCCGGCGTTCGCGTCGCGCAGCGCGCAGAGGACGGCGTTCGGCGCGCCGGTCCCGCCGTCGGATGGGGCGCGACGCATGCGCGCCTCGAAATAGGCGAACACGGGCTCGACAAATCCGCCGGAAGGATTGCTTGCGACTCCAATCTGAACGCGAACGGCTGTGGTCGCCGTCGCCTTGCCGTCAAAGGCGTCGGAGACGAGCTGCAGAAAGGCCGGCCGGTCGGCGACATGAATCCGCTGAAAAAATTCGCGCCCGACCAGATCTCGGCGACTGAGATCGAAGGCGCGATGCCGGCCGCCCACGACCGCTCTGACGAAGCCGGCCCGATCGAGATGCAGCAGGATGTCGCCGACCGCTTCGGTTAGGCGCATGAGATCGAGGTCGTTGCGCGCTTCGGCCCGAGCGCGGGTCTTCTCCACGCGGACGGCGCCGAAGACGAGCGCGGCGACATAAACGAGCAATGTCGCCGCGAGGAAGCCGGTGGCTGCCGCATGTTCCGTCAGCAGTTCGTGGGACGCGTGCAGATTCTGGCCGGCGGTCAGCGCCAGAACGGCGATGGCGACGACTTCGACGACGACCATCGCGCCAATTTCGGGCGTAAGCGCGGACTCAATCAGCGCAACGAGCAGCAGCGCCACCGAAAACGCGTCGTAGCCCGGCATTAGCGCGCGGATGGCCGTCGCCGTCGCAATCCAACCGCCGATGGAGAGGCTCCGGGCGATGCGCAAATCTCCCGTGCGCGACAGAACGATGACGGAGACCAGCGGAATCTGCGCAAGAAGGAAGATTATGGACTCGCTCGCCGTCGGCGCGCCTCGCAGGAGCACAGCCAACAGCGTCGCGAGCAGGATGCAGCCGGCGACGATAAGCCGCGCGACGATGAACGCGCGATGGCGCGCTTCTTCCACAGGTCGTCCGGCCACCCGCTCATGCAACGCGGCGCTCACGCAAGACTCGTAATGGCTGTCGTCGGCGAAGCTACTCAAGACGCACGCTCCTAATCGCCTGAAAGGATAAGGGAGCGTTCTTAAGCAGCTGCTAAGCCGGGGCGAAAACCTCAAGAGTCATCCGGCGACGCGTCGACATGGTTTGCATATTATTGCCGAACCTCGCGAAGCAAAAAAATCCGCCGGGCGTTTACGAATGCTCAACCCAGCGGCGACATCCTTTTCAAGAAAGCCGCTGTCGATCACGGGGACGATTTTGGTTTTTCTCGTCAAATGCGCCATCTGCATTCTCCTCGTTCTCTGCGCGCTGCAGTGGCGCGCCGATCATGCGCCGGCTGCGAAGGACAGCGGGGTCGCGCGCCACCAGAGCCGGCAGAAGGCAGGCGGCCTCGTAGAGGACGCCATCGAGCAATTCTCTTCGCTCATTCATGCTGGCGGCGATGCGCTCGCCGGCGCCGCGCGCGACAAATGTTCGTCGGCGCCGCGCGACTGCCTGTCGGCTGCACAGCGACTGCAATCTGTGGCAGGCCGCGGGCATTGAATCAGGCAAATCCACGGCACCGCCGTGTGCAATAGCCGGCGCCGCTGCGGCCGATTTTGCCGAATCGGCTTTTTGACACTAAACATGGTCGCGCTTGGCGCGCGATTTTGAGGCCGAACCGCCACCGAGGCCATTTCCGTTGTGCTCGCGCGCGACCTGGTCGCCGTTTCGAGCCATCTCTCTCCAAAGGAGGCGGCCATGTCCGAAGAAACTCCGTCACAACCTGACGATACGGTGTCCCGCGCCGCATTGAACAATCTGCAGGAACAATTGAAAGCGACGCGCATGGAGCGCGACCGGCAGATTTTCGAAAAATCCGAGATCGTCGCCAAGGCCAACGCCTACGCCAAGGAGCGCGACGACCTCCGTGACAGCCTTGCGGCGATGACCGCCGAGCGCGACCGCCTCGCCGCAGAGAAGGCGGAGGCTTCGGCGCGCGCGACGCAGGCGTCGACGCAGTTCGAAGCCGCCAGTCGTCGCGCCGACGAAGCAGCGGCGGAGGTCGTGCGGTTGCGTCAGGCGATCGCGACGGCGCCGTCGTCCGATCCCGCCGTGGTGCTGTGGAATCTGATCGAGGAGAAGACCAAGCAGGGCGTCGGCTGGGTGAGGGGTAAAATTCCGGCGGACAGCCCGGCTTTGCCTTGGTTCGACAAGACGGTCGACGTCGTAACCCAAATCGGCTGCATCGCCGTGAAGGCGGCGGACGCCTTCATCCGCTGGGCAGTGCCCAAAGCCATCGAGCTTTTTAACAAGGGCAAGGCAGAGCTCGAGGCGCGGATGGAGAAGAAATAAGCCCTTCTTTCGGGCGCTTCGAGTCTTGCTGCGGGCGCGGAGCTGGCGCTGGCGTCGCCCGGCGCGCCCTTTCCTTCCTGGTCGGGCGCTGCTATCCCGCGCCCATGACCGCCCACAAAATCGAAAACATCCGCAATTTCTCGATTGTCGCGCATATCGACCACGGCAAATCGACCCTGGCCGACAGGCTCATTCAGGAGACGGGAACGCTCGCGGCGCGCGATATGGTCGAGCAGGTGCTCGACTCGATGGACATTGAGCGCGAGCGCGGCATCACCATCAAAGCGCAGACCGTGCGCCTCAACTACAAGGCGAAGGACGGCAAGGACTATGTCCTCAATCTGATGGACACGCCCGGCCACGTCGATTTCGCCTATGAGGTGTCCCGCTCGCTCAAGGCCTGCGAAGGCTCGCTGCTCGTCGTCGACGCTTCGCAGGGCGTCGAGGCGCAGACGCTCGCCAATGTCTATCAGGCGATCGACGCCGGCCATGAGATCGTTCCCGTCCTCAACAAGATCGACCTTCCGGCCGCCGAGCCCGACCGCATCAAGGAGCAGATCGAGGAGGTGATCGGCCTCGACGCTTCAGAGGCCGTGCTCATCTCCGCCAAGACGGGGATCGGCATCCCCGACGTGCTCGAGGCGATCGTTAACCGCCTGCCGCCGCCTTCCGGCGACGCAAAGGCGCCGTTGAAGGCGCTGCTCGTCGACAGCTGGTACGACGCCTATCTCGGCGTCGTCGTGCTGGTGCGCGTCTTCGACGGAACCCTGAAGAAGGGCCAGAAGATCAAGATGATGGCGGCGGACGCCCACTACGAAGTCGACAAGATCGGGGTCTTTCGTCCCAAGATGCAGGATGTCGCCTCGCTCGGACCCGGCGAAGTCGGCTTTATCACCGCGCAGATCAAGCAGGTCGCGGATACGCGGGTCGGCGACACGATCACCGACGACAAGAAGCCGACCGCCGAGGCGCTGCCGGGCTTCAAGCCGGCGCAGCCTGTCGTGTTTTGCGGGCTCTTTCCGGTCGACGCCGCCGATTTCGAGGATTTGCGCGCGGCGATCGGCAAGTTGCGTTTGAACGACGCGAGCTTCTCCTATGAGATGGAGACGTCGGCCGCGCTTGGCTTTGGCTTCCGCTGCGGCTTTCTCGGCCTGTTGCATTTGGAGATCATTCAGGAGCGGCTGCAGCGCGAATTCGATCTCGATCTGATCGCGACGGCGCCGTCGGTCATCTACAAGATTACGCTCACCAACGGCGATGAGATTGAGCTGCATAATCCCGCCGACATGCCGGACGTGGTGAAGATCGACGAGATCAAGGAGCCCTGGATCCGGGCGACGATCCTGACGCCCGACGACTATCTCGGCTCGGTCTTAAAGCTCTGTCAGGACCGGCGCGGCGTGCAGGTTGATCTCAACTACGTCGGCAAGCGCGCCATGGCGGTCTACGACCTGCCCCTCAACGAGGTCGTGTTCGATTTCTATGACCGGCTGAAATCGATCTCGAAGGGTTATGCGTCTTTCGATTATCAGATCACAGACTATCGTGTCGGCGATCTCGTCAAGATGAGCATTCTCGTCAACGCCGAGCCGGTCGACGCGCTCTCCATGCTCGTGCATCGCACGCGCGCCGACGGACGTGGCCGGCAGATGTGCGAGAAATTAAAGGAGCTGATTCCGCCGCATATGTTCCAGGTGCCGATCCAGGCGGCGATCGGCGGCAAGATCATCGCCCGCGAGACGGTGCGCGCCTTCCGCAAGGACGTCACCGCGAAATGCTACGGCGGCGACGTGACACGTAAGCGAAAGCTTTTGGAGAAGCAGAAAGAGGGCAAGAAGAAGATGCGCCAGTTCGGCCGCGTCGAAATTCCCCAGGAGGCGTTTATTGCGGCGCTGAAGATGGAGGAGTAGGGGGCTTCTCCCGCGTCATGCCGGCGCTTGTCGCGGGCATCCACGCGATGGGTCGCCCGCCAATCTTGCGAAATGGGCGCAACGTCTTGGCGTGGATGGCCGGGACAAGCCCGGCCATGACGGCGCTTGCAGTCACCCCCGCGCCAGCGCGATCATCACTGCCCCGATCAGCATTACCGCCGCGCCGAGCAATCTGCCGCTCGACTCCTCCTTCAACACATGCCCGCTCGCTAGCACGGTGAAGAGCGCCGAGAGGCGCTTGATGGCGATGACGTAAGGGGTGAACAGAATAGTCAGCGCCCACATTTGCAAGGTGTTGCCGAGGGCCATCGCCGAGCCCGCGCCAATTGCGTAGCGCAGCGCGGACAGGCGCGGCGCGGCGCGCCGTCCGGCGAACCAATAGATGAGGGCGCAGAGCGAGATGACGATGGTCACCGCCGTTATCCAGATGAGCGGCGTCGACGCCCTGACCCCGAGCTTGTCGATATTGGCGGTGACGCTCCAAATCACGGCAGTGCCGATCATCATGCGCGCGCCTTTGTCGCGCGCGAAAACATGGAAGTTGAAGCGGCGTCCGCTCGCCTGATCGGCGTCGAGCAGGCCGACGCCCAGCACGGTGAACAGCACGCCGAAGACGCCCATTGGTGGCGCCTGTTCGCCGGTCATGATCGGCGAGGTGACGAGCATCAGTACCGGCGTGAGCAGCACGAGCGGCGCCACCAGCGAAGCGTCGGACAGGCGAAAGGCGCGGATGTACAGCACATAGGCGACGACATTGAGCGCGCCCGACCAAGCGAGGAGAGTCCAGAATTGCGGCTGCGTCACTGCGGCGAGCGTCTCGCGCGGCGCGCTGAAGAGCCCCGGATAGAGGACGAAACACGCGATCGACAGCAGCAGCGCACCCGCGCACCATTGCGCGGCAAGGATGGCGCGATCGTCCGCCGTACGCGTCGCCGCCTTGGTGCCGAGATCGGTGACGGATTGGCAGATCGCGGTGACGAGCGAGGCGAAAAGAGCGAGAAGCGCAAGGTCCATGGCGCGCTATAGCGCATGAACGGCATGAGTTGGAACTGGCTCTAGGGCGCTCTTGGCGAAGACAGCGCTCCTCGCCCTCATGCTGAGGAAGCGGCGCAGCCGCTGTCTCGAAGCACGAGGGCGAAGCCGAGGATGCGAACGAAGGTTTCCTCCTCCTTCGAGACGCGCCTTCGATCTCGGGCCTGCCCGAGATCGACATTAAAATCCGCAAGTCGGGTAAACCGCGACTTGCGGGCGCTCCTCAGGATAAGGAAACCTTACGCGGCCGGCTTCGCCGCGGTCACCAGAGTGTCCACGCCGTCGCGGAATTCGACTCTGACCGGCGCGAAGCCGACATCGCGCAGCTGCTGCAGCGCGGGCTCGAAATACATGATGCGCCGAGGCGATTCATCGCTCAATAGGTGCACGACCCAGTCTTCAAGCAGATCGAGCCGGTTCATATCGATGAAAATCTTGAACCATCCGCGCACTACGGCTTGCGTATCGGCAAGGTGCGCCGCCGGGTCGTCCATCGCGTAGCGGTCGCCGTTGACGAACAGGCCGCCAGGCTTCAACGCGCGGAAAATCTCCGCGATCGCGTCCTTACGATAGTCGTCAGGGAAATTGTGGATCGCATAATTTGAAATGACGACATCCTTGCTTCCGTCTGGCAATGCGCGCAAAGCCGCGAGCGCATCGGCTTCGATGAATGTGACGCGGCCCGCCGAAGCCGATTCGGCGAGATTGACGCGCGCCTGAGCGAGCATTTCGCCGGCGCTGTCGACCGCAGTGAGCTTGAGGTCGTCGCACGCCGAGAGCGCCGCCAGCGTGCTGATCCCGGTGCCGCAGCCGATCTCGAATCCCTCGATCGGCCCGGCGGAGCGACGCCATTTCGCGACCTGCTCCCCGACCATCCGAGCGAGGACAGGCGCGTTTGGACACAAGAGCCGCAGCACGTCATATTCGGCGCCGATCGGTCCAGCGAAAGGATTATCTTGCAAGGCGGACATGGCGGCCGTTCTTCCATATTGCGCAAGGCCCCGCAAGGCCGCGGCTTTCCTTGCCGTCGCCGCCATGATAGCGAGACGCAGGCATTTGCCATGAGACAGCGATGACGCAGGCATTACGCAATGAGACGCGGTCAAGCGGCGCAGACGCGACGTCGAGCGACTCGTTTGTGGCGCTCGGGCGCGCCGCGCGCGCAGCGGCGCGGGCAGTAGCGCTGGCCTCAACCGACGCCAAGAACAGGGCGCTGCGCGCCGCCGCCGCCGAAATCCGCCGCCAAAGCGGCGTGATACTCGCCGCCAACGCGTGCGACGTCGCTGACGCCAAGGCGCGCGGAACGGCGGCGTCTTTCGTCGATCGTCTGACGCTCGATGTATCCCGCGTCGAAGCCATCGCCCGTGGGCTCGAAGAGATCGCCGATCTGCCTGACCCTGTGGGCCGTGTTCTGGCGCGCTTCGAGCGGCCGAACGGCTTGAAGATCGAGCGCGTCTCGACGCCGCTTGGCGTCATCGGCGTAATTTATGAAAGCCGGCCGAACGTCACCGCCGACGCTGGCGGGCTGTGTCTTAAGTCCGGCAACGCCGCGATCCTGCGCGGCGGTTCCGAGAGCCTGCGCTCGTCGGCCGCCATCCACGCCTGCCTTGTCGCGGGGCTAAAGGCCGCGGGGATTCCCGAAGCGGCGATCTCGCTTGTCGCGACGGCGGATCGCGCCGCCGTGGGCGCGATGCTCGCGGGGCTCGATGGCAATATCGACGTGATTGTGCCGCGCGGCGGCAAGAGTCTCGTCGCCCGCGTGCAGCATGAGGCGCGCGTGCCGGTTTTCGCACATCTTGAAGGCATCGTGCATGTCTTTGTGCATAGGGACGCCGATCTCGAAATGGCGAAGCGCGTGCTGCTCAACGCCAAGATGCGCCGCACCGGCATTTGCGGCGCGGCTGAGACGCTGCTCGTCGACAGGGCCTGCGCCGCGACTCACCTCCAGCCGCTGGTCGCGATGCTGATTGATTCGGGCTGCGAGGTGCGCGGCGACGAAGCGACACAGGCCGCCGATGCGCGGGTGAGACTAGCCAACGAAGAGGACTGGCGCGCCGAATATCTCGACGCGATCATCACCGCTCGGGTCGTCGACGGGCTGGAGGGCGCGATCGATCACATCGAGACTTACGGCTCGCATCACACGGACTGCATCATCACCCGTGACGCGAATGCTGCGGCGCGCTTCATGAATGAAGTCGATTCCGCGATCGTGCTGCATAACGCCTCGACGCAATTCGCCGATGGCGGCGAATTCGGCTTCGGCGCCGAGATCGGCATCGCCACCGGCCGCATGCATGCGCGCGGACCGGTCGGCGTGGAGCAACTGACCTCTTTCAAATATCGCGTCTACGGCGACGGCCAGGTGCGGGGGTGATGAGCCTCTTGGATGGCTTGTCACGCAACGCTTTGGAGTGTCCCATCTCCCGCTCGCGGGAGAAGGTGTCGCGCGAAGGCGCGACGGATGAGGGCCCTCACCCGACCCGGCTGCGCCGGGCCACCCTCTCCCGCAAGCGGGAGAGGGGATGATCCCGCGCCTCCCGCCTCACGCCCCCGACATGCGCATCGGCCTTTTCGGCGGCTCGTTCAATCCGCCGCATGACGGCCATGCGCTCGTCTCGCGCATCGCGCTGACGCGACTGAAGCTCGATCGGCTGTGGTGGATCGTCTCGCCCGGCAATCCGCTCAAGGATGCGGGCGAACTGCCGTCAATCGACGCGCGGATCGCCGCGGCGAAAAAAATCCTGCGCGATCCCCGCGTCGCCTTCACCGGCTTCGAAGCTGACATCAACGCGCGCTTCACCTGCGACACGCTCGATTATCTTCACGCGCATTGTCCGGGCGTGCGCTTCGTTTGGATCATGGGCGCTGACAATCTCCTGCAATTCCACCGCTGGCGGCGTTGGCGGGAGATCGCGCGGACGACGCCGATCGCGGTGATCGACCGGCCGGGCGCGACGCTCAAAGCGATGAGCGCCAAGGCGGCCGTCTATTTCGGGAATGCGCGGCTACCCGAGAGCGACGCCGCGCTGCTCGCCGCGACGCCGCCGCCGGCGATGGTCTATCTGCACGGACCAAGACTCGAGCGCTCTTCGACCGAGTTGCGCGCCGGAGCGCGTTGATGAACGCGCTCCGTTTCTTGGATTGACGCATTTTCACGCCGAACCGGCATCCGCTTCGGCGGAAAATGCTTCCCTATTTGCGTTCGAAGAGCGGCAATATCCAGCGCTTATAGGCCCAGAAGCTCAAGGGAATGCCGACGAAGATCGCGACCCACATAAGAGCCGAATTGTCGGTGCTGTGCTCGTAGAAGCCGCCGCCCTCGGTGACGGACTGCGTATAGGGATTGCGCACAAACAGCGTGATCGCGAATGAGCCGATGACGATCAGCGCGGTCGCGATGTAAAGGCTGCGCGGAATTACGAACTTCGGCAGCTGCGGCTGCGCCGGCGCCTCTCTGGGTAGAGGCGGCGGCGTTTCCTGCGGCGGCGTGGCCTTTTCCTGCGGTTCTTCGGTCATGGCGCGCTCTCCCTAATTTATCCCTGGCCCCAATATAGGGCTGCTCTAGGTCGCCGCGCCATAGACGTCGTAAGCCTCCGAGCGCTCGATTTTCACCGTGACGATGTCGCCGGCGCGCAGCGGGCGCCGCGACGCGACAAATGCCGCGCCGTCGATCTGCGGTGCGTCGGCCTTGGTGCGGCCCTTGGCGAGCGCGCCAGCCGGGCCGCCGCCTGGCTCATCGATAATGACCGAAAGGCGCTTGCCGATTTTGCGTTTCATCAGCCGCGCGCTGATCGCCTGCTGCTTCTCCATGAATCGGCGCCAGCGCATTTCCTTCACGTCGTCGGGCACAGCGGGGAGACCAAGCGCCTCTGCCGGCGCGCCGGCGACGGGCTCATATTTGAAAGCGCCGGCGCGGTCGATCTCTGCTTCCTCCAGCCAATTGAGCAGATAATCGAAATCCGCGTCAGTCTCGCCCGGAAAGCCCACGATGAACGTCGACCGCAACGCGAGGCCTGGACAGGCCTCCCGCCAGGCCCGAATGCGCGCCAGGGTCCGTTCATCATTTCCCGGGCGCTTCATGGCCCTCAGCACATTCGGCGCGGCGTGCTGAAAGGGGATGTCGAGGTAGGGAAGAATTTTTCCCTCCGCCATTAAAGCAATGACCTCGTCGACGTGGGGATAGGGATAGACATAATGCAGGCGCACCCATAACCCGAATTCGCCAAGTTCCCGCGCGAGATCGAGAAAGCGCGCGCGCACGCTGCGATCGCCGAAGATGCTTTCGGCGTAGCGGATATCGCGCCCATAGGCGCTCGTGTCCTGCGAGATGACGAGCAATTCCTTGACGCCGGCGCGCGCGAGCTTTTCCGCTTCGCGCAGCACATCCGCGGCAGGGCGGGAGACGAGCGGCCCGCGCAAATGCGGAATGATGCAGAAAGAGCAGCTGTTGTCGCAGCCTTCCGAGATTTTCAGATAGGCGTAATGGCGCGGCGTGAGCTTGACGCCCTGCTCGGGAAGCAGGTCGACGAATGGGTCGTGCGCCGGCGCGGCGGCGCGATGCACCGCCTCGACGACGCTCTCATATTGCTGCGGGCCGGTGATCGCCAGCACCTGCGGAAAGCGCTCGGAGATCGCCTCCGGCTCCGCGCCCATGCAGCCGGTGACGATGACCTTGCCGTTCTCATTGAGCGCCGCGCCGATTGCTTCGAGCGACTCGGCCTTGGCGCTGTCGAGAAAGCCGCATGTGTTGACGATGACCACATCGGCGCCGGCATGGGTGCGCGAGAGCTCGTAGCCTTCGGCGCGCAACCGCGTAACGATGCGCTCGCTGTCGACGAGCGCCTTGGGACAGCCAAGCGAGACGAAGGAGACGCGCGGGGCGGCGCTGAGCGGTCTGTGTCGATCCTGCATGGCGCCCATTGCCACGTGCGGACCGCCATTGCAATCGCGGCCGCGAGCTTACGCCGTCAGCGCGCCGAGAAGAGCAAAGAGCGCGACGGCGGCAAAGATGATGGCGTCGATCATGAACGCTACTCCGACAAGCCCCCAGCCAGGTCTAGCGGCGCGCAGCTTAAGGAAGGATTGACGCCCAGCTTTTGCCGGGCCCGCGGCGCGACCCAAGAAAGCCCATAAGTCAGCGCGGACGCAAGCGATTTAGACGAACGAAAAAGAAGATTTGCGCTTGGGCTAGGCGGCACTTAGGAATAGCGCTTCGCGGGCGAGCTTTAGCGCCGCCGCTCAGAAGGAAACGCCAGGTCTTGACGAATTCGATCGTTCTCGGAACAGGATCCTATGTGCCGCAGCGCGTCCTCTCCAACGCCGACCTTGAGAAGATCGTCAGGACGAACGACGAATGGATCGTCAGCCGCACCGGGATCAAGGAGCGCCGGGTGGCTGCGGACGATGAGGCGACATCCGATCTTGCGGCGGCCGCCGCGCGCGAGGCGCTACAGTTCGCGGGCGTAAAGCCTGACGATGTCGACATGCTCATCGTATGTACTGTGACAGGCGATACGCCGACGCCATCCTGCGCTTCGTTTGTCCAGGCCCGGCTTGGCGCGAGGAACGCTTTCGCATTCGATGTCGGCGCCGCCTGCGCCGGTTCGCTCTACGGTCTCGCCATCGCCGACCAGTTTATAAAAAGCGGCAAGGCGAAGCGCGCGCTTGTGATCGGCGCTGAGACCTTGAGCCGCTTCGTCGACTGGACCAATCGCGAGACCTGCGTGCTGTTTGGCGACGCCGCCGGCGCAATTCTGCTTGGCGCCAGCGAAGAGCAAGGACGCGGCGTCCTCGCCGCGAGCCTGCGCACGGATGGCTCTATGACCGGCATCTTGGGCATTTATGGAGGCGGCAGCCGACGTCCGCCGTCAGCCGAAATGCTGGAAGAAAAGTCCGGGAAGATCAAAATGCGCGGCCGCGAGGTCTACAAGGTCGCAACGCGGCTGCTGCCCGAAGTGCTGGGCGACGCTCTAAAAGCCGCGGGTCTGACGGCGACCGACGTCAACCACGTCATCGCCCATCAGGCCAACAAGCGGATCATCGAATCCGCGATGCAGAATCTCGGCGTGCCCCTTGAAAAATGCTGGATCAACATCGACCGCTACGGCAACACGTCGAGCGCCTCGATGCCGATTACGCTCGATGAGGCGAACCGCGCCGGACGGCTGAAAAAAGGCGACGTTATCGCCATGATGGCGATCGGCGCAGGCATGACCTGGGGCGGCGCAGTCCTGCGCTGGTAGGCGACGCCTAAACGGCGCGGGCGCGTCACGGCCGCAGCTGCGCTCTCGCGGTCATTTCGGTCAGCCGGGAACAGCGGTTGTAGCTCGACAGTTCAACATTCAGCCGCAGTTAGCGAAGGCCGGGGCGGGCCTCGTTGAAAGGACGACTGTTGACGCCGGATACCCAGCGATTGCAGACCGGCCCCGCCGAGCCCGCGACATTGCGCGCCGACGGTCCGGCCGGCGAAAACGACGTGAAAGGCATCACGGCGCGCGAAATCATCGATATCGAGGAGAGGGCGCAGCCACGCACGCCGGTTCTGTATGAAGTTGTGCGTCGCATGGGCGAAGAAGAGCTCGCGCGCCCGGCGGTGTCGCTCTTCTGGTCAGGCGTCGCTGCAGGTTTTTCGATGAGCTTCTCGCTTATCGCTCGGGCCGCGCTACAAATTAATTTGCCGCAAAGGGCCTGGACGCCGCTAATTGTCGCCGCCGGATATCCTGCTGGTTTCCTCTTGGTGGTGTTGTCACGCCAGCAGCTCTTCACCGAAAACACCATTACAGCCGTGTTGCCGCTGCTAAAGAGCTTTACCGCGCTGAATGTCGGGCGCGTTATAAGATTGTGGAGCGTCGTCTTCGCGGCAAATATGGCGGGCGCTCTGGTTGCGGCGCTCTTCTATGGCTTCACGCCCGCGCTCTCGCCGGAGCTTCACGACGGCATGCTTGAGATCAGCCGCGCGTTGCTCAGCAACAATTCAAAGGAAATGTTTTATAGAAGCATTCCCGCCGGCTTCCTCATCGCGGCGATGGTCTGGCTGATTCCCAACGCCGACTCCGCCCGATTCCATATGGTCGGATTGTTGACATATCTGATTGCGATCGGGGGCTTTACCCATATCGTCGTCGGCAGCGTCGAGGCTTTCCTTCTCATCTTCATCGGCGAGCTGGCGATTGCGCAGTTTTTCGGACAGTTCATGGTGCCGGTCCTCGTCGGCAACATCATCGGAGGCACGGTTCTGTTCGCGCTTATCTCGTACGCTCAGGTTATGAGCGAAATCTAAAAAATTGAGCTGCGCATTTCGTTCCACTTTTAGGAACAATTCTCATTTTTCCGCGTTTCCCTTGGTCGCCGGCAGATCTGCACCGACACGGGCATTCATATGACAGCCTCAAGCGCGTCCTTAACACGTGCATTCTCTGGTCGCTGGCCAGGCTAGCGACGCTTTACGGCGCAGTCGCCGTCTCTTTTGGCGAAAGGATGGACCAATGGCTCCAGACCCCAGTCCGCTCCCAAAAGGCAATGGACAAGCTTCGTCAAAAATCGAAGAGCTTCACGTGCTCTGGATCACCGCTGGGCTCGGCTGCGACGGCGATTCGGTTTCAATCACCGCCGCGAGTGAACCGAGCATCGAAGACATCGTCCTTGGGGCGATACCCGGCCTGCCAAAGGTCCACCTGCACAATGCGGTGCTGTCCTACACGGTTGGCGATGATTTTATGAAGCCGTTCCATCAGGGTGCCCACGGCGAACTCGAACACTTCGTCCTTGTTGTCGAAGGTTCGATTCCAAATGAAAATCTCAGCGGCGACGGATATTGGGCTGCCGTCGGCACCGATACCGCGACCGGCCAACCAATCAAAACCACCGAATGGATTGACCGGCTGGCGCCCAAGGCGCTCGCGGTCATCGGCGCCGGCACCTGCGCCACATTTGGCGGCATCCATGCGATGAAGGGAAATCCTACCGGCTGCATGGGGCTTCAAGATTATCTTGGAGTCGAATGGAAATCCAAGGCGGGCCTGCCGATCGTCAGCGTGCCGGGCTGTCCGGTCCAGCCGGACAATTTCATGGAGACGTTCCTTTATCTCCTGCGTCAGCTCGCAGGTCTCGCGCCGATGATTCCTGTCGATGGGCACGGCCGTCCACGCTGGCTGTTTGGTCCCACCGTTCATGAGGGATGCGATCGAGCCGCTTATTATGAGGAAGCCGATTTCGCGCATGAATATGGCTCACGAAAATGCTTGGTGAAGATCGGCTGCTGGGGCCCGGTGGTTCAGTGCAACGTGCCCAAGCGCGGTTGGATCGCCGGTCTTGGCGGCTGCCCCAATGTCGGCGGCATTTGCATCGGCTGCACCATGCCGGGCTTTCCTGACAAATTCATGCCGTTCATGGACGAGCCGCCCGGTGCCCGCATCTCGTCGGTTCTGGTCAAGCCCTACGGTGTCCTGATCCGCAATCTCCGCAAGATCACCAATCACACGCTGAACAAAGAACCGAAATGGCGCAAGAACACGCCGGCTTACGCCACCGGTTACGATCCTGATAGGCCGAACAAGACTCATCCACTCTAAATTAAGGGACCGCACCATGGTCGACCTCGCAACTCGACGTTCGGCGCCCCCGAGCACCCAAAAAGCCTCGCCAAACCTCGTTGAGAAGAACTGGGACCCGATCACCCGGATCGTGGGGAGTCTGGGAATCTTCACCAAAATCGACTTCGAGAATCGGCGTGTCGCCGAATGTCACAGCACGTCGTCGATCTTTCGCGGCTACAGCATCTTCATGAAGGGCAAGGATCCCCGCGATTCCCACTTCATCACCAGTCGCATCTGCGGTATCTGCGGCGACAATCACGCAACGTGCTCAGTCTATGCACAAAACATGGCTTACGGAATTAAGCCGCCTAATTTGGCCGAATGGATCATCAATCTCGGCGAAGCCGCAGAATATATGTTCGACCACAACATTTTTCAGGACAATTTGGTCGGCGTCGACTTCTGCGAGCAGATGGTCAAGGAAACCAATCCGAGCGTTTGGGCCAGGGCGCAAAGAACGCCGGCGCCGCACGCCGATGCGCACGGTTACCGAACCATCGCCGACATCATGACGGCGCTCAATCCGTTTTCGGGCGAATTTTATCGTGAGACATTGATTGTGAGCCGCTACACGCGTGAAATGTTCAGCCTGATGGAGGGGCGCCATGTGCATCCCTCCACCCTCTATCCCGGCGGCGTCGGCACCGTGCCGTCGAACCAGCTTTTCACCGAATATTTGACCCGTCTCGTGCGCTATGTCGAATTCATGAAGAAATGCGTGCCGCTGCACGACGACTTGTTCGACTTCTTCTATGAGGCGTTGCCGGGATATGAGGAGGTCGGACGTCGACGCATTCTGCTTGGATGCTGGGGCGCGTTCCAGGATCCGAACCATTGCGACTACACCTATAAGAACATGACCGACTGGGGTCGGAAAATGTTCGTCACCCCAGGCGTCGTCGTTGACGGAAAGCTTGTCACGACGGACCTCGTCGACATCAATCTGCAGATTCGCATCCTGCGCGGGCGGTCATTCTATGAGGATTGGGACAATTGCGAAACCTTCGTCAAGAGCGACCCGCTGGGCAATCCCGTCGATCAGAAGCACCCGTGGAATCAGACGACCATTCCAAGGCCGCAGAAGCGCGACTTCGCCAACAATTACTCATGGGTGATGTGTCCGCGCTGGCTCGACAAGAGCAGCGGCGACCATCTTGCGCTTGATACCGGCGGCGGCGCTTTTGCCCGGCTCTTCTCGACAGCGCTCGCCGGACTCGTCGATATCGACGGCTATGTCAAAGCCACCGGCGACAGCGTCAAGATTCATCTGCCCAAGACAGCGCTCAAACCAGCAGTCGACTTTGAGTGGAAGGTTCCCAAGTGGAGCAATGCGATCGAACGTGATCGGGCGCGCACCTATTTCCAGGCCTATTGCGCCGCGGCGGCGTATTATTTCCTGGAGCAGGCGTTTGCAGAACTGCAGGCGGGCCGCACGAAGACATGGACCGAGTTCGAAGTTCCCGAAGAGGCGATCGGCTGCGGATTCCACGAGGCGGTTCGCGGCGTGCTGTCACACCATCTCGTCATAAAAGACAAGAAGATCGCCAATTATCATCCCTATCCGCCGACGCCTTGGAATGCGACGCCGAGGGACGATTTTGGCACGCCCGGACCTTACGAAGACGCGATTCAGAACACGCCGATCTTTGAAGAAAATGGGCCGGACAATTTCAAGGGCATCGACATCATGCGCGCGGTGCGCAGTTTCGATCCCTGCCTCCCATGCGGCGTGCATATGTATGTCGGCGGCGGGAGGACCATTGAGACCAGGCATTCCCCGATGTTTGGCGCATCCCGAAAGCCATCGCCATGAGCTCAGAAGCGCGCGAGGAAGAGACGCTGGAGCAGGGCTTGGCGCGGCTGGACGCGCTGACCGGCGCGCTTGAGCGCGTCGGCGACGCGAAGGCGCAGGAGGCGGCGCGGGATCTGCTCGCGCTTTTGCTGGACCTGCACGGCCGCGCATTTGACCGGCTTAGCGCGATCATTGCGGCTTCGAGCGACGGTCCGGCCTTGTTCGAACGGATCGCCGAGGACAGAGAAATTTCAGCGGTCTTGCTTCTTCATGGCTTGCACCCCAAGAGCGCCGAGGAACGACTGCAGGAGGTCATTGCGCGCATGCAGCCGCAATGGAGCGCGCGCGGCCTGCGTGTCGCGCTCGTCAGCGCAGGACAGGCCTTCGCGATCGTCCAGCTTAAACGTAATGGCCGCGCGGAGCCGCCAGAGCGCTTGCGGCTTGAGATCGAAAATGCGCTCATCGATGCGGCGCCCGATCTCGAAGATATCTTGATCGAATTGGACATGACCGAAACATGCGCCGAAGCCGCCGCTTAAGAGAGAGGCGTGAAGGCATGGAAAGGATACAATTGGGCGGTTGGGCCTCTCGGCTTCGGCGGTTCGTTACACTGGCGAAAGAGGAGCGTTGCGACTTCTGCTCGAAGGTCATCGCAGCTCGCCACGCGCATTTGATCGAGCGCGCGACTCGAAAGTTCTTTTGCGCCTGTCCTCAGTGCGCGATCCTTCTGGGCGCCGGCGACCGTTACGCCGCCTTACGCGCGCGCACGGATGTGCTGCGCGACTTCGATCTCAACGACGCCGAATGGCAGGGCTTTCGTATTCCTATCGATCTCGCCTTCGTTTTCCGGAGCACGCCGGCGCGGGGGCCGGTGGCGATTTATCCCGGGCCGGCTGGCGCGACCGAGTCGCAGTTTTCCGACGAGTGCTGGTCGCGGCTGGCCGCAGCCAATCCGGCGCTTGCCGACCTGGATCCGGATGTGGAAGCGTTGCTTGTCAATCGAATGAATGGCGCGCGGGAATACTACCTCGTATCGATCGATCACTGCTACGCGCTCGTCGGACTGATCCGCAAGCAATGGCGTGGACTGTCTGGCGGCGCAGAGGTCTGGGAGGCTGTGCGAGACTACTTTCAGAAGCTGCGCGACGGCGGCGGAATAGAGGACGTCCTCCATGGTTGATCTCGACTTTCGCATCGAGGATGTCAAAATCGAGAAATATTCGGCTGCGCCGCTGCTGCTGTTCGCGCTGCATGTCGTCAACCGGACGCCTGAACTTCCCGTCCTCAATGTGATGCTGAATTGTCAAATACGCATTGAACCAGCGCGGCGGCGCTATGAGGGCGAAGAGCAGGAACGTCTTTCCGATCTCTTCGGTCAGGCGTCGCGCTGGGGCGAGACGCTGCGCAGCCTATTCTGGACGCACGCAAGCGTTTCAGTTCCCTCGGTCGATCCCGAGCGCAAAGTCGAACTGCCCGTACCCTGCAGCTATGATTTCAATATTGCGGCGACGAAATATTTCCACGGGCTCGAACACGGCGACGTTCCGCTCAAACTCCTATTCAGCGGCTCGATCTTTTATCGCGACGGCGAAGGCAGATTGCAGATCGAGCAAATTCCTTGGAGCAAGGAATGCGCCTATCGACTGCCTGTCGCAACATGGCGCGCCATGATGGACCATTACTACCCGCAGAGCGCATGGCTCTGCCTGCATCGTGACGCCTTCGAGGAGCTGGACAGCTATCGGCGGCGGCGAGGATTCCCGACATTTGAGCGCGCCGTGCAGGCGCTGCTCGAAGCAAGCGCGGCGGCGGCGGCATGAGGCTCGACTCCATCAAGGCGATCGCCAACGCCGTTCTTTACGAGGGCTACATCCTCTATCCCTATCGCCCGTCGTCGATCAAAAATCGTCAGCGCTGGACCTTCGGCGGCGTGTTCCCGACGTCCTTCGATCAACAGGGCGACGCCTCCTTTATGGAGACTCAGGTTCTGTTGCGCGGCGGGGAACAAGCGGCTTTTGGCGCGCATTTCCGCTTCCTGCAGGTCGTCAAGCGCGAGATCGGCCTTCTCGCGGCGCCGGCGGACAAACTTCCGAAAGACGGGGCGCCGGCGCTGACGCTCGTTCCGAGACTTGATGTCGACGGTCGTGAGTTGCTTGCGTGGGAGGAGGCGCTAGAGCGTGAGGTCGTCCTGGGTCCGCTGCGGCCGGCCGATATTCAGGACGCCGCCTTCGTAACGCCGCCTCGCTTCGAGCCGGCGCGCAGTTTCGAGCCGGTTCGCGACAGAAAGGGCCGAATCGTCGCCGTCCTCGTCCGCACATCGCTTGCGATCGATGGCGTCGTTGAAGCGAAAGCGCGAAGACTCGCGCCTGAATTATGGAAGTTGACGCTGCGGATCGAAAACGTCACGCCGCTTGCCGAGGCCGATCGCCGGGACCGGGCCGCAGCGCAAACTCGCGCCTTCGCTTCGACACATGTGATCATCACCATCGAAGGCGGCGAGTTTATTTCGTTAGTCGATCCTCCCGAAGCTTTGCGCACGGCGGCGGCGCAATGCACACATGTTGGCGCCTTCCCGGTCTTGGTCGGCGGTCAAGACAATCGCGCCATGCTCGCCTCGCCGATCATCCTTTATGATTATCCGGCAATCGCGCCGGAAAGTCCCGGCGACCTGTACGACGGCACTGAGATCGACGAAATCCTGACGCTCCGCATTCTCGCGATGACTGACGCCGAGAAGCGCGAAATGGCCTCTGTCGACGCGCGTGCGCGGGCGCTGCTGGAGCGCACGCATGCGTTGACCGCTGACGACATGGCGCGTCTGCATGGCGTGATGCGTGACGGCGCGTCGCAGGCGAGTGAGCTTGAGCCGCCGCCGGCGATCAAAAACCGCGAGACGCCGCGGCTCGTTTCGCTCATCGACAATGGCCGCCCTCTATGCGTTGGCGCGCGCGTTCGGCTGCGTCCGAAGTCTGGCGGCGACGTCATGGATATCGCATTGAGAGACAAGCTTGCGGTCGTTGAGGCGATCGAACGCGATTTCGAAGACCGCATTCACATCGCGGTGACTTTGCTCGACGATCCGGGCCGCGATCTCGGCGCCGCGGGTTTTCCCGGACATCGCTTCTTCTTCAGCCAAGAGGAGATCGAGCCGATTGCAGCGGGAGACGCGCCATGACGTCAATTCTCGTCGCTTGCGTCGGCAATATTTTCAACGGCGACGACGGTTTTGGGGTCGAGGTGGCGCGCAGGCTTTCACAGGTGAAGCTGCCAAATGGCGTGCGGGTGATCGATTTCGGCATTCGCGGCATCGATCTCACTTACGCGCTGATGGACGGTTATGACGCCATTATTCTCGTGGATGCGGCGCAACGAGGGGAAGCGCCGGGCGTCGTCTCCATTGTCGAGCCGGAACGCGTTGAACTGGAGGATCCTTCCTCAGAGGACTTGGCGCTTTCGCCGCATGAGCTCGATCCGGCGAATGTTCTTCGTCTGGCGTCGGCGCTCGGCGGAAGCTGTCAGCGCGTGCTTCTGGTCGCCTGCGAGCCATTGGCGCTCGGCGGCGAGGAAGGCGTCATGGGGCTGAGCGAGCCTGTCGCGGCGGCGGTCGGCGTCGCGGCGGAAACGGTGGAAGAGCTGATCGATGAAATGACGCGGCGTAGCCGGCACAGCGCTGTCGGGATCGGCGCAACAGGACAAACAAGGAGAAGTGTCATGAGCGGATGGGAAATTGCAGGAATCGTTCTCGGGCTTATCGTCCTTGGCCTGCTGATCATGAACGCGAGGGACATCTATCGCTACATCAAGATTAGCAACATGTAAGATTGACAGGACGCGATGAGTTTCTCGGCGGACCAAACGCAGACCCTCGAATTTCGAGTGCGCGGCACAGTGCAGGGCGTCGGCTTTCGCCCGACGGTCTGGAGGATCGCGCGCCAACTTGGGCTTGCCGGCGAGGTGCTCAACGATGGCGAGGGCGTATTGGTCCGCGTCTGCGGCGATCAGGCGCGAATTGAGACGCTGCTTCGACGACTGGCGCGAGAGCCGCCGCCGCTGGCGCGGATCGACGGCATCGAGAGGCACGAATACGCCGGCCAACTGCCGCAGGATTTTCGCATCGCCGAAAGCCTCGGCGGCGCCGTTCGCACGCAAGTCGCGCCGGACGCTGCAATCTGCGGCGCCTGCGCGGCGGAGCTGCGAAATCCTGGTGAGCGGCGCTACCGCTATCCTTTCGCCAATTGCACGCATTGCGGACCGCGTCTCAGCATCGTGACGGGCATTCCCTATGACCGCGCGACGACGACGATGGCGTCCTTCATCCGGTGTGAAGCATGCGAGGCGGAGTATCGCAATCCCAGCGATCGCCGGTTCCACGCCGAAGCTGTGGCCTGCCCCGCATGCGGACCGACGGCGTCCCTCATCGCATTGGGGCGAGCGGAGGTTCCCGATAATGGCGGCGTCGATGCGGTCGAGATCGCAGCGCGCTTGGTCGCGCGGGGCGACATCGTCGCCGTCAAAGGGCTTGGCGGCTATCATCTGGCGTGCGACGCGACCAATCCCGACGCCGTTGCGCGCCTGCGTCGACTTAAGCGCCGTGACGCTAAGCCCTTCGCGCTGATGGCGCGCGATCTTGCGGTCATACGGCGCTACTGCGCGTTCGGCGCTATCGAGGAGCGCGCGCTCACGAGCGTCGAGGCGCCGATCGTGCTGATGCGCGCGACAGGCCCGCGCCGTTTGCCGGAGGCGATCGCGCCGGGATTGAATACGTTAGGCTTCATGCTGCCGACGACGCCGCTGCATCTCTTGTTGATGGATCGGTTTGAACATCCGCTGGTGATGACGAGCGGCAATATTTCGGACGAGCCCGCCGTGATCGACGACGGCGAGGCGCGAGGGCGGCTTTCCGATGTCGCATCGTTCGCCTTGACGCATGACCGCGCCATCGCCAATCGCGTCGACGACTCGGTGGTGAGGATCATGTGCGGGCGGTCGAGGGTTTTTCGCCTTGCCCGCGGTTATGCGCCCGCGCCGTTGCGTCTGCCGAAAGGCTTTGCCCATGCGCCCGACGTGCTGGCGTTGGGCGGCGAGCTGAAGGCGACCTTCTGCCTGGTCAAAGATAGCGCCGCGCTCATGTCGCAGCATCAGGGCGACCTTGAAAACGCGGCGACGTTCGACGACTATCGAAATAATCTGCGTCTCTATCAAAGACTTTTCGATCACGCGCCGTCGGCGATCGTCATCGACCGGCATCCGGAATATCTTGCGTCGAAACTGGGCCGGGTCGAGGCCGAACGGCGCGGCCTGTCATTGATCGAGGTTCAGCACCATCACGCCCACATCGCCGCCTGTCTTGCCGAAAATGGCCGGCCGCTCGACGCGCCGCCGGCGCTGGGGATTGTGCTCGACGGATTGGGCTTTGGCGACGACGGGACCATATGGGGCGGTGAATTTTTGCTCGCCGACTATCTCGGCTATGAGCGGCTGGCGCGATTGAAGCCCGTCGCCATGCCGGGCGGCGCGCAGGCGATTCGCGAACCCTGGCGCAATCTTTATGCGCATCTCAAAGCGGCGGGCGCGTTCGACGCGGATAGGCTTTCACCTGCT
Source organism: Methylocystis sp. (assembly GCF_021731785.1). Taxonomy (GTDB): domain Bacteria; phylum Pseudomonadota; class Alphaproteobacteria; order Rhizobiales; family Beijerinckiaceae; genus Methylocystis. The sequence goes on from NZ_JAKFWS010000048.1 coordinate 32,236, forward strand.
GACGATTGGCAGGCGTTCGATGGCAAACCGCTGGCGATGATCGACAAGATGATCGCGCACGGCGTCAATTCGCCGTTGGCCTCATCTTGCGGTCGCCTGTATGATGCGGTCGCCGCGGCGCTCGGCCTATGCGCCGATCGTCAGGCCTATGAAGGCGAGGCGGCGGCGCGACTAGAGGCTCTTGCAGCCGCGGCGCCGAACGAGCGCCGCTTCTATGAATTCGACATGTCCCAGTCGGCGGTGATCGAACTCGATCCGGCGCGTTTTTGGCGGGCGATGCTGGACGATCTGCGGCAGGGCGTCGCCGCGCCGGTCATCGCGCGCCGCTTCCACCTTGGCCTTGCTGAGTCGATCGCGAAAGTGGCCGTTCGGCTGGCCGCTATGCGGCGTTTTGAAACAGTGGCGCTGTCGGGCGGCTGCTTTCAAAATCGCCTGCTGTTCGAAAGCGTTCACGACAGGCTGTGCGAAGCGGGATTGGAAGTGCTGACCCATGCAGACGCGCCCGCTAATGACGGCGGGCTCTCGCTGGGTCAGGCCGCAATCGGAGCCGCGCATCTGATCAGAAGCGGCGTGAAAAGTGATGGAGAGGACCAGACATGTGTCTCGGCATTCCCGGCTGCATTGTCAGCATAGACGATGCCGATGATCTCGTCGCGACCGTCGACGTGAGCGGGGTGCGCCGTCAGATCAATATCAGCTGCGTCGTCGATGAAGCGCACCCGGTCGAGTCATGCGTCGGCGATTGGGTGCTCGTCCATGTCGGGTTCGCAATGAGCCGGATCAACGAGGCGGAGGCCGCCGAAACCTTAAGGCTGCTTCGAGAGCTCGGTGAGCTTCAAGCCGAACTTGAGAATATGCAAAGGCCGACCGACGCCGTCGCGGCGGAGGAACAGGGATTATGACCGGCAATAGCGCGTTGGAGAGTCTTTACCCGTTCCTTCATGGAAAGGAGCAGGATCCTGCCGCGCTCGACGCAGGCCTGCTGCATTCGATCGAATCGAAAGCGCGCGAGTCGCGCGATACGAACGCGCGCTTCTTCGATCAGCAGGGGGGCGTGCTGCTCGACGCCGCCAAAGCGCTTGCCGCCGTTTATCGACGCGGCGGCCGGATGTTCGCCATGGGCAATGGCGGTTCGAGTTGCGACGCAGCCCATGTCGCCGTCGAGTTTCTGCATCCGATCACCGCCGGTCGGCCAGCGCTTTCAGCAACAAATCTCACCGCCGACGTTGCGATGACGTCCGCCGTCGCCAATGACGTGGGATTCGAGCATGTCTTCGTGCGTCAGCTTATCGCTCACGCCCGAGCGGGAGACGGACTCGTCGGCCTCTCGACCAGCGGCAATTCCGCAAATCTGATCGCCGCCTTCGCCAAGGCGAAGGAGATGGGCCTGACGACTATCGGCCTTTCCGGCGGCGATGGCGGCAAAATGGCGAAGGTCTGCGATCACTGCCTTGTGGCCCCGACGACGTCGGTCCATCGCATTCAGGAATGTCACGTCGTCGCCTATCACATCCTCTGGGACCTCGTTCACACGCTGCTCGCCGACGATCGGGGCTCGGCCATAAGCAAGGACGTCGCGGCATGAGATATGTCGACGAGTTTCGCGATCGGGCGAAGGCGGATGTCCTGGTCAAGGAGATTGAGCGGCTGATCGCGCGAACCGGGCGTGATCAAAATCGGCCGCTGCAGATCATGGAAGTCTGCGGCGGGCACACGCATTCGATTTTCCGCTACGGCGTTGAAGGGATGCTGCCCAAATCGATCGAACTGGTGCATGGACCTGGCTGTCCCGTTTGCGTGCTGCCGATGGGACGCGTCGACGATTGCGTCGCCATCGCCGAGCGTCCGGAGGTCATCTTCGCGACCTTCGGCGACGCCATGCGCGTGCCGGGCTCACGCAAGAGCCTGTTGCAGGCGAAAGCTGACGGCTGCGACGTGCGCATGGTCTATTCGCCGATGGACGCGCTGGCGCTCGCGCGCCGGAATCCCGAACGCGAGGTGGTCTTCTTCGGCATCGGCTTCGAGACGACCATGCCGTCGACTGCATTGACGGTGCTGCAGGCGGAACGCGAAGCCGTCGAGAACTTCTCGATCTTCTGCAATCACATCACCATTGTTCCGACGATCAAGGCGATCCTCGATAGTCCCGATCTGCGCCTCGACGGATTCCTCGGACCAGGGCATGTCTCCATGGTGATCGGCGACGCGCCCTACGAATTCATCGCGCGCTACTATAAAAAGCCGATGGTGATCGCGGGCTTCGAACCGCTCGACATTCTGCAGTCGATCTGGATGCTGCTCAGGCAGATCGACGAAGGACGCTGCGAGATTGAAAATCAGTACGCGCGCGTCGCTCCAGCAGGGGGCAACGCCGTCGCGCTGCAGGCGGTTGCGCGGGTGTACGAACTGCGCGAATTTTTCGAATGGCGGGGGCTCGGCTCGATCGATCACTCGGGCGTGAAGATACGCGACGCCTACGGGCGCTTTGACGCAGAGCGGAAATTCGCGGTGCCCAACGCAAGGATCGCAGATCCCAAGTCCTGTCAGTGCGGCGAAGTTCTCAAGGGCGTCATCAAGCCTTGGCAGTGCAAAGTCTTCGGCCGCGCCTGCACGCCTGAGACGCCGCTCGGCGCGCTGATGGTGTCGTCCGAGGGCGCATGCGCGGCATACTATCAATATGGCGGCGTGAAGCGTGGACGAGACGAAGCGGAGGCGAGCGTCGCATGAACATGGTCTCCTTCCCGCCACGTCGGCCGCGCGGCAAGGTTCATGTGCCGACCGTCACGCTCGCGCATGGCGGCGGCGGCAAGGCGATGAAGGATTTGATCGACGACGTGTTTGTCGCTGCCTTCGACAATCCGCTGCTGGCGCCGCTCGACGACCAGGCGCGCATCGATCTCCTGGACCTTGCGCAATTTGGCGACCGGCTGGCCTTCACCACCGATTCCTTCGTTGTCGATCCATTAGTGTTCCCCGGCGGCGACATCGGCAAGCTCGCGGTCTGTGGCACCGTCAACGACCTCGCCGTGGGCGGCGCGCTTCCGCTCTATCTCTCCTGCGCCGTGATCGTCGAAGAGGGCGTCCCGATTGATCTCCTGCGGCGGATCGCCCAGTCGATGGCGGCGACGGCGCAGGAAGCCGGCGTGAAGATCGTCACCGGCGACACCAAGGTCGTCAACAGGGGCGCCTGCGATCGCATGTTCATCACCACGACCGGCGTTGGCGTCGTCGCGGCGGGCATCGAGCTTGGCGCGCATCGCGCGAGACCCGGCGACGCTGTGTTGGTCAACGGACTTCTCGGCGATCACGGCGCCGCAATTCTTGGCGCGCGCGGCGATATGGCGCTGCAGTCGCCGATCGAAAGCGACTGCGCGCCGCTGCAAGGTCTTATAGCGCGCCTGCTCGAGGCGGCGCCGAACACGCGCTTCATGCGCGATCCGACGCGGGGCGGGATCGCGACCGTGCTCAATGAAATCGCCGAAGCGTCTCAGATCGCCATCGAAATCGACGAGACGGCGACGCCGCTTCGGGACGAGGTGCGCGGCTTTTGCGAAATCCTCGGGCTCGATCCCCTCTACCTGGCCAACGAAGGCAAGATCGTCGCGATTGCGCCGCCCGATGAGGCCGCGGCGGCGGTCGACGCAATGCGGGCGCACCCGCTCGGACGACAAGCGGCCATCATCGGCAATGTCATGGCCGGCGAGCCGGGTCGCGTCACCATGCGTACGATTTTTGGCGGCCGTCGCATCGTCGACATGCTGGTCGGCGAGCAATTGCCGCGCATCTGCTAAAGGAGCCGACGTGCACGAACTCTCAATCGTCTGCAGCATCGTCGACTTGGCGTCGCAGGCCGCCGAGGGCGGCGTCGTCCGGCGCGTGACGATCGAGATCGGCAAATTGTCTGGCGTGGCGCCCGATGCCATCGCCTTCTGCTTTCCGGAAGTCGCCCGAGGCACGCCGGTCGAAGGCGCGGCTCTGGACATCCGCGAAGTCGATGCCGAGGCGCGCTGCGATGTCTGCGGCGCCGAGTTTCCGACGCCCGACCTGCTCTCCGAGTGCCCTTGCGGCTCCCGTCAATTCAAGCGCCTGCGCGGCGAAGAGCTGAACATCAAGAGCATCGAAATTGAGGAGGCTGCATAATGTGCGTGAGCTGCGGCTGCCAAGGGCAAGGGACCACAATGACCAACATGCAGACCGGCGCGAACGCCGAGATCGTGCCGCCGCATGGGGCAGGCCATTCGCACGGCGCGGGAGCGGACCATGGCCTCGGTCATTTCCATGATGGACATTATCACGTCCATGATGAGCATCATCACGCGCACGGGCACGATCATACGCATGAGCATGATGACAGTCGCTCTCACGATGACCCCCATCATGATCATCATCATGCTCAGGAACGGCTACACAATCACGTTCACGAGCATCCCCACCGCCAGGTCGACATGGAAGCGCGCATCCTCGCCAAGAACGACGCGATCGCCGCCAAATGTCGCGCCTGGCTTGCGGGTCGTGAAATCGTGGCGCTCAATCTCGTCAGCTCTCCCGGCGCCGGAAAGACGGCGCTGCTCGAGCGCGCCATAGCGGACCTCTCGGGCGAGTTGCCGCTGTTCGTCATCGAGGGCGATCAGGCGACGTCGAACGACGGCGCGCGCATTCGCGCGGCAGGCGCTCCGGTGGTCCAGGTCAACACCGGGACCGGATGCCATCTCGATGCGGAAATGATCGCGCGAGCGCTTTCCGAACTCAAGCCGAGCGTAGGTTCCCTCGTGTTCATCGAAAACGTCGGCAATCTGGTATGTCCGGCCCTGTTCGACCTTGGCGAGCACGCCAAGGCGGTGATCTTCTCGACGACCGAGGGCGAGGATAAGCCTCTCAAATATCCGCATATGTTCAGCGCCGCCAAGCTCGTCATCTTCAACAAGATTGACCTTCTGCCGCATCTCGATTTCTCGATGGAGCAGGCGCGAGAGAATATTCGCCGTGTCAATCCAGGCGCCGAGATTTTGGAAGTTTCTGCGCGTACCGGAGTCGGCATGCCGGCCTTTTACCAATGGATATTCGCGCAGCGGACTGTCGCCGAGCGGTTGATCGTCATCTGACGACGAGCGCTGGCGCTTCGCGCATCTCGTCGCCGACGCGCGCTCGACCGACATCGCCTTGTCGACGTTGGGACCGGAATCGCCAACCGTTGCGCGGGTCGCGTCGAGGATGAAAGAGAGCCGCTAGAGCCGGTCGGCGACCGGCGTAGGCGCGACCATGGCGATCAATCAGCAACAGGCCTGGGCTGCATCTCACGTGAGCGATGCAATCGACGACGACGAAACGTCGCTCGGCTGGACAGTGCACGAGACGCAACGCGCAGCATTCTGTTCGCCTCACAAGCTCTCCAGTGATTACTTGCGAGCCGTTTTGTTTAGACCTTAGCCAATAAAGAAGCATGCTTTTTGTAATAAGAATAAATCCAAGTAAAACACGACAAAAGTACCACATAGTACGTAAAAGACTTCCGAAAACTGATTCCATCAATTGACTGTCAAAGAACAGGTGAGCTAATTCGGGAGAGAATTCGTGCTCTCCAATAGTAAAGGCGGAAGAATGACCCAGGATCATTCTCGATTTTCCGGCCGCGCTTTCTCGACGATCGGGAAAAAATCCCTGCTTGTATGTCGCCTCGGCGCGCCGGTCGTGATCGCGCTCGAAGTCGCATCGGCCCTGGCGCAGAACGGCTCGCAAACCTTGCCACCGGTGACCGTGGACGCGCCGCGCGAAAAGCCGCAAGCCAAAATGCGGCAACAAGCGCCGCGCCCGGTCGCGTCGAGCGTGCGTGCGAGCCGCGTTCACCCCAGCGGTCCGAGACCGCATGTGGCGTCGACGCCGCGCGGCGGGACGTCCGCCGCCCAGCAGGTCGGTCCCGCGCTACTTTCCGGGCCGAGCGTCGCGCCGACTCCGGCGCAAGGCGAAATCGGCAATCTTCCGCCGGCCATGCCGGCGGCGAGATCGCTCGCGGCGCGCGGCTTGGCATGCTTGGCAATCGCGACTTCATGGACACGCCGTTCAATGTAACGAGCTACACGTCGGCGCTTATTGAGAACCAGCAGGCGCGCACTCTACAGCAGGTGCTGGAGAACGATCCGTCGGTTCGCATGAGCACGTCGGCGGGGCATATTCGCGAGAATTTCAGAATTCGCGGATTTCCGGTGCTCGGCAGCGAGCTCGCGCTCAACGGCATGTATGGGCTGGCGCCCGACGGCCATGTCCCGACAGAGTTTCTCGAGCGGGTCGAAGTGCTCAAGGGCCCGGGCGCGTTGCTCAACGGCATGGCGCCTTTCGGCGCGGTCGGCGGTTCGATCAATCTCGTCACCAAACATGCGGGCGATGCGCCGATCACCAGCGTCAGCACCGACTACACATCAAGTTCTCAGTTCGGCACGCATATCGACGTTGGGCGGCGCGGCGGCGACCATAATCAGTTCGGCCTTCGCTACAACGGAGTTTACCGCAGCGGCGGGACCGCGCTCGACGAACAGTGGAAAGTGCGCGGCCTGAACGCGCTGGCGCTCGATTTCCGCGAAGAGCGCGTGAGGCTGTCGATTGACGCCTACCACAGCCAGGAAATCTTCAAGAACGGCAGCGCATTCTTTGCGAGCTTCAGCGGCATCGGGGTGGCGGCGGCCCCTAGCGCAACCAAGAATCTATTTATAGGTTCGAACGCCCGATTCGAGAACGCGGCGATTGAGGCGCGCGGCGAGCTGGACGTCGCCGAGAATGTCACCGTTTTCGCCGGCATCGGGTTTTTGGACAGCCGCAACTTCGGCTTCACCAATGGAACCCAGGCCCCCAGCGTCAATCTGCTCGGCAACTTTACTGGGCCGCGAATCGTCAATCTGCGCGGCTACACCAATACCCTGTCGACGCAGGGCGGCATTCGCGGCCAGTTGGACACGGGCCCGCTGCGCCACCAATTCGTGCTGAGCGCCTCGGCGCTGAAATTCAGCCAAAGTTCCGAGTTCGGCTTCAGCGGGTCTTACAGATCTAACATCTATCTGCCCGTCGTGCCGCCTCAGGCGCCGCCGCCGCCGGTCGTTCCGAACACCGCGTTTAATCCCAGTCGGCCCTATTTCGTAACCGATCCGAGAAAGACCGGAGAGACCTATCTAGCGAGCCTCGCCTTCGCCGACACCATTTTCCTTCCCTGGGGGCGCTGCGAACCATCATCGGAAACGCGCCATGAGTCAGATTAGACGCCACTGGTTCAGCAAGACATCGGCCGGCGTCATTCTCGGCTTCACCCTCGCGCTCGCGTTTGCCGGGCTGTTTGCCTGGTTGGCTCCCGGAGGTTTGGCCGCTCCAAACAAATTTCAGCTCGTGATGTGGCTGATCGCGCCGATCTGGCTGACGACGCTGAGCCTTTGCTTCCTGTTTTTCAGCGGCGTGCGCGCCTGGCTCTGGCTGGGCGGCGCAAATCTCATCGCCTACGCCGGTCTCTTCGCCTGTCGTCACATCCTTCGCTAATTGGGACAACGCACGATGCGCAGCGACGTTGTTCGACTCTATAAGACTGTCCATACTTGGACCGGCATCACCACCGGGATGTTTCTGTTCATCGCCTTCTACGCCGGCGCCATCACGGTGTTCGCGGAGCCGCTCGCGCGCTGGGCCTCTTCTCCCGCTCCAGTCGGACTCACAGCGCTGGCGCAGTCGGACGAATTGATCGCGCGCACGCTCACCGCTCGGCCTGACGCCGCCAAGGAATTTACGCTCCATCTGGGCGAGACGGAAGATGTGTGGGCGCGCCTCACATGGCGGAAGGGCCGCGACGACAAGGCGCCCTGGTCGGCCGATTTGTCGCCTGGTGGCGAGTTGCGGCTTGCGCAGTCATATCGCTCGAGTCTTGCCGACTTCGTCGACAACATTCACCGCACAGCGGGCATTCCGGGCGCCAATGACATCGGCGAGACCGTCATGGGCGTCGTGAGCGCCGTCTATGCCGTCGCGCTTGTGTCAGGCTTGATCGTCATTCTGCCTTCGTTCGTCAAGGATCTGTTCGCGTTGCGGATCGGTCCTAATCTCAAGCGCATGTGGCTTGACGCGCATAATGTCGTCGGCGTCGCAAGCCTGCCGTTCCACATCGTCATCGCGCTAAACGCCGTCGTTTTTTGCCTGCATGAGCCCTTGTACGACGCGCTCGACTACGTCGTCTACGAGGGCCGCCTGAAGTCGATTATGGCCGCGAGCAACCCCTTCAACGCCATCAAGAAGGACGAGCGGCCCGCGCCGATGCTGCCCGTCAACGCGCTCCTCGACCGCGTGAAGGCGGCGTCGCCAAGTTTCGTCCCTGTCGAGATGCGTTACCGAAGCGCTGGACAGCGCGGCGCGTCCGTTCAGATTTGGGGACACGACGCCCGTTATATGACGAGAGGCAAGGGGTTTGCGGTACTCAGTCCGGTCACCGGCGAGATTGCCAATACGGATTATCTGCCCGGCAGGGAGGGGATTTGGACGGGCGTCGTGGCGACGTTCTTCGCCTTGCATTTCGCCACCTTCGGCGGCGACGTCGTGCGCGTCTGCTATTTTCTTCTCGGCATTGCCGGCGCCTTTTTGTTCTATTCCGGCAATTTGCTTTGGATTGAATCACGACGCCGAACCGAGCGGCGAAATGGCGGGCCCGTAGATCAGAAGATGTCGACGGACCCTCCATTTAGCGAGCAAGCGTCCGAGCTACGCCGCAGAGGCCCTGCGGGCGCTACGCAGCGCCTTCCCGCACTATCTTGATATGCCCGCCGGTGATCTGCACCGGGCAACTGTAGTGAGAACGTTCGACGCCATGACACGGAGGGGAAAGGCGGCAATGGCGGCGAGAACGGCAGCCTATGGCAAGGCGGCCTTTGGCTGGGCAATGAAGCGCGGCGTCATTCAGTCCAATCCCTTCATCAACTTGCCGCTCGCGCCCATCACAAGGCGTGATCGCGTCCTCTCGGACGATGAACTCGCCGCCGTCTGGCGCGCAACCGAGGGAGTTGGGCCGTTTAACGGCATCGTGCGGATGCTGATACTGACCGGCCAGCGCCGCCAAGAAGTCGGTGACATGACGTGGGCCGAATTGTCCGACGACCTCTCGATCTGGACGATTCCCGCTAGCCGCGCCAAGAATGGCGCAACGCACATCGTCCCGTTGTCCCCGCCAACGCAGGCGCTATTGCGCGATCTCCCGCGGCTTGGCGATGTTGTCTTCGCGGGCGTTCATGGGGCGTTCAACGGATGGTCAAAGGCGAAGGCGGCGCTGGACGCACGATCAGGCGTGACTGATTGGCGGTTGCACGATCTGCGCCGCACGATGGCGACGGGTTTACAACGGCTCGGCGTGCGCCTCGAAGTGACCGAGCAAGTGCTCAATCACGTCTCCGGCAGCCGCGCCGGCATCGTCGGCATATACCAGCGGCATGATTTCGCATCCGAGAAACGCGCGGCTTTAGAGGCTTGGGGAAAACACCTTAGCGGCGTTGTCGAGGGGCGAGCCGGGGTGTCCAATGTGGTGCTCATGCAGCCCCGAACGTGATCACCAAAAACCGAAGACGCTCAACCCATAAACGGTGAGCACCTTCGCAAAAGATGATCACCTTCGAGGCTAAAAAATTGGCCCGGGAAGGCGTTGGAGCGCCGGCCGGGCCTGATCGATCAACGTGAAGGAAGCACGTCGATGACCATTGAGACTCATAATGCGCAGCCGATCGCGCCGCAAGCCAAGAGGCCAAATCACGTCCCCGCATGGCTAAGTTTGCGGGCTGCCTTGAGACTTGTTCTCGATTTCGTAAGGAAGGACCAACGGTGCATTGAGCGCGCAAAGGTTCTTCAAGACCCATCCAAAACTTATCTGTTGACAGTCAAGGAGATGGTCCTTCGGGATAGAGGCGACGACATCGGCGACATCGATTTATTTGATCGGGCGATTAAGAAAATCGCGCGAGAGAGCCTCGAACGGCTGCTCAAGCAGGGGCGGATTCGCGGTGATGGCTTCCGCGAGGACATTCACCAAAGAGCGGAGATCACGGAGATTGAGTGGGCAACTCGCCGAATTGAATTCGGCATTAGCGCCTTGCTGCCCCCGCGGGGCTATCGCGATCACCCCGCCGATCGAGGCGATCTATTGCGCGCCTCGCTGCACCCGCGCGATGACAATCAATGGGAAAAGTCCTTCCCGCCGATCACGGGTGTGATGGTGAACGCTGATGACATTTGCGCCGCGTTGGAGCACCCAGCTAAGGCAGATGCGGTTCCTGCGGACAAGCTCGCCGGAAAAACACAGCCGTCAAATAAGGAATTGCGCGAATTTCTGATCGAACTCGGTCCGTACAGTGAGCAGCGCGCGCGTGAAGAGGTTGAAAAGCGATTCGAGACGAGCGTCCCACGGGACCGGATTCGTGAAATCCGTAAGAAGGCGGGCATCAAAGGGCGGAAAGGGCGCCCTCCACGCCCTCCAAAAATTTCGCCGACACCCGCTGATGGCGGAGTTTCGCCCGAAAACCTTTAATTACAGAGGCTAAGAAATCTCGCCAAAAAATCAAATGGCAGAATTTGCAGTATTAGGCGGCGGGTTTTTTCGGTGTCACCCTTTGGCGCATATCGCGACTCAACAAGGGGAAGGCAATGCAGCTCTGGTCGAAAAAGGAGTTGGCCAAGCGGGCGGACATATCCACCAGAACGCTTGATCGTGAGATCGCCCGAGGCAAAGGACCGGCGGTCGTTCATATCTCCGAGAGGCGGATCGCCTTTATCGACGAGGATGGGGAACGTTGGATTCGCTCTCGCCGCCGTGCGGCGCCGGGTCAGGAGCTGCCCTCTACCACAACCGCCATCGCGCCCCCGGGCCAGGAGGTGCACCCTATCAGGGCCTGCGCCTCTAATCCGCCGCTCGTCGCCACAGGAGAAGAGCCGCGTCGCACCCCCCGCGTTCGCCGCGCCAGAGCGAAGGCTCCGCGATGAGTTCCCCCGGCGCGGCGAAGCCTACCCACGATCGACGTCTGCTCGCGTTCGATTTTCTTTGTGAAGTCGGCGACTCCTTTATCACGCTGGGCGCGGCGATCTGCGCGGCGGCGGCGGCGGAGAACATTGTCGTCCTCGAACTGGCGTTGCGGCAGGTGCGCTCGACGCTGCTTGAGGGGATCGCGGAGTTCAAAACCATTGCGTCGGAAGGGACTGGCCAATGAGACAGCCGCCCTTCCGTCCTCGTTCGCAATTCGCCGAGGCCGCGCTTGAGCATCGGCGCGAGACCGAACGCGTGACTCCGCCGCTCCCTATCAGGCGGGAGACGGCAGCCGACCGCGCGTCGTCGCGCAATGGCAATGACGACGTGACGATACGAGTCACGGCACCGGAGCCGGAAGGGGCGGGAGGCTTCGTCCCCGCCTATACAAAAGGGCTCTTGGCGCTTACCGGCGCGGAACTGTTGAAGCGAGAATTTCCCGCGCGTGACTTTCTGATGTCGCCCTGGCTGCCTTCGAAGGGCTTGGCGATGATCTTCGCAGAGCGCGGGATAGGTAAGACCTGGGTAGGATTGAATATCGCCCATGCCATCGCGGTCAAGGGTTCATTCCTCGGCTGGAAAGCTCTCTGTTCAAAGCGCGTCGTTTATATCGACGGCGAGATGCCGGCGGCGATGATTAAGGATAGATACGCCACGATCGTCGCTGGCGCAGACTTCGACGCGCCCGAGGATAATTTCCGGCTCGTAGCCGCCGACCTTCAACAGGACGGGTTGCCAGACCTCGCGGACCCGGTGGCGCAACGGTTCTACGACGCCGAGATAGCCGACGCCGACCTCATCATCGTCGACAATCTTTCGACGGTGTGTCGGGCGCTCCGCGAGAACGAAGCAGACTCCTGGGGCCCGGTGCAGGCGTGGGCGCTACGTCAGCGCGCCGCCGGCAAATCGGTCCTGCTGATCCATCACGCCGGCAAGGGTGGCGGGCAACGCGGCACGTCGCGAAAGGAAGATGTTCTCGACACTGTCGTCTCGCTCAAGCGGCCGGTCGACTATGACGCCTCAGAAGGCGCGCGGTTCGAGGTGCACTTCACGAAGTCGAGGGGCTTTTTCGGCGACGACGCAGCGCCATTCGAAGCGCGGCTGATCGAAGGCCGATGGGAGACCGGCGAGATCGTCGTCGACGACAGCGCCGACACCATCCGCGCGCTGAAAGAAGGTGGCGCGAGCGTGCGAGAGATCGCCGACCGGCTCGGTATGTCCAAGTCGTCGGTCGATCGGAAGCTGAAGGGAGGTCGCGAATGAGCCTCCGCGAGCTGGCCAAAAAGCATCTGGCGAAGACAGCCTGTCCCACACTGTCCCAGGCGGGACAGTATAGGGGTGTCCCAGCGGGACAAAACGGCTCAAGCCCATATTTTTCTATGGACTCCGCTGTCCCAGGCTCTGTCCCAGGTGGGACAGCAAATCGGGACGCTGGGACAGTTTGTCCCGCTGGGACAATGCGAGACGGTGGGACACTTGGGACGCTTGGGACGCTTGGGACGCTTGGGACGCTTGGGACGCTTGGGACACCTGGGACGCTTGGGACAGTTGGGACAAGCTCCCCTCGCAATCCAGCGCCTGTTTCTCTCGAAGACCGCCGCGCCTTTGTCGAAGCGATCTACGCTCGGATGGACGCCGTGCGCAAACGGCGTCGGGATTGGTGGGCGCAGTCCGTCGACGATCCTCCCGGCCGGCTGACGATCCGCAATATCGCCCGCGACGAGACGACCGTCGTCGATCTTCGGAAATGGAGGTCGGGCCGATGATCCGCCGTCGCCTTCCAAACCGCCGCGCACATGAGGCGGTCGCCTTCGCCTTCCGGGGGAGGCCCTACACAGCCGGCGTGGGCCGGTTCCCTGACGTCTCGGTGGCCGAAATCTTCATCGATGCGGAAAAGCAAGCCACCGATGCCGCAGACGATGCGCGTGACGCCGCCGTGACGCTCAGCCTTGCCTTTCAGCCTGGCGTCCGGCCCCAAGCCATCCGCGCCGCCGTTACCCGCGAGAGCGACGGCCGTCCGTCCGGCATTGCCGGCGCCGTGCTCGACCTTCTCGAACAGGAGCGGTCAAAATGATCGTGCTCGGAATAGACCCTGGCCTCGGTGGCGCGATCGCCCTCATCGACGCTAAGACGGGCGCGCTCGTCGAAATCCACGACATGCCGACGCTGCACGATGGCGCCAGGACGCCGCGCGGTCAATCCGGCGCTCTTCGCCAGCATCATCTATTCGACGCATGCTGGACACTGCTTTGTCGAATATGTCGGCGCTCGACCTGGGGAAGGCCCCACAGGGGCTTTTTGCTTCGGACGGTCCAAAGGCATCATCGAAGGCGTTTGCGCTGCCGCTGGCCTTCCTGTGACGTTCCTGACGCCGTGCGCCTGGAAGCGCGCGGTGGGCATCCCGCCGGGCAAGGAGAACAAAGACAGCGCCCGCAGCGTCGCAATCAGCCGTTGGCCTTCGCAGGCCGGCCTTTTTGCCCGCAAGTGTGACTGCGACCGCGCCGAAGCGGCGCTCATCGCAGTCGCCGGCATAGCCAAACTGAACGCCGTCGCATTGGCCGCCCAGTGAAGGAGGACCAACCATGACTGAATCCATCGAAACTCTCCGAATCGAGCATCGCAAGCTCATCGATAAACAAGAGCGCGCAGAAAAGCGGCTCACATCCGTCCAGCGCGACCTCGCCGACGCGGAGCGCGGTGAGGCGGTCATGGCGAAGCGGCGCATGATCGAGGCGGCGCTCGCGGAAGGACAGACGCCGGCGGCCGTGCGACATGAACTGAACTTGTCGCAGCACGAATTTGAGACCTACGCGCCGCGCGTTGGCGGTTAGACGGCGGAAAGGCAGGGGCGCGGCATGACTGCAAATGCAGAGAAGAAGCAGCGGGGCAGGCCATTCGTAAAGGGTCAAAGCGGCAACCCCGGCGGCAAAGCGAAGGGCGCAAAAAACCACGCCACGCGCGCTGTCGAAGCCCTGCTCGATGGTGAGGCCGAAGCGTTGACGAGGACGGCTATCGACAAGGCGCTGGAAGGCGATGGCGTTGCTTTGCGCCTCTGTCTCGAACGCTTGTGCCCGCCTCGACGGAGTCGCCACATCTCTTTCGCTTTGCCGGCAGTAGCGAGCGCCGCCGACGCGTCGAGCGCGATGGGCGCCGTAATCGCCAACGTCGCTGACGGCAATCTGACGCCAGAAGAAGCGGCCAGCGTCGCCGGACTTATCGAGAGCTATGTGAAAACCCTTGAAGCGCGCGATCTTGAGGAGCGGATCAAGGCGCTCGAACAGAAGGTTGGTGCGCATGACTAAGGATGAAGCGCGCGCCATGCTCGACATGACGCGGCAGCTTGCCGAGGCGACGGCCAGATTGATCGCGCGGTGGGCCGACACAATCGATCCTGAAAAGCTGTCGGCGGAAGAGGCAGAAGAAATCGCCAAGGCGCTTAAGCAACTCCGCAAGGCCGGAGCGCTCCGCACACACTAAACGCGGCTAGCAGAAAGAGGGCGATTCATGGCGACGAGAAGACAACGTGTTGAGGCCCTTGAGGCCAAGGCCAAGACCATGGCGCTACCACAGGACGCACAAGCCGCGCCAAAATTTGACATTGAAGAATTTGAGAAGAGGCTCGAACGAGAAAGGCGCCTGCGGCGCGAGGGCCGAGAGGCGGAGATTCCGCCACCGCCACCGATCGATCCTGGCCATCGCTTCGCCCGAACTATCGAGTATCTCGATAAAATTATATCTGAAGAGAACCGGAGGGGCGCGTCTGCGGGGTTTCACGGTCGGCAGCGGTAGCGACCAGTGAATCGGTAAACAAGGATGCGCCGATCTCTCGCGCTTCCAGCGGATTGGAGAAATAAAATCGCATGCTGTGTTTCGCCGGACTGCATCACCTTCGGCACCCACGCAGGCTGCTAACAAATGCTAACGTCCGCGCCCGTATCGGCCAAATTCGCGATGAAGCCTCGGCAGACGCTCACCCAACCTTACAAAAGATCTTCAAAGCGTTGGAAGAAGCTGCGTTGGAAGACATCGGCTCTGGCTCTTTGCGATCAGCCTGCAAGAAAGCCGAGCAATATTCAGAAATGGCCCTCAGGCTGTCCCGGCTCCCTCACTGACGCAGCTCGCGCCAAGGCGACAAATTCGACCAGAGCAATCCGGCTTTGGCCGTTTTCTATTGTTGCAACAACTGACTGATGCCGACCGAGCTTCTTGGCGACCATCGCCTGAGCCAGGGCCGCCGCTTGGCGCAGAGAGACCAATTGGTCCGGCGCGCCTGCGCCAAGGATCACTTTGACTTGCGCCCCTGCGTCTTGAGCAGGTCGACCAGCGCTTGCGCCTCGAGCAAGTGGGATTCGTAATAGGCCGCGTTCGGCGCGTGGCCGCCGGCGCGCATGACGTCGCGCGCCGCGTCGATTTGTCGAAGCGCCGTCGCCGCGGTTTGCGCATCTTTTTGGCGCTCGGCGAGACGCAGCAGCGCGACGCCCTGATTGCCGGTGGTCATCGCCCAGTAGAGCGGCGCGCGGTCGCGGGTATATTCCTTCAGCGCTTCGCGATAGGCGGCGACCGCCTCATTGAGCTTATCCGTCCCGCTCTCGCGCTCGCCGAGCCTTGCGAGCGCATTGCCGAGGTTCATCTGCGTCATTGCCCACTTTGGCGGCGCGCGGTCGCGGGTATATTCCTTCAGCGCCTCGCGATAGGCGGCGACCGCCTCATTGAGCTTATCCGTCCCGC
>NZ_JAKFWS010000055.1 GCF_021731785.1 Methylocystis sp.
CGAATTGGCCCGAGGAACAAAAGCCGGAGCAATGGGACGCAGCGGCCGAAGTCGCTGCGGCGAAGGCGTCCCTTCATAAAAAGGCGGCGTCTGCCAAACACCAAGATGAAATCGGTCGCCTCGCCTCACTCGATCCGATTGCCTATGACGCCGAGCGGGCACTAGCGGCTGAAACGCTTGGTTGCCGAATCTCGACGCTCGACAAGGAAGTTGGGAAGCGACGCGGCGAACGCGCGGCGACCGACGCCGCATCGCTCTGCGCCGACATTGAGCCGAGCGCCGACCCTGTGAACGTCTGCGATCTGCTGAATGACGTTCGCGCGACCGTGCATCGGTTCATTGTATGCGACAAGAACACGGCGACGGCGACGGCGCTTTGGTGCGCCTTCACCTGGTGCATCGAACACGTTCACGTCGCGCCGCTCGCGATCATCACGGCGCCGGAGAAGGGTTGCGGCAAAACTCAATTGCTCGACGTTATTGGCCGCATGTCCCGGCGTCCGTTGTTCGCATCAAACATAACGCCAGCCGCGACTTTCCGAATCATCGAAGCGAAGACGCCGACGCTGTTAATTGACGAAGCCGACGCCTTCTTTCGAGAGAACGAGGAATTGCGCGGCGTCGTAAACAGTGGGCATACGCGGACGAGCGCGTATGTGATTCGAACTGTTGGCGACGATTTTGAAGTGAAGCGTTTCTCGACGTGGGGCGCCAAGGCAATCGCCGGCATAGGCAAGCTGCCCGAAACCGTCATGTCGCGCGGCATTGTTCTGAACCTGCGCCGAAAGCTCAAAACCGAAAGCGTGCAGCGGCTGCGCCATGCGCCGCCCCGCATGTTTGAGGCGCTTGCCGCACGGCTCGCGCGCTTCGGACAGGATCACGGCAGCGCCATAGGCCGCGCTCGGCCCGATCTTCCCGACGCGCTTGGCGATCGCGAACAGGACAACTGGGAACACCTGCTCGCAATCGCCAACTTGGCCGGTGGCGCATGGCCCCAAGAAGCGATGCGCGCCGCCTTGTCGATATGCGGCGCCAACGATCGCGAAGACCTATCGCTCGGCGAGCAACTGCTTCTCTCGATACGCGACGCCTTTGATCAGGACGGGGCAGACAAGCTTTCACGCGAAGAACTGCTGCGCCGTCTCGTCGCCGACGAAGAAGGACCATGGGCGACTTGGAACAAAGGCAAGCCAATGTCGGCGGCACAGTTCCGGAAGCGGCTCGCCGCCTTTGCGATCAAGACAAAGAAGGTTCGTCTCAACGCCTACCTGACGGCGCAGGGGTTCGAGCGCCGGCAATTCGAGGACGCTTGGAGTCGTTACCTTGATGGCGAGGACCATGTTTCCCCTGAGAGCACCTCTCAGAATCGGAACAATGGAACATCGCTGGAAAACCAAGCGTCTGAGCGTTCCGACGACGTTCCAGTTCCAGTTTCAGAATCGGAACATGCCGACTCCGCCCTCAATTCGTCGCCTGTTCCAAAATCAAAGTGGAACTGGAACGCGAATGGAACGACGAATCCTCCGGAAAACCGGGAATGTTCCAATGTTCCATTTTCAGCCCCCCCCTCTAGGGAAGGCATACCTGAAGAGGGGGAGGACGAGATATGAGCGCCTCCCGCCTTATCAGAAAAGCAGCCGCTGAAGGCATTAGCGTCAAGCTGGAAAGCGACAATAAATTAAAGGCTTGCGGGCCGGCCGAGGCGCGAGCGAAATGGCTGCCTATCCTTCGCGAGCATAAGTCCGAGCTGCTCGCCGAATTGGCCGAATTGGAGTCAAATTCGCCAAGACCGCCAAGACCGCCACTCCGTCAAGGTGGGGAGGGACGGCGGACTTACGACGGCGCGTCGCCCCTCTCGCGCGACCAAAGGGCCATCGTGACCGTTCCGGCCGGCGCCGATCCGTTCGCGACGGCTGCACAGCTAATCCGCATGGCGCGGGCAAGGGCGACGCCGGGCCGATCTTATCGCTTCCGACTCGTCGACCAGCGCGAAGCCGACCGGCGAAATGCGGAAGCCGCGCGCAACCATTCGACCGACCGCTATTGTGCCTGCGGCGCGCTCGCGCGGTGCCAATGGCTAACCGATGGCCGCCCGACTTGGACTTGCGACGAGTGTGCGCCGACAATGGGCCGCGCGTGACGGACCTCGATCCCACCTCGCCGAAAGTCCGCGCCGCGAACAAAGAAGCCTCGTGGCGGCATTTGCTCGATCTAAAGCGGGCCGCGCATTCGCCGCGCTTCACTGAGCTGAAAATCTGCCCGCGCACTGATCGCGTGCTTGCGCTTCCAGCGCGCCGTCCGCCTCCGCCGCCGCGCAAAGCTTCCCGCCGGCCGCGATGATGCCCGGCGTCGCCCTTCTCGTCGAAGCCGCCGAGCTTCGTGCACGCGCCGCAGTGGCTGAGGCCGAGGGACGCCGTCTCCAAGTGCGAGAGCGCCGCGATGCGATTGTCGCGGCGCTGGAGCTTTACGACGCCTCGTTGACGACGCGCTCAGCCGCACTGGAAATCGATCTTAAGCGCTATTTGGGCGTCGCGTGGCTGCGCGAGCGCGATCTTGAAAGTCTTCCCGAAACTTCGTCGCCATTGCGGCGCGCGCTTCATCGGATAGCGCAATCGCGCAACGGCGAAGGCATTAAGGCGCGCAGAATTTTTGACGTTGCCAAAAAATGCAATCAGGAGCGCTTGCGATTGCATAAATTCCGCGACGAAGCTTCTCCCGAAAATGGAATAGGAGAGGCGCAATGAGCGTTATGTCATTTTTGACGACGAAGAAGTCGGCGCCCGCAGCGGCAATCCAAGAAATGCAAGCAAGCCTCGAACGCTTGCGCGCCGAGCGTAAAGAATTTGAAAGCGCAGTCGAGAGCCACGGAGCCCGGCGCGCAGACGCGCTACTCAGCGACATGACCGACGACGACATTGCAAAACTCGACGCCGCCGCCAACCTCGCGCAAATTCGCTTGGAGCGCTTGGAGATTTGCGAGCTATCGCTCGTTGAAAAACTCGACGCCGCTCGCGACTCCGCCCAACGTGAACGCCTGGCCAGCGAATTTGAGCGCGCGGCTTCGGCTATCGAGCCGGCCACGAAAAACTTGGAAACGGCGCTCGCGCCTGTCGCCGCAGCCTTCGCGGACCTTTGCAAAGCGATCCCGGCCGAAACCGGCTTGAAAAGATATTCCGACGGCCACACGACGGCGATTCCGGCCGATGCCGAAGCATTAGCGCGAGCGATTTTTGGCGCTGCGCTTTTCGACGCCGCGCCGGGGATTTTCGAAATGGCGCGTCAACGTCCGGCTTTTGCAGGTTACGGCGGCGGCGTCGAGCGCTCGCTTCACATCTTTTCGCTTGTCGGCGACACGCTGCTGCCGCGCTGCGCCGGCTTGTGCGGCGAGGAAAGCCGGGTTTTGCCGGCGCTCGACACAGCCCGATTGCTCCTCGTCTCGCCGCTTCGATCGAAGGCGCAGGCGCTACGCGAGGGCGTCGACGACGCGTCGTGAATCCCGTCGGCGGTTTTTGTTGCTGGCCGCTCGACGGGCGGCGCGCAGTCTGCTCGGCGGCTGCGCGCCTACCTTTCACAAGAACTGGAGACTGAAATGCGACAAGACAAAACCACCCCGGCGCCGCAAGAACTGACGGACGAAAAGCTTCGCGCCGAATGGGAGCGTGATCCGAAGGCGCGCGCCGAATTTATGAACTTCGCCGACTTCGCCTCATTTGCCAAAGCGCAAGCGTCGGGCAAGCTGCGCATTCTGCGTCGGCCGGAGTGAGGCTGCGCGGTTTCTCGCTGCCGCAAGCCCCTATGGCGATCTCGGGTCCTGGTAAAAGTCCGTTTCCAATGCGAGGGGCCAGAGCGCGAGATGGGAACCTATGCAGATTTTTACTAAAGGCTGCGACAAGCATTTGTTTTTATGTAGATAAGTGAAATAGCGGGCGAAAGCCGTAAAAAATATGCGAGAAAATGTGGGTGCGGCTTTGACGAAAAGAGGCGACGAATATCTCAGCCAAACCGTGTTCGGCGATCGCACAGGAATGTCGCGACAGCGCGTAAGTCGGTTTGTTCGAGAGGGCGTGATCCCCGCGGGCGCTGACGGGAAAATTCATTGGCTTGTCGGCCTTCAGGCGTTGATTGAGCACCTATCGGAAATGGCCGCCGGACGTGGCGGCGGTTCATTAACACAGGCTCGCATCGCCTTGGCGAACGCGCAGAAGGAAGCAATTGAGCTAAAAAACGCTGCGGCAAAGCGGGAATTGGTGCCAGCGGCCGAAGTAGAGTCCGCGTGGAGCGACATTTTGTCCACCATCCGAGCGCGTATGTTGGCGCTCGCCTCCGACATTGCGCAGCTACTCCCGCATCTGTCGAAACATGACATCCTGGCGATCGATTCCGCGATCCGCGACGCGCTCCACGAAGCGGCCGACGCTATTGGGGCTGACGGCGGGGCGGCCGAAGCCGTCAAATGACGAGGATGACGCTCGCCGAAAAAGACGACACGACACGAGTCGTGAATCTCGTTCTGTCGCAGTGCGCGGCATGTGCGACTGCCGATCAAACGCGCGGCCTCGCGATGAAATTTGTGCATGGCGGCGCCGCGGCGCTTGTCTCGACGGCGGGTTACGACTTCGCGCTCGATTTTATGAAAAAGCTGACTGCTATCCTCGAAAGAGAAGCCGAGGAAGAACGCCGCGCGGCGATGAGCTAAGCGCGCGCGGGGGCAATACCTGCCGCCGCTAGAGAACGCCCCGACCACGGATGAACTGGCGGAGCGTTTTTATTTGGCGCTCGCCGAAGCGACACCGCTCCGATTTTCCAATTCCTGCTTCCCCTATGCTTCCCCGGTGGAGACTGCTAGCAGCGCTTCATGTCTAATCACTTGATTTTATTGGTGGGCGGTGACGGTCTCGAACCGCCGACCCTCTCGGTGTAAACGAGATGCTCTACCAACTGAGCTAACCGCCCAAACAGCGCGACGCGCGGCCCGCGACGTTTTAAGGGCGGGGTCGGCGCGAAGCAAGCCGAGCAAAAAAACGACGGCCGCCGGAATGCCGACGGCCATCGTGCGAAGTTCTGGAAAACGCCTACGACGCCAGCGCCTCCCTGCGCCGGCGCTATTTGGCTTTGTTGAGCGAGGCTTTCAGCGTCGCGCCAGGCTTGAAACGGGCGCTCTTTGACGCCGGAATCTTGATCTCTTCGCCGGTCGCCGGATTGCGGCCCTTGCCGGCGGCGCGCTTCTTGACCGAAAAGGTGCCGAAGCCGACGAGGCGGACTTCGTCGCCCTTCTTGAGGGCCTTCGTGATGCCGTCGATGACCGCGTCGATGGCGGCCGCCGCCGCCGCTTTCGAGCTGTCCGTCTCGTTCGCGACGTGCTCGACGAGTTCCAGTTTGTTCATGGCCTTTGTCCTTCTCCTTCACTGCGAGCCGCCCGGGCGTAGAATGCGCGACCTCGAATCGGCGTTGCGCAGCGATGGCGAGTGTTGGTCGCGAATCGCAGTAAATGCAAGGGATGCCGGCCGCCAAAGGCGCAAAATCGCTGGATTTCCGGGGGAAACGACCGCCGCGCCGCGGAAAAATCATGCATACCATGGGCTGCAGGCCGCACATTTACGTCAGAAAGAATAGAGCCCCGCCAATGTCATAAAGAAAAGAGCCCCGCCTGAAGGCGGGGCTCTCGAGCCGTTCGTCTAAGGGTCGGCGGTCAATGTGCGCGCACGCCCGATCCGTCGTCATCGCTGATGGCGGCGCCGTGCTTAGCGATGGCGGCGGCGTCCTCCTGCCATTTGATCGGCGTCGGCTGCGAAATCAGCGCATGGCGCAGCACCTCTTCCATGCGCGCAACCGGGACAATCTCCAGGCCATTCTTCACCGCGTCCGGGATTTCCGCCAAATCCTTGGCGTTCTCCTCGGGGATCAGCACCTTCTTCAGTCCGCCGCGGAGCGCCGCCAGTAGCTTTTCCTTCAAGCCGCCGATCGGCAGCACCCGGCCACGCAGCGTGATCTCGCCGGTCATGGCGATGTCGCGCTTTACGGGAATCCCGGTGATGATCGAGACGATCGCGGTCGCCATCGCCACGCCCGCCGACGGCCCATCCTTCGGCGTCGCGCCTTCCGGCACGTGCACGTGGAAGTCGCGACGATCGAAGATCGGCGGTTCGACGCCAAAGTCGACGGCGCGTGAGCGCACATAGGACGCCGCCGCTGAAATCGACTCTTTCATCACGTCGCGCAGATTGCCGGTGACCGTCATCTTGCCCTTGCCGGGCATCATGACGCCTTCGATCGTCAGCAATTCGCCGCCGACCTCGGTCCAGGCAAGTCCCGTAACGACGCCGACCTGATCTTCGAGTTCGGCTTCGCCATAGCGGAATTTCGGCACGCCGAGATAATCCGAGAGGTTCTCGTTGGTGACGACGATCTTCTCCTTCTTCTTGAGGAGAATCTCCTTCACCGCCTTGCGCGCCAGATTGGAGATTTCGCGCTCCAGATTGCGCACGCCCGCTTCGCGCGTATAGCGGCGGATGAGCGTGAGCAGGCCGTCGTCGGCGATCATCCATTCTTCAGGCGCAAGACCATGCTTGTGCACCGCATTGGGGATGAGGTGCCTGCGCGCGATCTCTACCTTCTCGTTTTCCGTGTAGCCGGCGATGCGGATGATCTCCATACGATCCATCAGCGGCGGTGGAATGTTCAGCGTATTCGCCGTCGTAACGAACATCACATTCGACAGATCGTAGTCGACCTCGAGGTAATGGTCGTTGAATGTGGCGTTCTGCTCCGGGTCGAGCACTTCGAGCAAGGCCGATGACGGATCGCCTCGGAAGTCCATGCCCATCTTGTCGATCTCGTCCAAAAGGAAAAGCGGATTGGACGTTTTCGCCTTGCGCATCGACTGGATGATCTTGCCGGGCATCGAGCCGATATAGGTGCGCCGGTGTCCGCGGATTTCCGCTTCGTCGCGCACGCCGCCAAGCGACATGCGCACGAATTCGCGGCCGGTGGCCTTTGCGATCGACTTGCCGAGCGAAGTCTTGCCGACGCCGGGCGGGCCGACGAGGCAGAGGATCGGGCCGGTCAGTTTGTTGGCGCGGCTCTGCACGGCGAGATACTCAAGGATGCGCTCCTTGACCTTCTCGAGGCCGAAATGTTCGGCGTCGAGCACTGCCTCCGCCTGTCCGAGATCCCGCTTCACTTTGGAGCGCTTGCCCCACGGGATCGACAGGATCCAGTCGAGATAGTTGCGCACGACGGTGGCTTCCGCCGACATCGGCGACATCTGCCGCAGCTTCTTGAATTCGGCGAGGGCCTTGTCGCGCGCGTCCTTGGAGAGCTTAGTGTTCTTGATGCGCTCCTCGAGTTCGGCGAGGTCGTCCTTGCCCTCCTCGTCGCCCAGCTCCTTCTGGATCGCCTTCATCTGCTCGTTGAGATAATATTCGCGCTGCGTCTTCTCCATCTGGCGCTTGACGCGCGTGCGAATGCGCTTCTCGACCTGCAGGACCGAGATCTCGCTCTCCATCAGCGACAGACATTTTTCGAGGCGCCGTGCGACGCTGATCGTCTCGAGCACGTCTTGCTTCTCGGCGATCTTGACCGAAAGGTGAGACGCCACGGTATCGGAGAGTTTCGAATAGTCGTCGATCTGCGTGACCGCGCCGACGACTTCGGACGAGACTCGCTTGTTGAGTTTCACATAGCTTTCGAATTCGGCGATCACTGAGCGCCCGAGCGCTTCGACCTCAACCGGAGAGCCGAGATCGTCGGCGAGAACTTCGGCGTCCGCCTCATAATAGTCGTCGGCGCGGGTATACGTGCGCACGCTGGCGCGCGATACGCCTTCGACCAGCACCTTCACCGTGCCGTCGGGCAGCTTCAAGAGCTGAAGCACTGAGGCGAGCGTCCCGATCGAATAGATGGCGTCCGACGCGGGATCGTCGTCTCCCGCGTTCTTCTGCGTCGCCAGCAGAATAAGCCGATCGGATTTCGTCACCTCTTCAAGCGCGCGGATGGATTTCTCGCGCGCAACGAAAAGTGGGACAATCATGTGCGGAAAGACGACAATGTCGCGCAGCGGCAGCACCGGATAGCTTTCGACGGCCCCGGGCGTGACGGCGTCTCGCTTTTCGTTCGACATTTTCTTGTCCTGTCCTTGACCACGCCCCGCTCAAGCGGCGACGCGAAACCGCGGGCGATTTGGGTTTAAGGCCGCGATACGGTCGCCCGCCGATTTCGCGCCACAAAGGACCGCCGGCTGTCGCGCCCGACGGCCCCGCTAACGCAAATGGGATACGCAAACAATTGATTCAAGGCGCTACGGCGCCAGAGCTTAATTCCGCTTTCGCGGCGCTTCAGGCGCTCGCGCCGCTCTTTTCGCTGCGCTCGGCGTAAATGTAGAGAGGCCTGGCTTTGCCCTCCACGACTTCCGGTCCGATCACAACCTGTTCAACGCCCTCCAAGCCTGGCAGATCGAACATCGTGTCTAGCAAGATTCCTTCCATGATCGAGCGCAGGCCGCGCGCGCCGGTGTGGCGTTCGATCGCCTTGCGGGCGACGGACGAAAGGGCCTCGTCCTGGAAGGTGAGTTCGACGTTTTCCATCTCGAAGAGCCGCTGATACTGCTTGACCAGCGCGTTCTTGGGCTCGGTGAGTATTCGCTTGAGCGCGTCCTCGTCAAGATCCTCAAGCGTCGCGATGACCGGCAGACGGCCGACGAATTCGGGGATGAGCCCGAATTTCAACAGGTCTTCCGGCTGCACTTGCCTGAAAATGTCGCCGGTGCGCCGTTCGTCGGGCGCCTGCACGGTGGCGGCGAAGCCGATCGACGTGTTGCGGCCGCGGGCGGAAATGATCTTTTCGAGACCGGCGAAAGCGCCGCCGCAGATGAAGAGGATGTTGGTCGTGTCGACCTGCAGGAACTCCTGCTGCGGATGCTTGCGTCCGCCCTGCGGCGGCACGGAGGCGACGGTCCCCTCCATGATCTTCAGGAGCGCCTGCTGCACGCCTTCACCCGAGACGTCGCGGGTGATCGACGGGTTATCGGATTTGCGCGAAATCTTGTCGATTTCGTCGACATAGACGATGCCGCGCTGCGCGCGTTCGACGTTATAGTCCGACGCCTGCAGCAGCTTGAGAATAATGTTTTCCACGTCCTCGCCGACGTAGCCCGCCTCGGTCAGGGTGGTGGCGTCGGCCATGGTGAAGGGAACGTCGAGAATGCGGGCCAAGGTCTGCGCCAGCATGGTCTTGCCGACGCCGGTCGGCCCGATCAGAAGAATATTGGACTTTGCAAGCTCCACGTCGCCATGCTTGGTCGCGTGGTTGAGACGCTTGTAATGGTTGTGGACCGCGACCGAAAGAACGCGCTTGGCCTGGGACTGGCCGATGACATAGTCGTCCAGAACTTTACAAATCTCTCGCGGGGTCGGAATGCCGTCGCGCTGCTTGACGAGCGAGGACTTGTTCTCCTCGCGAATGATGTCCATGCACAGTTCGACGCATTCGTCGCAGATGAACACCGTCGGACCGGCGATAAGCTTACGCACCTCATGCTGGCTCTTGCCGCAAAAGGAGCAGTAAAGCGTGTTCTTGGAATCGCCGCCGCCGACCTTGCTCATATTGTTCTCCTCTCGGGCCGGGCTGCCGGGCGAATCGGCCCGATCGCCTGTGATACCGGCCCCAAACTAACAAAAGGTGGAAGCGGTTGGCGTGCCCGCTCCTCATCCATCGTTTCGGTCGTCAGCGACGAGCGCCCGAGAACCATGACTGGTTAGTGTATTTTAGACGACGGCCAAATTGCAACCTTCGCCGGAAACTCCCTCAAAGCAAGAACGGCGCCCGAACCAGCCGGATCAGGCGGTGAGGATTTTGGGAACCCGATTGAGCCGCAGCCGGTAGGCGTCCGGCATGCCGCTTCCGAGCAGCGGGCGCAGATAGAGCCGGAAGGCGTCCGTCACGTCCGTCCCGCAGGGACTGATAAATTCGTCAGGCATGACTTTGGTTTTCGCCGCAATTTCCTCGAGCGGCGTCAATCGATAGTCGACCGAATAAAAGCCGGTCCGGTGGATCGTCACCGAGCCGTCGCGGTCGCCCCAAATGGCGTATTGCACAGCCTTTTCGCCGACTTCGCGCGCCTCGCGCTGATCCACGTCGGAGACGCAGCCGACGAAGCTGCGCTGCACATAGCCAAAGGTGTCGGCGCGCACCCGCTTGAATCCCAGCCGGTCCTTCACGAGCCGGGTGAGTTCGTCGGCGAGCGCGCCGCCGCCGAGATGAACATTGCCGTGATCGTCCCGCTCGACGGTCTTGGCGAGCTTTTCGGCGATCGGCGTATGGTTCTCGTCGCAGACGCCTTCCGAGACCGCGACCACGCAGCGGCCGTATTTCGCCATCGTCGCCTTAACGTCGGTCAAGAACCGATCGACGATGAAGGCGCGCTCTGGGATGTAGATGAGATGCGGGCCGTCGTCGGGAAATTTCTTGCCGAGCGCGGAGGCGGCGGTCAGAAATCCAGCGTGGCGTCCCATGACGACGGCGATGTAGACGCCGGGGAGGGCCCAATTGTCGAGATTGGCGCCGGCGAAGGCCTGCGCCACCCAGCGCGCCGCCGAGGGAAAGCCGGGCGTGTGGTCGTTGACCACCAGGTCATTGTCGATGGTTTTGGGAATGTGAACGGTCCGCAGCGGATAGCCGGCGTTTTGGGCCTCCTGCGAGACGATGCGCACGGTGTCGGATGAATCATTGCCGCCGACATAGAAAAAACAGCCGACTCCATGGGCGCGCAGGACGCGAAAGATTTCCTGACAATATTTGAGGTCCGGCTTGTCGCGGGTCGAGCCGAGTGCCGAAGAGGGGGTGCAGGCGACGAGTTCGAGATTATGGGTCGTCTCCTGGGTGAGGTCGACGAAATCCTCGTTGACGATGCCGCGAACGCCGTGGAACGCGCCATAGACCCGCTCGACCTCGCGAAATTTGCGAGATTCCAGCACGGCACCGACGAGCGACTGATTGATGACGGCGGTGGGGCCGCCACCCTGGGCGACGAGCACTTTGGAGAAATCTATTGCGGTCACGACAAGCTCCTGGAAACGCCTGCTGCGGCCGCTTTCCCGCCCGGCGCGGGACAGCGGCGCTTCAACGCGTTGCGCTTATATTCTCAGGGAGCAAGCGGTTCAAATCGGGATCGGACGACTACTTCGAAGGCTCGCTTGCGCACACTCGCGCAAAGAGTCCGACGTAATAGGGCGGCACGGGCGACCAGCCGTCTTTCGGCGGATATGGCTTGGTGATTTTCCCTTCGCCCATCTGGCCTTGACGCCAGCCGCCGCCCCCGGATCGGTATTTCCGATTGACGCAATCGAATGAGACTTTCTCGATTTCCGAAAGCCCTTTCTCGGCAAGGCCGAAGGTGGCGGCCTTTGGCGAGGCGGGATCGTAATCGGTAAGCGCGTCGACCGTGACGATTCCGTCGGGCGACATCCGACGGGAGCTGGGATCCATATAGACAGTCGAAAAATCGTCCTTGGAGACCGGCGCCCATTCGACGCCGGCCGATGCGGAAGAAACCAGCGACGACATGAGAGCCGAAACGCTGATCTTCCACATGGCCGTCCTCATCGCCGGCTTAGACCAGAGCGCCGTGGCAATGCTTGTATTTCTTGCCGGAGCCGCACGGGCAGGGCTCGTTGCGGCCGACCTTGCCCCAGGACCCGGGATTGGCCGGGTCGCGCTGCTGCGCGGTCGCCGCTTCGCCATCGGCGAGCCCGCGCGCCGAGAAATCCGCCGTCGCCAGACGCGCATTGAGTTCGTTGAGCGCCGTTTGCTGTCCGCCGCCGATCAGCGCCTCGGGATTGGGATGCGACATTTCCATCGGCGGCAATTCCGGCGGCGCGGAAGGCGGCGCCTCGAAGGAGACTTCGACGCGCATCAGTTGCGCGGTCACCGTTTCGTCCCAGCGCGTCATCAGGCTCTTGAACAGTTCGAGCGCCTCGGACTTGTATTCATTGAGCGGATCGCGCTGCGCCATGCCGCGCCAACCGATCACCTGTCGAAGATGATCGAGCGCGACGAGATGTTCGCGCCAGAGCGTATCGAGGGATTGCAGCACCACCTGCTTCTCGATCATGCGCATCAGCGGCTCGGTGTTTTTCTCGACGCGCTCGCCATAGGCGCCGTCGGCCGCTTCCAGCAGGCGCTCCTTGATCTCCTCGTCGGCGATGCCCTCTTCCTTGGCCCAGTCGGCGACAGGGAGGTCGAGATTGAGCTTCGCGGTCACTTCTTCAGCGAGACCCTTGACGTCCCAAGCCTCGGCGTAGGCGTCATGCGCGATATGCTGCGAGACCATCGCGTCGACGACGTCGGCACGCATGTCGGCGACCTGCTCCTCGACGCTTTCCTCGTTCATGATTTCGCGCCGGCGCTCGAAGATCACCTTGCGCTGGTCGTTCATGACGTTGTCGAACTTGAGGATATTCTTGCGGATGTCGAAGTTGCGCGCCTCGACCTTATGCTGCGCCTTCTCGATCGCCTTGTTGATCCATGGATGGACGATGGCTTCGCCCTCCTGCAGGCCGAGCTTCACCAGCATCGAATCCATGCGCTCGGAGCCGAAGATGCGCATGAGGTCGTCCTGCAGCGACAGGAAGAACTTTGAGCGGCCCGGGTCGCCCTGGCGTCCGGATCGGCCGCGCAGCTGATTATCGATGCGGCGGCTCTCGTGACGTTCGGTGCCGATGATATAGAGGCCGCCGGCGGCGATCGCCTTCTCCTTGAAGTCGGCGACCTCCTCGCGAATTTCCGCTTCCTTTTTGGCGCGGGCGTCGCCTTCGAGGCCGGCGCATTCCTGGGTCACGCGCATCTCGACATTGCCACCAAGCTGAATGTCGGTGCCGCGGCCGGCCATATTGGTGGCGATGGTGATCGCGCCGGGCACGCCGGCTTCCGCGACGATATAGGCTTCCTGTTCGTGGAAGCGCGCGTTGAGCACGGCGAAGAGTTTCGAGGGCTTGCCGGAGCGCGCGGCCTCATACAGTTTGGTGAGGCCCTTTGCATCGGCGAAGTCGATCATTTTGTAGCCCTGCGACAGCAGGAACTCGGCCAACTGCTCCGATTTTTCAATTGACGTGGTGCCGACGAGAAGCGGCTGCATCCGCCCGTTCGCGTCCTGAATCTCCGCGCCGATGGCGCCGAGCTTTTCTTTCGAGCTGCGATAGACCTCGTCATCTTGATCGAGGCGGCAGACCTCACGATTCGTCGGAATCTCGACGACGTCGAGCTTATAAATTTCGGCGAATTCGTTCGCCTCAGTCGCCGCCGTGCCGGTCATGCCGGCGAGCTTGTCGTAGAGGCGGAAATAGTTCTGGAAGGTGATCGAGGCGAGGGTGACGTTCTCGGGCTGAACCTGGACGCGCTCCTTGGCCTCGAGCGCCTGATGCAGGCCTTCCGAATAGCGGCGGCCCGGCATCATGCGGCCGGTGAATTCATCGATGATGACCACCTCGCCCTTGCGGACGATGTAATCCTTGTCCTTCTGGAACAGCTTATGCGCGCGCAGCGCCTGATTGACGTGATGCACGAGCGTGACGTTGTGGGCTTCATAAAGCGCGCCTTCGGTCAGCGCGCCGGCCTCGGTCAGCAGCTCTTCCATATGCTCGTTGCCGGCGTCGGTGAGATGGACGGTGCGCTGCTTCTCGTCGAGTTCGAAATCGTCGGCGTTGAGCTTGGGGATCAGCTTGTCGATCGTATTGTAGAGATCGGATTTGTCGTCGATCGCGCCCGAAATGATGAGTGGCGTGCGCGCCTCGTCGATCAGGATCGAGTCCACTTCGTCGACGATCGCGAAATTATGTCCGCGCTGCACCATCTGCGCGAACTCATATTTCATGTTGTCGCGCAGATAGTCGAAGCCGTATTCGTTGTTGGTGCCGTAGGTGATGTCGCAGGCGTAAGCCGCGCCGCGCTCCTCGTCCATCAGGTCGTGCACGACGACGCCCACGGTCATGCCGAGGAATTTGTAGATCTGGCCCATCCACTCGGCGTCGCGTTTGGCCAGATAGTCGTTCACCGTGACGACATGGACGCCTTTGCCGGCGAGCGCGTTGAGATAGACGGCGAGGGTAGCGACGAGCGTCTTGCCTTCGCCGGTGCGCATCTCGGCGATCGCGCCTTCATGCAGCACCATGCCGCCGATGAGCTGAACGTCGAAATGGCGCTGCCCGAGGGTTCGCTTGGCCGCCTCGCGCACCGTGGCGAAAGCGGGAACGAGCAGGTCATCGAGAGCCTTGCCGGCGGCAAGCTCTTCGCGGAACTGGCGGGTGCGGTCTTTCAGCTCGTCGTCGGAAAGCGCCTCGATTTCCGGCTCCAGCGCGTTGATCGCCTTGACTTTCGGCGCATAGGTCTTGAGACGGCGATCGTTGGCCGTGCCGAAAATCTTCTTGGCGAGTGCGCCGATCATTCTTGCGAACCTTTCTCCCGCGCAGCGTCTGCCGCCTTCTCGGCGCGCCGGGGGACGGCGGCCGGCGGAGCGTCACTTAATGCATGAATAACATACGCCTGCGACATCGCCCCAATGGCGGCGGGGCGCCGAGACCGACGCGGCGTTTCCGCGCGAGAGATAAGAGCCGCCGGAAACCTTGTCAATGAAGGGCGTTTGCCCGCTAGGGTGCCTGATTGATCGGCCGCAGCGGCAGAGGCATCGCGCCCGCATCGATGAGCCGCGAGAAAATCCTCAGCCCTACCGGCTCGTTGCCGTTGGGATGAACGAGCACGATCGCGCCCGGGCGGGGCCGCAGCCCCAGCGCCAGCCAGCTGTCGGCGCCGAGCGCGATGAGATGGCGGCTGCGGATGCGCTCCAGCAGCGCGGCGTCGGCGACGAGACCCGGAAAGCGAAAAAACGCCGACGGCGTTTCGCCTTCGGCGATGATGAGCTTTTCAGTCTCGAAAATTTCGCGATCGACGTCGACGCCCGGCCGCAGGAAGTAATTCCGGCCGTCCGGAAGGCGGCGAACATAGGGATGGCTGAAGGAATGATTGGCCCAGGCGATGTCGAGCGCCCCGGCTTTGGTCTTCTCACGCAGCCAGGCGAAGTCCGCGCCGTGGCGGGCGATCCAGCCGCCGGAGACGGCGAGCATCACGGGCGTGTGCGGCCCCTGGGCGGCGAGCTTTTCGAAAAAGCCACGGTCGAGCGGCTTACGGCTCGGGCAGAGATCGCCGGTGACGAAGGCGCCGTCGCCGGCGCCATGGATGAGTCCCGCATTGACGAGCGCCGGCGGACGCGTCGGGTCTTGCGGCGGATGAAGCGCCTGGAGATAGCGCGTCTCGGCCTGCGCCGCGTCGCTTGTCTCTTCGCAGCGCCAGCACGCCGCGCGCTCGAGCGAGGTCTGCAGCGATTGCGGGTCGACCGTGAGGATCAGGGGCGTCCCGTTGACGCTCATGCGCCGGATGGCGAGCCGCGATTCGTCTTCCCTGGCGCAGCGTTCGAAAATCGGCGTGTAGTCGTGCACCCGCTCATGCGCCGGCGCCGGCCCTGGCGCGATGTCGACGGGCGCGCAGGACTCGTCTTCGCCGCGGGCGGTTGCGGCGGAAGCGACGCACGCCCACAGTAGCAGGACGAGGACTCGTCTCACGGCGCGATCATGATCAAAAACGAAGAGAGTGAGAAGATCGTTTTTTCGATCGAACCTATGGAGTCGGCCGAGCTTGCGGCGAGATTGGGCGAAGAGATCGCGACTCGGTTCGGGCCACGCGATGAAACGCCGGTCGCCATCGCGGCGCATGATGCGCAGGGCCTGCTTCTCGCCGGCCTGAACGGGGTCTCGCACTGGCGCTGGTTCTACGTTCGCCATCTGTGGGTGGCGACGTCGCAGCGCGGGCGTCGCTTGGGGGCCCGATTGATGGCGGAAGCCGAGCGGATCGCCAGGGACGGCGGCTGCTTGGGGGTCTATGTCGACACATTCGATCCCCAGGCGGCCGCCTTTTACGAAGCTCTCGGCTTTGCCCGTGCGGGCGAGATCGCGGATTTTCCGCCTGGCCATGCGCGCATCTTCTTGATCAAGCGGTTGGCTGATGTGCCCCCTCCCTCGGGAGGGGGAAAATGACGCAAACGATGTCGGCGATGGTTCTGCCGGCGCCCCATGCGCCGCTTGTCTTGGAAGAACGGCCGGCGCCGTCGCCTCGAGCCGGCGAAGTGCGGCTCAAGGTCGAAGCTTGCGGCGTTTGCCGCACCGATCTCCATGCCGTCGACGGCGAACTCACGCAGCCGAAGCTTCCCATCATTCCGGGCCATGAAATCGTCGGGCGCGTCGACGCGATCGGCGCGGGCGTGACCGGCGTTCTACTTGGACAGCGGGTCGGCGTTCCCTGGCTCGGCCACACCTGCGGCCATTGCGCCTATTGCATGAGCGCGCGCGAAAATCTGTGCGATGATCCGCGCTTTACCGGGTATACGCGCGACGGCGGCTATGCGACCCACGCGGTCGCCGACGCCTCCTATTGTTTTCCGTTGCCGGAAAGCGGCGATCCGGCGACGCTCGCGCCGCTACTGTGCGCGGGCCTCATCGGCTGGCGCACGTTGAAGATGGCCGGTCCGGCGGAAGCGATCGGCATTTTCGGCTTCGGCGCCGCCGCGCATATCATCGCCCAGGTCGCGATCGTTCAAGGCAAGCGCGTTCACGCTTTCGTTCGGCCGGGCGATCGGGCCGCCGCCGATTTTGCGCTTTCGCTTGGCGCGGCGTCGGCGCAGGACTCCGACGCGCCCTCGCCGGAGCCGCTCGACGCCGCGCTGATCTTCGCGCCGGTCGGCGCCCTCGTGCCGCGCGCGCTCGGCGCGACAAAGAAGGGCGGCGCCGTGGTTTGCGGCGGCATTCACATGAGCGACATTCCGAGCTTTCCCTACGCGCTGCTCTGGGAGGAACGGCGGCTGCTTTCGGTGGCCAATCTCACGCGCGAAGATGCGCGTGAATTTCTCGCACTGGCGCCGACGCTACCGCTGAAAATGCATACGACGCGCTATCCTCTGGCGCAGGCCAATGAGGCGCTCGCCGATCTGCGCGAGGGTCGGCTGCAGGGCGCGGCAGTGCTTATTCCATAGCTCGACATGGGGCCGTCGTTGCGAGGCGCAACGGCGCCGAAGCAATCCACGCTGCTGGCGCGAGTGGGCTCATTATGCGTGCATCATTCCCGTAAGGGTAACGTGTGGCGGGACTCAAAAACGTTCTTGATCTGGGCGGCAATCGATTCCCTATCTTTCGAAGCGTCGACCTTGAGCCATGCGATCGCGCCGGTCGCTTTCTCCATTTGAGCCTTCAGCACGTCGCGGGTGGCGTCCGACACGTCGTCGACGCGTGCGTCGACGCGCGCCACGCGCCGCGCGAGATCGAGATCGAGCCAGACGCCAAGGAACGGCGCGCGCGCACGGTCGGCCGCGGCTCTGATCGCTTCGCGGTCTTCAGGACGATCGAAGACGGCGTCGACGATGACCGGCCAGCCGAGCGCGGCTATTAGCGCCGCCGAATCGAACATCTCGCCGTAAACTTTCGCCGACACGGCGCTCGCATAGGCTTCCTGCGGCAGACGCGCGGTCGGCGGGACGCCAAAGAGCCGCTTGCGGATTCGGTCGCTGTTGATGACGCGCGCGCCGGGCGCGCATCCGATCAATGGCGCGAGCGCTGCGGCGACGCTCGACTTGCCCGACGCGCTGAGGCCGCCAATCGCGATGACGGCGCCTTTGGCCGGCGCGAGCAGCGTCATCGCGAGACCGAAATAGAGGCGCGCGCGTTCGGCGTTTTGCTGCGAGGCTTCGACATGGGCGCGTATGGCGGCGCGCAGCGACATGAAAAAGGGGAGCAGCGGCAGGCCGTCGGTCTCGTCGCGTGCGTCGAGATAGCGGTTGAAGGCGAGATTCGAGAAGGCGGGCGCGCCGATTCGCCAAAAATCCATCAGCAGGAAGCCGATGTCGTAGAGCACATCGATGGTCGCGAGCTCCTCATCGAATTCGAGACAGTCGAAGAGGGTTGGCGCGCCGTCGAACAGACAGATGTTGCGCAGCGTCAGATCGCCGTGGCAGCGGCGCACCTTGCCATGCGCCTTGCGCCTGTCGAGAAGCGCAGATTGCGCATCCAGCTCATCGCCCAGCCGCGCGACGAGCGCGTCGATCTGTTCCGCGCTTGCGGCCCCCGCATGGCGCAGGCTCTGAGCCGTGTCGTCGAGCGTTCGGCGCATCGACGCCGCGCCGCCCTTCTCATAGTCCGGCGCCGCCTCGTCGTGGGTCTTCGCGACTCGACGCGCCAAGGCCTCCACCATTGCGCCCGTCAGGCGGCCGTCCGTTGCGATCTGTTCGAGGAGATCGGCGTCGGCGAAGCGCCGCATGACGACCACCGCGTCGATCGTTTCGCCTGGACCATCGAGCGCCAGCCCGCCGTCCGCCTCGCGGGTCACGCGATGCGCACCGAGATAAAGTTCGGGCGCGAAGCGCGTGTTGAGCGCCGCTTCGCGTTCGCACATCTCCAATCGGCGGCTCGGCGTCGAGAAATCGAGATAGGAAAAGCGCACCGCCTTCTTGAGCTTGTAGGCGTGCGTCCGGCACAGCGCGACGACGGAGATGTGAGTCGTGACGATCCGCTCCGCGCCGCCGTCGAGCGAGGCGAGAAAGCGCACGATGTCGTCCTGCGCGCCAAAATCCATTCTGCGCCTCGACTTAGCCCCGCCAAAACGCCTGCCGTGTAACGGTCAAGTCGTTTCGACGTCCGGAGGAGGCTATTCCATGCCGAGCGCGGAGAGATAGAGGTCGAGGATTTCCTCCTCCTCCTGCCGCTTGTGCTTATCCAAACGGCGTATCGACACGATCTTGCGCATCACCTTGGGATCGAACCCGGTCCCCTTTGCTTCCGCGTAGACATCCTTGATGTCGTCGCCGATCGCGCGCTTTTCCTCCTCGAGCTTCTCGATCCTCTCGATGAAGGCGCGCAAATGTCCGCCGTCGACGGCGTTACTGGTCATGTGCATTCCCGAGGCTGCTCCGGGCGGGCAGGGGGCGCGCGCCGGCTGGGCGGGAGCCTTGCGCCAAACCAGCCGCGCCCGTCAAGACGGCGCGCCGACTAATCCCCGAATTCCGCACCCCGAGCGCGCACTTGAAACCGCCTTCTAGGCAGCCGATCTTTGGCGGGCCAACCGAAAGGCGTTAAGTTGATGACCGAGCGCGATCCCTTTACCGCCAGCCGAGAGCCGCCGATCAACCCGATCGGCGCGCGCGCCGCGCCATACATTCCGCCTCAGGCGCTCGAGGGCGTGCGCACGCGCCGCATTATGGCCGTCATGCTGGACTTGATCCTCGTCTCCGGCATGTCGGCGGCGCTTTTCGTCGCGCTCCTCATTCTTAGCGCCGGACTGTCGGCGTTCCTCCTGCCGCCGCTGTTTCCCGTCGTCGCATTCTTCTATAACGGCCTGACGGTCTCCGGACCGCGAATGGCGACGCCTGGAATGGCGTTCATGGATCTGGAGATCCGCGCTATGGACGGAAATCCCGTGCCGTTTCTGCAGGCGGCCATGCACGCTGTGCTATTTTACCTTACCTGGCTGTTCCCGCCGCTGCTGCTCGTGTCGCTGTTTACGAGTGACAAGCGCTGCCTGCACGACATCCTTGCCGACGTAATCGTTTTGCGGCGCTCGTCTTAATTTTTGCACCTTCGGGGCTGCAAATCAGACTGTGGCGTGCGCCGCATGAGAGCTCTAGATTAACTTCGTATCTGGGATCATAGAGCGTGACGAAAGAGCCGCGCGACGCGCCGCAATTCTATCTGACCTCTCCGGCGCCGTGCCCTTATTTGCCGGGCCGGGAGGAGCGGAAGGTCTTCACTCATCTGATCGGACTTCGAGCGCCGGCGCTCAACGACACGTTGACCCAATCTGGCTTTCGCCGCTCGCAGACCATCGCCTACCGCCCGGCCTGTGAGCAGTGTCGAGCCTGCGTTTCCGTGCGGGTGAAGATCGACGAGTTCAGCCCCTCGCGCGGGATGCGGCGCATCCGCAGGCGGAACGCCGATCTTGTCGCCGAAACCCTTCCGGCGCGCGCGACGCATGAGCAATACGCCTTGTTTCGCCGCTATGTCGGCGCCCGCCATTCCGACGGCGGCATGGCCGACATGAGCATGGTCGATTATCAAATGATGATCGAAGACAGCCACGTCGACACGCGGCTCATCGAATATCGTCTCGTGCGCGCAAATGGCGAGATCGGCGCGTTGGTCGCCTGCTGCCTGACCGACCGGCTCTCTGACGGGCTGTCGATGGTCTATTCCTTCTACGAGCCGGAACTGGAGTGCCGCTCGCTTGGAGCCTTCATGATTCTCGATCATGCCGAGCGCGGCCGCAGCTTCGGCCTGCCGCACGTCTATCTTGGCTATTGGGTCGAAGGTTCGCGCAAAATGGAATATAAGTCCCGCTTCCTGCCTCAAGAGCGTCTGGGCATGAGTGGATGGGTCCGGGTGGACTGAGCCCCGCGCCTCGCCCCATTGAGCGCGGCTCGCGAAAATGCGGAACCCCGGTGGTTGGCGCAGCGCGTATTCTAAGCGTTTGAGATTGATCGATTAATCTTGATTTAGGCGCTTACGCCCAAAGGCAGCGCGATCGAGCACGCAGTCACAAAATCGCCGGACTATTCGCGCCTTGTTAACGTCGAAGATGCACAACTCGATCAAAACAGTCGGCGCAGTCCTCTAGACGCGTCGTCTTTTGGCTTGACCGCCGGGGCGCTTTCCGGCGATGCGATTGGAGCGATCTGTGCGAGAATCCGCATTTTTGCAGTTTGTCCGCGGCGTTGCGCTTGTCGTCGGCGCAGTCGCGCTCGCGCCGGCCTGCGCCGCTTTGGAACAGGATGGACAGGCCGAGTGGGCGCAGCGCTATGACGCCGACGCCCGCCTCACCGTGTCGCGTTCGACCACTCCCATACTTTCGACCCAGACGGTGGCCGCGACGGAAGCTGCGATCCAGCGCTTTCGCGAAATCGTCGGCAATGGCGGCTGGCCGCAGGTGCCCTCGGGTCAGCAATTGCGGCTCGGCTCGAACGGACCGGCCGTCTCGGCTCTTCGCCGTCGGCTGATCGCCTCGGGCGACATCGGGCCCGAAACCGGCGCAAGCCCGGTGTTCGACTCTTATGTCGAGGCGGGGGTGCGTCGATTCCAGGCCCGTCATGGCGTCATCGCGACCGGAGTCGTCAATCAGCAGACGGTCCAGGCGATGAATGTTCCGGCCGAGACCCGGCTGCAGCAGCTCGAAACCAACCTCGTGCGTTTGCGCAGCTTTTCCCGCGAACTCGGCAACCGCTACGTCACCGCGAATATCCCCGCCGCTACGGTGGAGACCGTGGAGAACGGCGAGGTCATGACCCATCACATGGCGGGCGTCGGCAAGATCGACCGGCAGTCGCCGGTGATGCAGACCAAGGCGATCCAGGTCAATTTCAATCCGTTCTGGACCGTGCCGGCGTCGGTGATCCGCAAGGACCTCATCCCCAAGATGCAGGCGGATCCAAACTATCTCAACGCCAATCACATCCGTGTTTACAACAAGGACAATCAGGAGCTGCAGCCCGAGCAGATCAACTGGCGCTCGCTCGATGCGCTCAATTTCCGGTTCCGCCAGGACATCGGCGGCGACTTCAACTCGCTCGGCGTGGTGCGCATCGATATCGCCAACCCCTATGGGGTCTATATGCATGACACGCCCGCGAAGGGCGTTTTCGGCGACGATTTCCGCTTCGTCTCGTCGGGCTGCATCCGGCTTCAGAACGTTCGCGACTATGTCGCCTGGCTCTTGAAGGAGACGCCGGGTTGGGACCGCGACCATATCGACCAGGTCATCGCTTCCGGCGAGCGCGTGGACGTCAAGATCACGCCGGCCGTGCCGGTTTACTGGGTCTATGTCACGGCGTGGGCGACGCCGGACGGGGTCACCCAGTTCCGCGAGGACATCTATCAGCGCGACGGGCTCGGGCTGCGCTCAGTCGGCGCCGATCAGGCGGCCCCGACGGTCGTGCAGGCGGCGCGTCCGATGGCGTCCGATGGTTTGATTCAGGGCGACGACGACAGCTATTTCGAGGAGCGCCCGCGGCGATAGCCGCAGCGCTTATTGCCCCACAGCGTCGCCGCGCGTCGCGCGCCAGGTTCCGCCGCAAAGGTCGGTCGACGACGACCACGCGCCGGAGCCCTTGCCGTTGCGAAGCGTTCCGTGAAAGCGCACGACGCGCTCGCCTTCACCCGTGAACCTTGCGACGATCGTTCCCTCTTCGTCGACATAGCCCCAGGCGGAGCCGGCAGGGCCGGGCGCGGCGGCGATCTTATTGTCGACGATGTCGAAGGACGGCGGGATCAAGAGCTGGCATTCGCCGACCGTCGTCGCGGCTTCGATGCTCCATCTGCCGTTCGTATCGCCGACCGGGCCTGAAAGCGTCTGTTCGTTCTCCGGCTTGGCCTTTTGGCCGTGCGGCTGTTTGGCGTATGCGCCCCCAGCCGCCACGCAGGCTGCAAGCGCCAACGCTAGAATTCTCATTTGGCCTCCGAAAGCGCGCCTCGCAGCGCGCCATGCATGTCGCAGCCTGCGTAGATAAATTCGGTCACGCCGGCATGGCGCAAGCGCTCCTCGAGTTCCCCAGGCCGGCCGGCGAGATAAATTTTGGCGCCAGCGCCTTTGAGCGCAAGCGCCGCCGTCTCCGCAGCGTCTCCATAGACCCTGTCGGATGAGCAGATGCAAGCGAGTTTGGCGCCGGATTCCCGGTAGGCGTTGACGATTTCGATCGTCGATTCGGATTCCGGGCCGAAAACGGCCTCGACGCCGCCGGCCTCGAAAAAGTTCTT
This sequence comes from Methylocystis sp., assembly GCF_021731785.1. Taxonomy (GTDB): domain Bacteria; phylum Pseudomonadota; class Alphaproteobacteria; order Rhizobiales; family Beijerinckiaceae; genus Methylocystis. Next base: position 22,827 of record NZ_JAKFWS010000055.1, read on the forward strand.
GGCGAAATTCGCCCGCGACGTGAAGGCGGCCACCGAACCGAGATTGGCCAGGAAAATATTGGGCCGGCGCCCCGTGTCGGCGAAATAAGCGTCCGATTCCTCGCGCAGCCGCTCAAATGGCTCGGCAAGACGATGTGGCGCGAGCGCGGCGCTTCTTAGCCCGCCTTCCGGCGGCTCGACGCTTTCGGCGGCCGCGTCGTAGGGCGCCAAAACCTCGAGCGCGCCCTCGTTTATGTCGGGAAACTGGTTTGCGCCGATGAGCTTGTCCTTGGCGCGAGCCGTGTTCTTCACCCGCAGCGCCGCGGCCTCCGCGACGCGCGCCTGGAACGCTCCCGTCTCAAGCGCCTTGGCGAGACCGCCTTCGGCTTCGATCTCTTGAAACAGCGCCCACGCCCGCTGGCACAGCGCGTTGGTCAGCGCCTCGAAGCCGCCGGCGCCGTTCGTCGGATCGTCGACGGCGTCGATATGGGCTTCGTCTTGCAGGACAAGCTGGGTGTCGCGCGCCAGCCGTCGGGCAAATTCATCGGGAGCGCCCAAAGCCTGAGTGAACGGCAGCACCGAGACGGCGTCGGCGCCGCCGACCGCCGCCGAGAAGGCGGCGAGCGTCCCGCGCAGAATATTGTTCCAAGGATCGCGACGCGACATCATCCGCCAAGCTGTCTCTGCGAAAACCAGCGTCGGCATTGGATTGACGCCGCAGGCCTCTTCGACCCGCGACCAGAGGCGCCGGGCCGCTCGGAATTTGGCGACGCCCAGCAATTCGTCGGCGTCAGCGCTGAATCGGAAGGCGATCAGGCGCCGCGCCCGATCGAGATCGACTCCGGCGTCAGCCAAGGCCCGGAGATAGGAGAGCGCCGACGACAGCGCGAAAGCGAGCTCCTGCGACTCGGTCCCGCCGGCCGCATGCACGACGCGGGCGTCCGCCACCGCAGTCGCGTAGCCGTAGCCGGCGTCCGCAGCGGCCCTCACGTCCCGCGCGAAGCTTTTGGAGGCTTGCGACCACGGCTCCGCGGCGAACCCGTGCCGCGCCTGTGCGCCAAGGGGATCGAAGCCCATCGAAACTCGGGTGAGCGACGGTTCGATGTGGCGACGGTCGATGAGGCGCATGAGCGCCGCGCCGGCGCGAGGCGCGCGCGGCGAATGGTCAAGCGTTATGGGAATGCCGTAGTCGAGACGAACATTGGCGAGCGTGTGGGCGATCGCGTCATCGTCGTCGCCGGCGAGTCCTCCGCCATAGGTGCCGATCGCGCCGGCGAAGACAAGATGGAGTCCGTCGGCGCCGCCATCGAGATCGTGCAGCGCCAAGCGGTTGGCGGCGTCGGCGTCGGAGACGTCGACGCGCGCGAGTATGGCCCAGCGCCCGGGGTTCGTCCGCAGGGCCGGGACGGGCGAACCTGCGGCGTGGGCGTAGAGCGGCCCAATGGAAAGACCGTCATAGGTCCTGGAGACGAGCGTTTCGAAGGACGCGCCTTTGAGCGCGCGCTCGACGAGAGCGCGCCATTGGGCTTCGGTGGCCTGTGGAAAAGCACCCGCCAGCGCCGTCTCCTGTCCCGTCATGTTCGCCGTCGCCCTCCGTTGTTTCGCGCGGCCTTTTCGCATGAACCCGTCCGCCGGGCCACTGCAAATCCGTCAATTGCGGAGCGGGCTTTATTTTCGGGGCCAAACGCCTTAACCAGTGCCGATCGCGCTTCGGGCGGGTGAGCGGCGCGTGAGAGCGGAATGGCGGGAGTAAGAGTCGGGCGGTCCGGCCGTGCGGCCCGATGAGAGGCGTCGGATCGGCGTCGCCGCGTCAAAGCGCCGCGCGGGCCATCGCCAGGCGGCGAAGAACCCCTGAAATGGAGGGACTCGTGACAGACAATGTGCAGGACAAGAGTCAGCTCGTCGACGAGATCGTAGAGGTGATCGCATCGGAAGGGATGGTCGATCGAAGCAAGATCACTCCCGACGCGTCGATTGAAAGTCTCGATCTCAAATCCGTGGATATAGTTATGATTCTCACGGCGCTCGAAGAGAAGTTTAATGTCTATATCCCGATGGATGGATCGCTGCAGGAAGCCAAGGACGTTAAAAGTCTGATCGAGGCGATCGCAGATCATATTCAGAAAGAACGCGAGAAACAGTAAATGGCGTTCTCGCGAGCGCGCCCCCAAGGGCGCCGCGTCGTTATTTCCGGCATGGGCGCTGTCTGCGCCTCGGGCGTCGGCGCGCAAAAGCTCTGGGAAGCGGCGCGCGACGGCGTCGGCCAGATTCGTCCGCTCAAGACCGAACGCCCTTACGACGGCCGTATCAAAATGGCTGCGCAGGTGCCCGACTTCGATCCGGCCGAACACATCGAAGCCAATGTCCTTCCGTTCTGCGATCCCTTTACGCAGTTCTGCGTCGTCGCGGCCGACGAAGCGATGGCGCAGGCGGGGTTTGGGCGCAAAGACGTCGCCGGGCCCGGAACGGCCGTCATCATCGGCTCCGGCATCGGCGGCATGACGACGATCGAGGACGGCATCTATCGATATTATGTCGAAGGAACGCGGCCCGAGATGCTCAGCGTCCCCAAGCTCATCCCGAGCGCCGCGCCCGCGACGATCGGCATGCGCTATTCCTGCCTCGGCCCGACCTTCGCCATAGGCAGCGCCTGCTCGTCGGCGACGCAGTCGATCGGACTCGGCATGCAGATGATCAGACAAGGCCTCGTGGACAAGGCGATCGTCGGCGGCGCCGAAGCCTGCGTCATCAATGCGACAATCCGCGCCTGGGAGGGCCTGCGCGTGTTGACGCCAAGTCTGTGCCGCCCCTTTTCGAAGGGCCGCAACGGCATGTCGCTTGGCGAAGGCGCCGCCGTGTTCATTCTCGAAACAGAGGAGTCGGCGCGGGCGCGGGGCCACGAACCCTTGTGCGAACTCGCCGGCTACGGAACCACGAGCGACGCCAAGGACCCGGTGCGCCCCGATCTCGAAGGCGCGGCAAGTTCGATCGCTTTGGCGCTGGAAGACGCCGAAATGGAGCCGCAGCAGATTCACTACGTGAACGCGCATGGCACCGCGACTCACGCGAACGACATCACCGAAGCCGAGGCGATTTTGCGCGTGTTTGGCGACTATGGGCGCGTGGTGCCGGTGTCGTCGACGAAGCCCATTCACGGTCACGCGCTCGGCGCGAGCGGCGGCCTGGAGCTCGTCATCACCATTAAGGCGCTTCGCGAACAAATCGCGCCGCCGACGATCAATTTCCTGGAGCGCGATCCCAAATGCCCGCTCGACGTTGTCCCCAACGCCGCGCGCCAGCACAAGATCGATGCGGCAATGTCGAATTCTTTCGCTTTCGGGGGGATCAACGCCGTGTTGATCGTGCGTCATGCCGCTTGAGCCGCTGCGCGCCCTGGGTCCGTTTCGGCTGCGCGTCGATCCGGCGCGCGTCGCGGCGTACGCGCGGGAAACGGGTGGCGACTGCGCGAGCGTGCCGCTCGCCTATCCCGCCGTCTGGCTTAGCGAGCCCTCGCTTTTTTCAGCGGTGCACGACCTCTGCGCCGAACTTGACGTCGTGCCCGTGCATGAGTCGCAAAGCTTCTCCTATGACAAGCCTCTCGTCGCCGGAGAGAGCTATGATTTGAGCGTCACCATGAGCCGCGAGGAAGCGCCGCCGCGCCTGATCATGGCGGCGATTGTCGCGACGCCTGGCGGCGAAACCTGCGCGCGAATCGAAACCCTGTTGCGGCTGGTCCCGCGCGCCGGATTTGGGAGCGCGTCATGAGCGACGCCATCAAGGTCGGCGACCAATTGCCGGAGACCGTCATTGGTCCTTTCGATGCGTCTTCGCTCGTGCGTTACGCCGAGGTGTCGGGCGACGCTAATCCCCTGCATCTCGATGATGCAGTGGCGGAAGCGATCGGCCTGGCCGCGCCGCCGGTGCACGGTATGAAGCTTCTTGCCGCCTTTGAACCGATGCTGAGAGCGTGGCGCGGAGACCTCGTCATCGCTTCGCTTGCTGGAAAGTTCGTGCAGCCGATTTTGCGCGGGGAGACCGTCAGGCTGTCGGGACGCGTGCTGCGCGCGAGCGACGACGAGATTTTCGTCCGACTTACGGCTTATGGCGCGGCTCGGGCGCCGGGCATTGTCGGCGAAGCCACTCTGCGGCCGAAGGCGGCGACATGAATTTCCGGCTGCTCAGCGCAACGCGGTCTTCAGATGCCTAAAAGCGCCGTTCGCGTTTTTATCACCGGCGCCTCCAGCGGGATCGGGCGCGCGCTGGCGCTCGCCTATGCGCGCGAGGGCGCGAGCCTTGTCTTGCTAGGCAGGGACGCCGAGCGGCTTGAGGCGACCGCGCGCGCCTGTCTCGCCGACGGCGCGGAAGAGGCCGAGACTCATGTCGCCGACGTGCGGGATCGCGAAGCGATGGCGCGCATCGTTCAGTCTGCGCATGACAACCGCCCCCTCGACCTTCTCGTCGCCAACGCCGGCGTGTCGACCGGACTGTCGCCCGGCCAGATTCTCGAAACGCCCGAGGCGGTGCGCGCCATGCTCGCGATCAATGTCGCAGGGGTCTTCAACGCCGTCGAGCCCGCCATATTGCCGATGTGCACGCGTAAACGAGGCGCCATCGCCATCGTGGGCTCGATGGCCGGCGTGCGCGCGCTCCCCCATTCGCCCGCCTATTGCGCGGCGAAGGCATGCGTTCACATGTGGGCGGACTGCCTGCGCGCCCAACTCGCGCCCTATGGCGTGCATGTCGCGCTAATCGTGCCGGGCTATGTGAAGACGCCCATGTCGGCGCGCACCATTGTGAAGACGCCCTTTTCGGCGCGCGCCATCGCAAAGACATCAGCGTCGGCGGGCGTCGAATCCTGGCAACCGGGCGCTCTTTCCGACGAAGAAGCCGCACGCATCATCAAGAATGGGCTCGAACGCCGGCGCAACGTCATCGCCTTTCCGCGGTATATGTATTGGGCGATGCGCCTCTTCTCCCTCTTGCCGGCGGCGCTCGTCGACGGCGCCCTGCGCCAGTTTCCCGCCGAAGTGCCGGAGACGTCGGAGCGCGGGGAAAGGTGATCTTCGACGTTATCACGTGGACGGCGGCGGTCTATTGGCTCATCGCGATGGCGCTGCTGGTCGCCTCTGTTGCGGCGACAATCGCGCAACCTTGGATCGCCGCGCGCCGCGCCACGCGTCGAGACCGGCCGCCGGTCTCGATAATTCTTCCGGTCAAGCTGCTCGAAAAAGGGTTCGACCGCACGCAAGAATCCGCGCTGACGCAGCACTATCGCGACTTCGACGTGACGGTGTCCGCAACCGACCTCGATGCGCCTGCGGTTCAGCGCATGCGCGTCATTCTCGCGCGCCATCCGACCGCGCCTTCGCGCATTCTCCTTTCGACGGCGAAATTCGCGGTCAGTCCGAAGGTCGACAATCTTTACGCGCCCGTCATGCAGGCGGCGCAAGACGTCATCTTCGTGAAGGACGCCAATGTACTGCTTGAGCCGGATGCGTTGACGCAGCATATGAGACAGCTGACAGATGAAGTCGGGCTGGTTTGCGCCATTCCTTACTGTGCGCGGCTTGAAAATTTCGCCGCCCATGTCGAGGCGGCGATCATCAACGGTCCGCATGCGCGCGTGCTGTTTCTCGCCTCCGCGTTGGGGCAGGGACACGGCATCGGAAAAATCATGCTATTCAGGCGATCCGACTTCCTGCGCGCGGGCGGCTTCGACGCGATTTCCCATACGGTCGGCGAAGACAACGCCCTGGCGAAGGCGATGCGACGGATCGGCAAGTGGCCGGTTTTCTCCCATAGACCCGTCCGGCAGGAGCTTGGCGCTCGCCACTTTGTCGATGTTTATCACCGGCAATTGCGTTGGATGGTTATCCGCCGCAACGACGAACTCATTTCATTCTTGGCCGAGCCAATATGCCAAGCGGTTCCGGCAGTTATCGCCTCAGCCCTCGCCGCCCCGCTCCTCGGCCTAGCCCCCACCGTCGCCGGGTCGGCGACGCTTTTGCTGTGGTTTGCGCTCGAGACATTGCTTTCCATGGCGAAAGGATGGCAGTTATCTTGGGCGGCGCCCGCGGTGTTCGTGGTTCGCGAGGCGACGATGCTGGCGGTCTGGTTGAACGCCTGGGTCACCGACCAGGTGGTCTGGGCGAAGGACAGCGTGAATGCGCGCGCCGGGGCTAAACCTCCGCCGGTTCCGCATGAAGAAGGATAGGCCGTTTGGTGCTGGGGCTTTTTCAATTCCTTGTCGACGCGGTCGTGATTGTCTGCGCCTCGATACTGCTCGCGATCGGGATCGGTTATCTCATCGTCATCGGCCGCTTCTGTTACGACCAGCTGCGGCGCGTGCGCGATTCGGAAGCGCCCGCGACGCCTGACCGGGATTTGCCGCGAGTGCTGCTTCAAATCCCCGTGTTCAACGAGCCGCTCGTCACCGAGCAATCATTGCGCTGCGTCGTGCTTCTGGACTGGCCCAAGGACAGGCTGCGCATTCAGCTTCTCGACGATTCCACCGACGAGACGAGCGCGCGCGCCGATGCGGTGGCGGCGGAGCTTCGCGCCTGCGGCGCCGTGATCGACCATGTGCGGCGCGCCGACCGCTCGGGATTTAAGGCGGGCGCCTGCGCGCACGGCCTCGCGATCACCGATGAACCCTTTGTGGCGATGCTCGACGCCGACTTCCGTCCGCCGCCCAATTGGCTCAGGCGAACGGTCCCGCTTTTTTTGACCGACGATCGCGTCGGGTTTGTGCAGTCGCGCTGCGAGTTCCAGAATTTCGAAAAGAACTGGCTGACGCGCGCGCAGGGTCTCGTGCAGGACGGACATTATCTCGTCGAGCAGCGCTCGCGCGCGCATGCCGGCTGGCTCTTCCAGTTCAACGGCACCGGCGGCATATGGCGGCGCGCGACGATCGACGACGCCGGCGGCTGGTCGGACTATTCGCTATGCGAGGACCTCGATCTCACCGTGCGCGCGGCGCTTAATGGATGGCATGGGCTGTTTGTCTCCGAGCCGCCGATCCCCGGTCAGGTGCCGGAAGGGATCCGCGACTTCCGCCGCCAGCAAAGGCGTTGGTCGAATGGCTTCGTTCAGGTCGCGCAGAAAACTATTCTGCCGATCTGGCGCTCGCCGTGGAGTCTGACGCGCCGCCTGATGGCGATCTCCCTCATCGCCCATCAGATTTTCTTTCCGGCTGCGGCAATCGGCTTCATCGCCTTTGTTCTAGGCGGAATCCTGCACGGTTCTCTCTCGCCGTACGCCTACCTGCTGGAGATTGTCGGCGTTATGACGGGCTTGGTGGCGATCGGCATTACGCTTCCGCCCTATCTGGCGTTAAGACGCGGGACTGTGGCCGACTATCTGAAGACCGTCGCGTCGATTCCGCCGCTGATGATCTATCTCGCCTTCGCCAATGGCGCCAAAATCTTGCAGACTCTGCGCGGACGCAAATCGACGTTCAAGCGCACGCCAAAGCTCGATCACGAGCCGGCCGCCCCAATCGACGCGGGAGTGGAGTAGGGCGAGGCGCGAAGCGCGCCGTCATTCGAGTCGCGTCGGAGCTTCGAAAGCGCCGGCGTCGGTGATGATCGTCAGCGTCGCATCGGCAGCCTTAGCCGGCGCGTCGCCGGAAAAAAGCTTAAGCTCGAAAACTTCTCCCGCCCGCGTGCTTTCGATGAAGAACGGCTCCGCCGCTTCCGCAAAGACGTCCGTCGCCTTGCCGGGACCGAGATAGCGAAGCCGCCATGATCCATCCGCGCCGCTGCGCGACAGCGCAACGCGCTTCTTCGCTTCCTCCGCGCTGAGCTTTTTCGGCACGAGCCGTTCCGCCTCCGCGATCGCCGCCGCATGCGGCGAATCGCCCTCGCGTGGCAGCTCCAGCGACAGATCGGCGCGTGCGGGCAGGCAGATCTTGCCGCAGGACGCATAGTCCAGCACGAGATTGAGCGTTACCGGCGCGTTCGAGTCGCGGGGCGTCACCGTCAAAGGCAGCACGACGCGCGACTCATAGCCGGCGACGACGGTTCCGGCCTCGTCGATATGCTTGGGCACGGGAAATGACGGTTCGACCTTGGCGACATTGACGGATTTCGAAAAATCGAACGCCGGCGGCGAGCCTGCCTCGCCGGGCTGGCGCCAGTAAGTGACCGTTTGAGGATCGAGCGCGATTTCGACGGCGGCGCGATAAGCGCCGCCCTGCGGAGGGCCGGCCGCCAGAAGCCGGGCACTGGACGCCGCGCCCTTAACGACCGCAGAGGCGAAGGCCGCGTCCTTGGCGAGCGACTCGGTCAAAAGGCCCTGCGCGAGCGTTACGGCGGCTAGCGGCGCGAGTAACAGGAATTTTGAGCGCGTCATCGGTTTGCGGCGGCCCGTCCCTCAGTCAAGGCAGTTAGTTACGTCATCGGCGCCGCTTGTTCTCGAGACGCGGCGAGCGTAGCATGACCCTATGAGCCCAGGCGGCAAGAAGCAAGATTTCGCGGCGACCGCGAGCGAGCGCCGTGGCCGTCGGCCTGGCGAGCGCCGCTTTCTCGACGGCCAGTTGCTGGTCGCGATGCCGAGCATGTTGGATCAGCGCTTCGCTCGGTCGGTGATTTATCTTTGCGCCCATTCCGAAGAAGGCGCCATGGGCATCGTCGTCAATCAGCCGGCCCGCGTGCGCAATTTCCCCGATCTGCTGGTGCAGCTGCAAGTGATCGCCCCGCAGGAGCGCATCAGCCTGCCGCGCCGCGCTGAAGACATTCAGGTTCTGTCGGGCGGACCGGTGCAGACCGACCGCGGCTTCGTGCTGCATTCGCCCGATTTCTTCCTGGACAATTCGACCCTGCCGATCGACGACGGCGTGTCTCTCACGGCGACCATCGACATTTTGCGCGCCATCGCGGCAGGACACGGACCCGACCGGGCGCTGCTCGCGCTCGGCTATGCAGGCTGGGACGCGGGTCAGCTCGAAGAAGAAATACAGCGAAACGGCTGGCTGAATTGCCCTGCCGATCCCGCCTTGCTGTTTGACCGAGACCTTGGGACGAAATACTCGCGCGCATTGCGCTCGATCGGCGTCGATCCCGAACGGCTGTCGTCAAACGCCGGACACGCCTGACGGTCGGCCGCAGATCCGGCCGAAAGCTGGCGCATAGTCGACAGTTCCTTCCGCAGCCGGAAGCGCGCCGTTGAGCGCCAGCGCCAGGAAATGCGGTCCTGCGTAGGGCGAAGCAAAACCGGCCGCAGGCTCGGGTCGAAATCCGAAGCGGCCATAAAAGGCGCCGTCGCCCAATACAAAAATCGCGCGCCACTGGTCGTCCTGCGCACGCGCCAAGCTCCAGCGCAAAAGAGCGCTGGCGACGCCCTTGCTGCGATGCGCGGCGGCGACGGCGACAGGACCGAGCCCGAGCGCCGGAAAGGCAGCGCTCATCCGGGACAGGGCGGCGTAGCCGACGATGACGCCGTCAATGGCGGCGATGCAGCCGAAGACCAAGTCGCCTTCCTTGCGCAGCGCGTCGACGAGTTCAGCCTCGCCCGATCGTTGGAAGGCTGTGAGCAGCAACGCGCGTATGGCCGGATGATCTTCGGCTGTTTCTTCGCGAAGAATTGCGCTTGCGGTCATGGCGCAGGATTGCTGTAGAGATGGTGGACGGCGTCGATGCGCCGCTCGATTTCAGGCGTGATCTTGAATTCGATCGAAGCAAGGTCGGTCTTGAGCTGCGCCATCGTCGTTGCGCCGATGATATTCGACGTCACGAAGGGCCGCGAGGTGACGAAGGCGATCGCGAGTTGCGCCGGATCGGCGCCGACATCTCGCGCCAGCGCCAGATAGGCGGCGATTGCGTGTTCGACTCCTGGCTTTTCATAACGCTGCGCGCGCTCGAATAGCGTGGTGCGCGCGCCGGGCGGCCGCGCGCCGCCCTGGTATTTGCCGGTAAGGTAGCCTTGCGCGAGCGGCGAATAGGCGAGCAATCCCACGCGCTCGCGCTCGGCGAATTCAGCAAGGCCGATCTCGAACGTGCGGTTGACGAGATTATACGCGTTTTGAATCGAAACGACGCGTGGCCCATGGCCGAGTTCGGCGGCGCGCAGGAAACGCGCGACGCCCCATGGCGTTTCATTCGACAGGCCGATGTGGCGAACCTTTCCGGCGCTAACGAGGCGCGTCAGCGCTTCGAGCGTTTCTTCAATTGGAATTTCGTCCCGTTTTGTCGGTCGTCGATAGGTCGTGCCGCCTGCGCCCCAAAGCGGCAATGAGCGATCCGGCCAATGCAATTGATAAAGATCGATGTAGTCGGTCTGCAGTCGCTTGAGCGAACCATCGATCGCATAATCGATATTCTTGGCGTCGAGAACGGTTCCGGCCCGCTCGGGGCGCAACCAATTGGCGTCGCCACGCCCGGCGACCTTGGTGGCGATGATCGCCTTATCGCGGTTCTTGCGCGCGGTAAGCCAGCTTCCAATAATGCGCTCGGTCGAGCCTTGAGTCTCTTGTCTTGACGGGATGGAATAGATTTCCGCCGTGTCGATGAAATTGACGCCGCAATCAAACGCATAGTCCAATTGGGCGTGACCTTCGGCCTCGCTGTTCTGCTGTCCCCAGGTCATGGACCCCAGGCAAATCGCCGAGACGGAGAGGCCGCTGTTTCCGAGCTTGCGGTATTCCACGACGCGATCCCTAACCGAGACATTTGCCCGACTGCAGCTCCAGCCGCAGTTCGAAGCTCTGAAACTGAGTGAATATCGGCAAGAGCCATGATTTGAGCGTGTTGCGAACCGCGAAGGAGTTTGCTGGCGGCGCGTCGCTCATCAAGGCGGAGAGCGACAGACCGACATCGTCGAGCGCTCGCGCCACCGGCGCCTCGAGGCGCGGGATCACAAACTTGCCGCTTGGAGGGTAGCGTGCAAGCACCGCGAGCGAGTCCTGGCCAAGCGGCGAGGCGCCGCGATTGTGAATGACGCTCATCGTAAGGTCGGGCCATGTGGTCTTCAGGACGAGCGCGCCATTCGCCGCGCTCTGCGTCGCATCCGTCTGAAAGAGCACGACAGGCTCGACGCCCTGCCGCCGTGTTTCTTCGAGAAAGCCGATTTCTGCGATGGTCGTGAACAGGCGTTCATAGGAGCGATGACAGACGTCCACGATCTTCGGCCTTTCGTCGGCGACGAGCAGGCGGTCGAAGAGGGAGATCTGTCCTTTCACGTCGCTCAGATCGGCGACGCGCGTCCGTTCCGGAAAGAACAGCGCATAGACCGGCTCGCGGACATCGGTGTCGAAGCCCTCGACGCCGACATTGCGCCAAAGATAATAGTCGGTGAGCAAACGCGCCGCCGTGGTCACGCCCGTTCGTGAATGCGGAGAGCAAACGAAGAACGCTAGCGTGCGGCGCGTCATATGGCCTTCGCGAAGAATGGCGCGCGCCCGCGGCCGCTATCGCCTCTTTTCGCCGACAAGATCGAGTAGGCCCACTCGTTCGAACTCGTCGGCGACGCGCGCCAGCCAGGTCCGGACATAACCGCGCAACACAAAGGAATGTTCGGCAGGCCGGCCCTGCGCATCCTGATTCGCGATGAATGTCGAGAATGGCGCGCCAGACAGTTCGACCTGCTCGTAGGCGAGCTCGCTAAGTTTGGGGATGGTGATCTCGCCTGAAGTGACCACATCCTCGAAATATTTCGCGTGGGTCTGCGGATCCCACTCGAAGAAGGTCGTGTCGTTGACGTGATTCTTCACCATGAAATAATTGGCGTCCGCGACATAGGGCGCAATCTCGGCGATTTCCTCCAGCGAAGAGATGGAGGAGCCGATCACATGCAGCAGGACGAAGCGGAATTCGCCGCTTTTCACTGCGTCGAAAAATCCGATCTCGTCGAGAGCCTGAAGCGCCGGGCTCAGACCGCCGGCGCGCACGTCGATGACGCTGACCTTGGCCTGCGACGTATTCAGCGTGTCGATAATCTTCATCTGATCCGACGGTTCGGTCAGATCGACGATCATCGTCTCGTCGGGGTGGAAACGATGCAGCGTTCCGCGCGGCGTTTCGGTATCGAAAGCGCGCGCATGGATGTCATTGAGCGAAAGGAAATCGAGGATCGCTCTGGCGATTGTGGTCTTGCCGACGCCGCCCTTGTCAGCGCCGACGACGATGACCGCGGGGCGAACGGCGGCGCTTGAGGCGGCGACCGGAGCCTCGGCCGTCCGACCCTGGCTCGCGGGCTCCCCTTTAGCTGGCGCTCCCTTGGTGATTTTGACCGGCTTCTTAGCCATGAGTGCTCCTATCGGATCTCGCGATGGCGCCGCTGTTAATGACTGACAAGAGTGCAGCAAACATGGTTTTCAGGCGCTTGTCATGCCCTGATTGAGCTAGTCGCAGATGGCGCTCCAAATGTGAACAGACCAAAACAACGCAGAAAATATGTTATTTAATAGGAAGCTCCACAATTCTTTGTAAATTGACATTCGTGCGGTTTAGAGGTTTATGCGTTCGAAATACAGAACGTCCGCAACGGTGCCCCGAAGCGGACCACTCGACGCGTCTACGACATGAGCAACATCGAGAACCTGGCGGCGCAGCGGCCTGCAGAGTCATCGCAGCAAACGCTGCCGACCCTTCACGTTGAGGATCGCCACGGCGTCGTCCATGAACTGGAGGCGGTCGAAGGCTGGCGGCTGATGGAGATTTTGCGCGACCATGGCGTCGGCATGGACAACACCTGCGGCGGCGCGCTCGCATGCGCGGAATGCCATGTCATCCTCGATGCGGAATGGACTCAGCGCGTGCCGCCGCCGAACGAAGAGGAAATCGAAAAACTCGATGAACTGCCGATGCTTTTCGAACATTCGCGTCTTTCCTGCCAGATCATCTGGTCGGATGAAATGAGCGGGCTTCGATTGAAGCTGGCGCAGGAAACGTGATGGCCAGCTTCAAGCATCCGCAGATCCTCATCGCCTCGAATCTTAGCGACGGCGAAGTGGTGTTTCTCGGCGCGTCAGGCTGGGAGCGCGACCATCGCCGCGCCCGCGTTGCGCTGAACGCCGAAGAGGCGGCGGCGCTCGAAGTTTTCGGCAAGCGAGACATTTCGGCCAATCGCGTGGTCGATGTCTATCTCGCCGACGTCGAGATCGGCGGCGACGGCGCGCCCACGCCAGTCCATTATCGCGAGAGAATGCGCGTCAAGGGACCAAGCGTGCGGCTCGATCTTGGCAAGCAGGCCGCAGCCGGGCGAGGCGCGCCATGACCGCCCTCGACTTGCGCGTCGCGCAGCGGCCCAATTCGCCGATGACGACCTATCGCTATGATGCATACGACGCCGCTTTTGTGCGCGAGCGCGTGGCCGAGTTTCGCGAACAGGTGCGCCGGCGGCTTTCCGGCGCGCTGACCGAAGAAGAATTCCGGCCGTTCCGATTGATGAACGGACTCTATCTCCAGCTTCACGCCTACATGCTGCGCGTCGCTATTCCTTATGGGACGCTGACCGCGCGCCAGATGCGTCGGCTCGCCGATATCGCCGACAAATGGGACAAAGGTTACGGCCATTTCACGACGCGCCAGAACCTGCAGTACAATTGGCCGAAGCTCGTCGATACGCCTGACATTCTTGAAGCGCTCGCCGACGTCGAAATGCACGCCATTCAGACCTCCGGCAACTGCATTCGGAATGTGACGGCTGATCATTTCGCCGGCGTTGCGCCGGATGAAATCGAAGATCCGCGCCCGACAGCGGAGTTTCTCCGTCAATGGTCGAGCCTGCATCCCGAATTCTCGTTTCTGCCGCGCAAGTTTAAGATTGCGGTGACCGGCGCAGAGCACGACCGCGCTGCGATCATGGTGCATGACATCGGCCTGCGCATCGTCAGCAACGCTGTGGGCGCGATCGGCTATCAGGTCGTCGTCGGCGGCGGTCTCGGCCGTTCGCCCTTTATCGGCAAGGTCGTCGGCGAATTCGTGCCGCGCGCAGATCTGCTCGCCTTTCTGGAAGCGATCATGCGCGTCTACAACCGCTTCGGCCGGCGCGACAATAAATATAAGGCGCGCATAAAAATTCTCGTCCATGAGACGGGAATCGACGAAATCCGCGCTGCGGTCGAAGCCGAGTTCGCGTCGATGGACCGCTCGATTTTCTGCCACGATCCCGAGGAATTTGAGCGCATCGCCGGCTTCTTTGCGCCGCCGCCATATGAATCGCTGGCGCGTGACTCTCAAATGCTGCACGCCGCGAAACTGGAAACGCCGGCTTTTGCCAATTTCGTCGACGTCAACGTCAGCGCGCACAAGACCCCCGGCTACGCCATCGTCACCGTCTCATTGAAGCCCATCGGCGGCGTCCCCGGCGACGCCACGTCCGATCAGATGCGGGTGCTGGCCGACGCTAGCGAGCGCTTCGGCTTCGGCGAACTGCGAGTCAGCCATGAGCAGAATATTATCCTGCCGCATGTGAAGCAGGACGACCTTTTTGCGCTATGGCGGATGCTCGACGCCGCCGGTCTCGCGACGGCGAACGCCGGCCTCGTCTCCGACATCATCGCGTGCCCGGGTATGGATTATTGCTCGCTTGCGACTGCACGCTCGATTCCAATCGCGCAGGCGATTTCGAAGCGCTTTTCGGACATGTCGAGGCAGCGGCGCATTGGCAAGCTCGGCATCAAGATTTCCGGCTGCATCAACGCCTGCGGCCATCACCATGTCGGCGCGATCGGCATTCTCGGTCTTGAGAAAAAGGGCCAGGAATCCTATCAGATCACGCTCGGCGGCGATCCGACCTTTTCGGCGTCAATCGGCGAAATTCTCGGACCTGGCGTCACCGTCGAGCAGGCGCCGGACGTGATCGAGCATCTCGTCGATTTCTACCTCGCGGAACGCGAGGAGGGCGAAGCCTTCATCGACACGTGGCGCCGGCTCGGCCATGCTCGTTTCAAAGACGTTCTGCGTCGGGAGGGCGAAGATGGCGCTGATATCTGACGGCCGCTTCGTCGAGGACGCTTGGCGCCGTCTCGCTGACGAAGAAGCGCTGCCGAAAGCAGGCAAGGTCATCGTGTCATTCCCGCGACTCGAACATGCGCTCGAGGTCCTTGGGCCAATGTCGTCGCTTGGCGTCATTGTTCCGAACACGACCGAACCGTCGGCGCTCGTGGAGGCGCTGCCGCGACTGGGCCTCGTCTCAATCTCCTTCCCCGGTTTCGCCGACGGCCGCGGCTTTTCCTTGGCGCGTCTGCTGCGGCGCGCGGGATTTAAAGGGGAGCTGCGCGCCAGCGGGCGGCTTGTCGCCGATCAGTATTCCCATGTGGTCGGCAGCGGTTTCGATACGATCGAAATTCCGGATGATCTCGCCGAGCGCCAGGACGAAGAACAGTGGCGCGCCGCGCTCAACGCCTATTCGATGAGCTATCAGCGCGGCTATACCGGGCGCGGCTCGATTCTCGAGGCGCGCCGGAGGGCGGCGCGGTCATGAAGGCTTCAATCGCTGAAACGTTGGCGCCGCGGTTAGCGCCGCTCGATCTCGACCATCGTTTGCTGCTGTTGCGCGAGTTCATTCCTGGCCGGATCGTGTTCACCACGAGTTTCGGGATAGAGGATCAGCTCATCGCGCATTCGATCTTTACGCAGGGCCTCGATATCGACATCGCGACCATCGATACGGGCCGGCTGTTTCCCGAAACCTATGAGCTGTGGGAGCGTACCGAAGCGCGCTATGCGCGGCGCATTCGCGCGGTCTATCCGCAGGCTGCGCCGCTTGAAGCGCTGATCGAAGAGCAGGGAATCAACGGCTTTTATAACTCGGTGGAAGCGCGCAAGGCCTGCTGTCATGTGCGCAAGGTCGAACCGCTGTCGAGGCTGCTTGCCGGCGTTTCGGCCTGGGTGACGGGACTTCGAGCGGATCAGTCGCAGGCGCGCGCCGATGCGCCGGTCATCGACTTCGACGAGACGCACAGGCTGCTGAAGCTCAATCCGCTTACAGACTACACGCGCGACGCCGTCGTCGCGGCGGCCGAGGAGTTTTCCGTGCCGATCAACGATCTCCACGCCAAGGGCTTTTTGTCGATCGGCTGTGCGCCATGCACGCGCGCCGTGCTTCCGGGCGAGAGCGAGCGCGCCGGCCGCTGGTGGTGGGAAGATGACGGCAAGAAGGAATGCGGCCTTCATGTCGGCGAAGACGGCGTCTTGCGCCGCGGAGCGCCGCAAGAGGTGAACCAATGACCGCGCTCGCCGTGCGTCAGCTCGGCTATCTCGATCGACTCGAGGCCGAGAGCATCCATATCATGCGCGAGACCGTCGCCGAATGCGAACGGCCGGTAATGCTCTATTCCATCGGCAAGGACTCGGCGGCGATGCTGCACATCGCCATGAAAGCCTTTTATCCATCGAAGCCGCCGTTCCCGCTGCTCCATGTCAATACGACATGGAAATTTCGCGAGATGATCGAATTTCGCGACCGTCGGATGAAGGAGCTTGGCCTCGAGCTGATCGAATATATCAATCCCAAAGGGATTGAGATGAACATCAGCCCGTTCGCCCATGGCTCGAAGCTTCACACCGAGATCATGAAGACCGAAGCGCTGAAACAGGCGCTGGACAAACATGGATTCGACGCCGCCTTCGGCGGCGCGCGCCGCGACGAAGAGAAGTCGCGCGCCAAGGAGCGCGTGCTCTCGTTCCGTACGGCGCAGCATCGTTGGGACCCGAAGAATCAGCGGCCCGAATTCTGGCGTCTCTACAATACGCGAAAGGCGCCCGGAGAGAGTCTGCGCGTTTTTCCCATGTCGAATTGGACGGAAGCGGATATCTGGGACTACATCGCCCGCGAGGACATTCCGGTCGTTCCGCTCTATTTCGCCAAAGAACGGCCGGTCGTGCGCCGCGGCGGCACGCTCATCATGGTCGACGACAATCGCATGGAGCTCGCGCCGGGAGAATCGATCGAACATAAGATGGTGCGGTTTCGCACGCTCGGCTGCTATCCGCTGACCGGAGCCATAGAAAGCAACGCCGCCAGTCTCGACGAGATCATTACGGAAATGCGCGAGAGCCGCTCTTCGGAGCGCCAGGGGCGGCTGATCGACCACGACGGCTCCAGTTCAATGGAGCAAAAGAAACAGGAAGGGTATTTCTAAGATGCATGGCGCCGTCGCTGCCGCATTGCCGTCGCGTGCGCTGGCGCGACTGGGCGGCGAAAAGCCGCTTTTGCGGTTTATCACCTGCGGCTCAGTCGATGACGGCAAATCGACATTGATCGGGCGTCTGCTCTACGACGCCGATCTTGCGCCCGACGACATTATCGCGGCACTGGAGAGCGATTCAAAGAAGCACGGCACTCAGGGCGAGGCTCTGGATTTCGCGCTGCTGGTCGACGGGCTTGCGGCTGAGCGCGAACAGGGCATCACCATTGATGTCGCCTATCGCTATTTCGCGACTGACCGGCGCAAATTCATCGTCGCCGACACGCCGGGTCATGAGCAATACACCCGCAACATGGCGGTCGGCGCTTCGACCGCCGATCTCGCCATTCTGCTTGTCGACGCGCGCAAGGGCATTCTGCCGCAGACCCGCCGGCACAGCGTCATCACCTCGATGTTCGGCGTGCGCCATGTCGTTGTCGCGGTCAACAAGATGGACCTTGTCGGCTACAGCGAAGAGGTATTTCGCAAGATCGAGGCGGATTTTCGCGCATTCGCCGACGGTCTTCGCTTTGCATCGATCTATGTCGCGCCGCTCGTGGCGACGGATGGAGACAATCTTGTTCACGCCAGCGCAAACATGCCCTGGCACGATGGTCCGCCGCTTCTCTCTTATCTCGAAGGCGTCGCAGTGGACGACGCGATGGCGATCGCGCCCTTTCGCATGCCCGTGCAGTGGGTGAATCGGCCCAATCTCGACTTCCGCGGCTTCTCCGGCTTCATCAGCGGCGGCAACATCCGGCCCGGCGATATCGTGCGCATTCTGCCTTCAGGCCGCGATACGCGCGTCGCCAGGATCGTCACCTTTGACGGCGACCTCGACAGCGCTGTCTCAGGTCAGTCCGCGACGCTCACTCTCGCCGAGGAGATCGACGTTTCGCGCGGCGATCTCTTGTGTTCGCCGGTCTCGCCCGCGAAAATCGGAGATCGTCTCGAGGCCAAGCTCTTATGGCTCGTGCGCGAGCCGCTTGTCGCCGGCAAAAGCTATCTGCTGAAGCTCGGAACGAAAACTGCGCCCGCCGCCGTCACGGTCGTCGATACGCGCATCGATATTGAAACCGGACAGTCGCAGCCGCTTCCCGGGGGCTCGAAGCTCACATTCAACGAAATCGGCGACGTGCGCCTGTCGCTCGAAACAATGATCGCCTGCGACCCTTATCTCGAAAATCGCGAAACAGGCGGATTCATTCTCATCGACCGGATCACCAATGAAACGGTCGCGGTCGGCATGGTCAAAACGGTCGCCGCTTCAAACGGCCGCACGGCGCCCCCGCTGACTGAACTCAGCTACGCATCTATGGAAGGTCTGACACTTGTGCGCGAGTCGTTTCGACCGACTCCGACGCGCAGCCTGGCCAAGGCGCTGTCCTGGCTTGCTCCGGCGAGCATTTCGACCTTCCTGATCGTTTACGCCTTCATCCAAAACGCAGAACTCGCCGCCGAAATCACCGGCGTCGAGTTGCTGGCGATCTTCTCGCTCTATTATCTGCACGAGCGGCTCTGGTCGCGATTGAACTTCGGACTTGCGACGGAAGAAGCGCGCAGCGGAGACGATCTGGGCCTGTGAGAAGAATTGCGGTTGAACGGTTCGAATGTCATTCCCGACGCGCGCAAAGCGCGCGATCGGGAATTTAGAGCAAGCCCAGTGTTCTTGAATTGGCTCTGGATTCCCGGTCAGGCCTATGGCCTGCCGGGAATGACACAGTCAGCGCAAACGGATCAGCTGGATTCCGAATGACGAATTCCGACTGTTCGTTTGGCTGGGCCTGCAGCGAATGACCTGCAAGCGCTTCAGACGGAAACATGAGCCGTTAATGCGCTTCGTCCCAATTGGCGGCGGCGCGCGCATCGACTTTCAGCGGCACGGCAAGGTGAACGGCGGGCGCAGGCGCTTGCTCCATCACGCGGCGCGCCACCTCGATCGTCGCCTCCGCTTCATCATTCGGCGCTTCGAACACAAGCTCATCATGCACCTGCAAGAGCATCTGCGCCGAAAGGCCAGCGTGCGCCAGCGCATCATCCATTCGTATCATCGCTCGCCGGATGATGTCGGCGGCCGCGCCCTGGATCGGCGCGTTAATCGCCGCGCGCTCATAAAACGCGCGGTCTGACGCATTGGCTGAGCCAATGCCGGGGAAGTGATAGACGCGGCCGAAAATCGTCGAGACTTCGCCTTTCTCGCGCACCGTCTTGCGCGTCGAATCCATATAGTCACGAATGCCAGGAAAGCGTTCGAAATAGCGCTTGATATAGGCGCTCGCCTCTTCGCGCGGAATGCTCAGCTGATTGGCGAGTCCGAAGGCGGAAATGCCGTAGATGATGCCGAAATTGATCGCCTTGGCGCGACGGCGCGTTTCGGCCGGCATGTCCTTGATGGGCACATTGAACATTTCGCTCGCCGTCATCGCGTGAATGTCGAGATTATCGGCGAAGGCGCGTCTGAGCTGCGGAATGTCGGCGATGTGGGCGAGCAACCGCAACTCGATCTGTGAGTAATCCGCCGAGATCAGCACACGGCCGGGCGCCGAGACAAACGCCTTGCGGATTTTGCGGCCTGCCTCGTTGCGAACGGGAATATTCTGCAGATTGGGCTCGGATGACGAGAGCCTTCCCGTCGTTGTCGCGGCGAGCGCATAGCTCGTATGCACGCGGCCGGTCTCCTGATTGATATAGCCGGGCAGGGCGTCGGCGTAGGTGCTCTTGAGCTTGGAAAGCTGGCGCCAGTCGAGAATGCGGCGCGCAAAATCATTGCCGGCGACGGCGAGATCTTCGAGAACGCTCGCTGAGGTGGACCAGGCGCCGGTCGCGGTTTTTTTTGCGCCGGGCAGCCCCATTTTGCCGAATAATATGTCGCCTAATTGCTTGGGTGAGCCGAGGTTGAATTTCTCGCCGGCAAGATCGAAGATCTCAAATTCCAGACGCGCCATGTCCTGCGCAAATTCGCCAGAGAGCCGCGACAAGGTCGCCCGCTCGACAGTGACGCCCCTTCGCTCCATGCGCGCGAGCGTCGCGACCATCGGTCGCTCCAAGGTCTCGTAGACGGTGCTCATGCGTTCCGCCAAGAGCCGCGGCTTCAACACGCGCCAAAGGCGCAGGGCAACATCCGTCCGTTCCGCCGCATATTCCGTCGCCGCCGTCAGCGAGGCGCGCGGGAAGCCGACGTAATTGCGGCCAGAGCCCGCGACGGCGGCAAAGGTCAGAGCGTCATGGCCGCAATAGTTGCGCGCCAGGTCTTCAAGACGATGATCGCTGCGTCCCGAATCCAGCGTGTATGACATCAGCATCGTGTCGTCGATCGGCGCGACGTCGATCCCGTAGCGGGATAGAACGAGCAGATCATGCTTCATATTATGCGCGATTTTGAGGATCGAGGCGTCCTCAAACAGCGGCTTCAATTGTGCGAGAGCCGCAGCGAGCGGAATCTGTCCCTCGACCAAATCGGCGCCTGCGAAAAGATCCGCCGACTCCCCAGAGCGATGTTGCAGCGGAATATAGCAGGCGTTTCCAGGGGCGGTCGCCATCGAGACGCCAATAAGCTCGCAACGCATTGGGTCTGGAACGGTCGTTTCGACATTGACGGCGACCAGTCCTGCGCCAGCGGCTTCCGTGATCCATTGATTCAGACGCTCCGCTGAGACAACCGTTTCATAGATGGAGCGGTCAATCTTGTTCGCTTTCGCTTCGGCGCGACGCGCCGCGACGAGGCTTGCGGGCGTGCGGGCGTCGCTTGGCGCTTTCTCGGCGCGCTTCGGCGCTTCAGCAGCGGTCGGCGCGACCTCGGACAATGCGCCATCGCGGGCGCGCCAGCCGGCGGCGCCGACAAAACCGGGATCCGGCTCAACATCCTGCGCATGCACGCCATACATCTCGGCGACGCGGCGGGTGATTGTCGTGAACTCCATCGCCTGCAGAAAGGCGATGAGCTTTGCGGCGTCAGGCTGATGGAGTCCAAGGTCTTCGAGCGGCGTTTCAAGAGGCGCGTCGCGCACGAGTTCGCAGAGCTTCCTCGAAATAAGGATACGCGCAACCGCATCCGGCTCGGTCAGCGCCTCCCGCCGCTTTGGCTGCTTGATACCCGACGCCTGCGCGAGCAGCGTTTCGAGATCGCCGTATTTGTTGATGAGCTGAGCGGCGGTTTTGACGCCGATGCC
Source organism: Methylocystis sp. (assembly GCF_021731785.1). Classification (GTDB taxonomy): domain Bacteria; phylum Pseudomonadota; class Alphaproteobacteria; order Rhizobiales; family Beijerinckiaceae; genus Methylocystis. Next base: position 44,103 of record NZ_JAKFWS010000055.1, read on the forward strand.
TTTCGCGCCCGGGACATTGTCGGTCGAATCGCCAGCCAGCGCCTGCACGTCGACGACTTTGTCCGGCATGACGCCGAAATAGTCGACAACCTCGGCCTCGCCGATGAGGCGTTCTTCCCGCGAGCCCTTTGCGCCTGCCGTCCCCGAGGCGGGGTCATACATTCTCACGCCGGGACCGACGAGCTGCATCAGGTCCTTGTCGGCCGAAACAATCAACACGTCCGCGCCCTTCGCCTGCGCCTGCGTGGCATAGGTGGCGATGAGATCATCGGCCTCGTAGACGTCCTGTTCAATCGGCGTGAGGCCGAAAGCGCGCACGGCGGCGCGCATCAGCGGAAACTGCGGAATGAGGTCTTCTGGCGGCTCCGAGCGATGCGCTTTGTAGTCGGGGTAAATGTCCTTGCGGAACGAATGCTCGCTCTTGTCGAAGATGATGGCGAGATGCGTTGGCTTCACGCCGGCCGCGCCCTCGCGCACGAACTGCAACAGCTTCGTGCAGAAAAGCCGCACGGCGCCGGTCGGCAGCCGGTCGGAGCGATAATTGTATTTCGCATCCTGTCGGATCGACTGAAAATAGGCGCGAAAGACGAAGGAAGAGCCGTCAACGAGGAAGATATGGCTCCCGGGGCCGACGGGCTTAAAGGTGAGGGTCATGGGCCTATCTTAACGGCGCGCGCGCGCCGCGTCATGACGCGGGCCGCCTGAAACCGCCGTTTGACCGGCGTTGGTCCCGGGCCTAGAAGACCGCATGTCCCACAACAGTTTCGGCCATCTTTTTCGCGTCACGACGTTCGGCGAGAGCCATGGACCGGCGCTCGGCGCGATCGTCGACGGCTGTCCGCCGAAAATTCCGCTCGAAGCGAAGGATATCCAAGGCTTTCTCGACAAGCGCAAGCCGGGACAGTCGCGCTTCACCACGCAGCGGCGGGAAGCGGATGAGGTGAAGATTCTTTCCGGGGTTTTTGCTGATGGCGACGGCCGCCAGGTGACGACCGGAACCCCGATCGCGCTCGTGATCGAAAATACCGACCAGCGCTCGAAGGACTATGGGGAGATCGCCGACAGATATCGGCCCGGCCACGCCGATTATGTCTACGATGCGAAATATGGCGTGCGGGACTATCGCGGCGGCGGACGCTCCTCGGCGCGTGAAACGGCGGCGAGGGTAGCCGCGGGGGCCGTCGCGCGAAAGGTGATCGCCGGCGTGACGATTCGCGGCGCGTTGGTGCAGGTGGGATCGCACAAGATCGACCGCGCGAATTTCGATTGGGCAGAGGTGGAGCGCAATTCGCTTTTCTGCCCCGACGCGCGCGCGGCGGAATTATGGGCGGACTATCTCGACGACGTGCGCAAGGACGGATCCTCGATCGGCGCGGTGATCGAAATCGTGGCGGAAGGCGTTCCGGCCGGCTGGGGCGCGCCGGTTTACGGCAAGCTCGACGCCGATCTCGCCGCGGCGATGATGTCGATCAACGCCGTGAAGGGCGTCGAGATTGGCGCTGGATTCGGCGCCGCCCAACTCACCGGCGAAGAGAACGCCGATGAAATGCGCGCCGGAAACGACGGACTGACGTTTTTGTCCAACAACGCCGGCGGCGTGCTCGGCGGCATTTCGACCGGCCAGCCAGTCGTCGTGCGCTTCGCGGTGAAACCGACATCTTCAATTCTCACGCCCCGCCGCACCATCGATCGCTTCGGCAATGAGACTGACATCGTCACCAAAGGCCGCCACGATCCTTGCGTCGGCATTCGCGCCGTTCCGGTGGGCGAAGCAATGATGGCCTGCGTGCTCGCCGATCATTTCCTGCGCCATCGCGGGCAGGTGGGGTGAGCCCAAGCGGCGAGGCCGGCGAGCTTTCTTGTCGTCTTGCTTGCGATCGCGAGTCCCAAAGCAACGCCCGCGCCTTGCTTGCCAACATCTCCATGCGGCGTCGCGCAAGAAAATGTGTTTGGACGCCGCTTGTCATGCGCGCGTATCGATTGCGTGGAATTCTCCTCCTGCCGATGGCGATCAGATCGAGGGCGAGATTCCAAATCGAAGGTGAAAACAGGCGCATCGCTTTCACTCTTGTCCCGCATCAATTTCGAAGCGTCGTTTCGCCGCATGGCGGCCGATCGCGGCTTACTTGACCGCGCAAGCGATCGAAACCTAACGTTGACTTTGGAACCGAGAGGCGGCGGTGGCTCCAATCTTTCAGCGGATACGTCTGCCCGCGCGCTTGTTCGCGGCGATGGTCGCCTGCGTTTTTCTGGCGCAGACGGGGATCGCGGCCACACATCTTACTGTGTTCGGACAAGGCGTCGGCTTCGGCGCAGTCTGCGCGCCGCAAGACGGAGCAAAGGACGGCGCCGCGCCGATCGCTCCTCCTAATCGCCATTGCCAGGCGTTTTGCTGCATTCTGCATGACGGTGCGCTCGATGCGCCGCCTTTAAGACCTGTCGTTTCAGCTGCGTTGATTTTTCCATCCGAGGCTGTTTCGCCTCGGCTGAAGACTTTCGGCCGGGCGCCGCGGATCGAGCCACAACGCGCGTCCCAATCGCCAAGGGCTCCTCCCCAGCAGGGCTGAAGTTTTTTTCGCGGACGAGCATCCGCCCTCGCCATTTCCATGGCGATGCGGGCGAAAGATGCGCGCGAGAAAGTTTTCGGAACCTACCCGCCCTAGTAGAGCGTTTCTTTGGATCGACTCATATCATGCCGCGATGTCGATCTTGTAAGTCCAGGTATGAACGACAGGCTCACGGTTAACGTCGTCGATTGCCTCAATGATTCGATCCTTCAACTCCTGTTTGGACGCGACGCGGATATGGCGAAGTGCCGATCGCGCGAGC
>NZ_JAKFWS010000071.1 GCF_021731785.1 Methylocystis sp.
CAACCCGGTCGAGAACCTCTGGCAGTTCATGCGCGACAACTGGCTCTCCAATCGCGTGTTCAAATCATACGACGACATCGTCGACCATTGCTGCGACGCCTGGAACAAACTCATCGAACAACCCTGGTGCATCATGTCCATCGGTTTGCGCGACTGGGCGCATCGGTTCTGATCAGCACAGGTTGGTATTAGAGGGTCCATCAATCATTTTGACCAATTAAGCGCCAAGTGCGCAGCTATCGGTATCTGGCTTGTTCCCGTCGGCGAATTGGAAGGCTTTTGTCGTACTATTCAAGCTTCAAAGGGGCCGGCATTTGTCGACAAAATTTTGGATGAAAGAAATTTGGAAACGGATGAGGAGCTTCAAGAGGCGCGTTCGTTTGTAAGAAAGATATGGAACAGCAGACACATCGACGCCGCAAGTTCCGCGCAGCCATCGTTGCACGAAACGCAGCAAGGAGGTGGGGATCGGCGCTTCCTGACCCGACTGCGCAAGGCCGTGGGTTTCTGAGAAGCGCAGGTTACGCGCCGTTACACCTGACCTCACCCCACTTCATAAGCCTCATCGATCGGAACGCCGAGCGCGGTGACGAGACGGTTGGTCTCCGACGCCATGCCGACGATCGCCAGCAGTTCGCGATATTCCTCTTCGCTCATTCCCTTCGCGCGGGCGTTGGCGGTGTGCGAATGGATGCAATAGGGGCAGGCATGGGCGATGGAGACGGCGATATAGATCATCTCCTTGACCTTCGGCTCCAGCACGCCTGGTCCCATGACCTCTTTCACGCTCTCCCAGGTGCGCTTCAAGGTCGCCGGATCATGCGCGAGCGCGCGCCAGAAATTATTGACGAAGTCGCTTTTGCGCGTCGCGCGAATGTCGGCGAAGACGGCGCGCGCCTCGGGCGAAAGTTCCTCGTCGGCGAGCAGTCGAACCGTGGCCATGATCTCTCCCGTTTGATGCGCAGCTAAGCGACGATGTCATTTGTTGGGAGGGTTCGCGGCGGCGGGCCATGAGCGCGGGCCCGGATTGATATGATAATTCACGCCGCAGCTTGAAAGCGCCAGCGCCATCGCGACGAAAAAGAACATCGATTTAAGAAGCGCGGCCAGGCGCATGAGCCGTCCAAGAGAAAGAGCTGCGGCGGACTTAACGTCCTCAAGCCTTATAGACGCAAATCGACGCCGACAGAATAGGATAGGAAATGGCGGAAGCGGCGTTCGCGAAAGTTGACCCGCTCGCGGGTCATTCCCGACGCGCTTGGCGCGCGATCGGGAATCCAGAGCAAGACCAGCGTTCTTCAATCGGCCCGGGATTCCCTGTCAGGCCTGCGGCCTGCCAGGAATGACAGCGCTTCGGCGGCCAGTGCGCGCCTCACAGGCGTCGCACGGCCTCCCGGCCAACGCGGATGTCAGGGATGGCTTCGGCTACCGACAGGCGGGCTTACGAGCCCCAGATGGTCAGCGCGGCGCACAGGGCGAAGGGCAGCCAGGCGAGCGCGACCACGGCCGACACGCACATAAGCCGCTCAGTTTCGCTTGCCTCTCTCCGAGGCGCATTGTCCTGCCACTGAATGAACGCCATCACGATCCCCTAAAGTTCAACCGACGCTCAAGGGAAACGCGCGACGCGTGGAATCGTTGCAAAAAAGTTAAGACGAAGCGCTGACGGTTAACGCCGGGCGGCGGCGCGCTGCGAGGGGGACAGCCGCTGGCTCGGCGGCGCGGGGGCGGCGCTTTCGCTGAACAGCTCGGCAAGCTTCTCGGTCATGGCGCCGCCCAGCTCGTCACTGCGCGGCGGTAGTAGGTCATGACGAATTATTTGCGGCGGCACCCGCCGGTGCAGCTGACCACCGTGACCCAATGATGCGCCGATCGTTTTGCATACTAATTCCACAGAATTTTCGCGACCGACGTATAGGGCTAGTCTTCAGCTACGCCAAACTTATAATATTGAATTTTAAGCCAATAGAGTAACAACAAAAACTTTCTGAACGCCAAGCACGAGAGAACACACGCTTTTCTGCAAATGTGTCTTTTTTGCAACAGCCGAGATCAAGTTTTAGTAATAGCATAACGAATCAGCGTGTTTGAGTCGTTCAAAAGCTTTTCCATTATTAACTAGCAGGGGCTGACAGATGAACCGCTTCTCAAAGAGCGCTCGACGAGTATTTGTCGTAAGCGCGATTGCAATCGCCGCAAGTCTGAATGGTGGATGCAGATCTCTTGAGTATTTTTCTCAAATATCACATGCTGATCAGTTCGGAAATGTTTTCGACACAGATATTCCTGCTATCGAAGCAACCGCAGAGAGTGCACAAGTCATGGGCAAGCCGCGCCGTAATGAATATATTGCAATGAAGCTTTTTGAGATCGACAGAAACTACTACAACTTCGTTACCCTACTCAACGTCAGCGATACAGGCGTAGCCTCCTTTGCTGACTTTGCTCAGCTTGGCCTCACAACAGCGGCGACTGCAATTCCAGTAGTGCAAACCACGAAGGTATTAGCGACTGCAGCAACCGCTGTTGGCGGCGCAAGAGCTGTCTACAACCAAGATCTACTCAGGACCCAAACTCTGCAAGCTATATAGACTCAAATGGATGCCGATAGGCTTAAAATAAGAGGTATTATCATAACCAGAATGGACGAGTGCCAAACATCTCAATATCCAATGGGTTTCGTTCTTGCGGATTTACAGGCTTATGCGGCTGCTGGAACGCCTGACTCTGCGATCGCGGCTCTGACGAACTCAGCAAATAAAGCAAAACAGGCGGCGAGCACTCCTTCCAACACGGCGAGTACGGATTCCAGCACGGGCGGTGGCGAAGGGTCAGGGGCAAGTGGTGGAGCGAAAAAAGGCGGACCTATCCCAGTCCCCATTGAGCCGCGTCTAGGCAAGCACTCCGTCACTTACACTCCTCCGAATAACTGCCCGTTGCCTGGGCAAAAATCCGCCACAGGAATCGCCGCCCTGTATTGATGACGATTCGCGACCCTGGTGCTCACAAGTGTCTGCCGCCGATGGCTCGCCCGTATGAACCCAGTTCTTCGGTCAGCATCGGCGGTTTTTTTTATCCAATCGGGCGATTCAGGACTCCGAGATCGTTAGGGCTAGGCAAAGTGGGAAGGGGAGCGCCGGCAACCACCGTCGCAACGCACACGACTCGTTCAATCTCAGACGTGTCTCTCCGAGGCGGATTGTCCTGCCACTGAATGAACGCCATCACGGGTCCCCTACGGTTCGACTGACGCTGAGGGGAACGCGTCGAATCGTTGCATAGAAGTTAACAGGCGGCGCCGACCGGTTAACGCCGGGCGGCGGCGCGCGGGGACAGGCGCTGGCTCGGCGGCGCGGGGGCGGCGCTTTCGCTGAACAGCTCGGCGAGCTTCTCAGTCATGGCGCCGCCCAGCTCCTCGGCGTCGACGATCGTCACCGCGCGCCGGTAGTAGCGCGTCACGTCATGGCCGATCCCGATGGCGATCAGCTCCACCGGCGACTTCGTCTCGATCTCGTGAATGATTTGACGCAGGTGGCGTTCGAGGTAATTGCCAGGATTGACCGAAAGCGTCGAATCGTCGACCGGGGCGCCGTCGGAAATCATCATCAGAATGCGCCGCTGCTCGGAACGCGCCATCAGCCGGCGATGCGCCCAGTCCAGCGCCTCGCCGTCGATATTCTCCTTTAGCAGCCCTTCGCGCATCATCAGGCCGAGGTTGCGCCGGGCGCGCCGCCAGGGCGCGTCGGCGGCCTTGTAGATGATGTGGCGGACGTCGTTCAGACGGCCGGGATTGGGTTTCTTGCCCTCGGCGATCCAGGCCTCGCGGGACTGGCCGCCTTTCCAGGCGCGGGTGGTGAAGCCCAGTATCTCGACCTTGACGCCGCAACGCTCCAGCGTGCGCGCCAGAATGTCGGCGCAGGTGGCGGCGACGGTGATCGGGCGCCCGCGCATCGAGCCGGAATTGTCGAGCAGCAGCGTCACCACCGTATCACGAAAATCCATGTCCTTTTCGCGCTTGAACGAGAGCGGCTGCTGGGGATCGATGATGACCCGCGGCAGGCGCGCGGGGTCGAGCATGCCTTCTTCGAGGTCGAATTCCCAGGAACGGCTCTGCTGCGCCATCAGCCGGCGCTGCAGCCGGTTTGCCAGTCGCCCCACCACCGACGACAGATGCAAGAGCTGCTTGTCGAGATAGGCCCGCAGCCGGTCCAGCTCCTCGGCGTCGCAGAGCTCCTCGGCGCGAATGGTCTCGTCGAAACGGGTGGTGTAGGCGAGATATTCCGCGCCGGCGCGCTCGGCGGCGTTGGTCGCAGGCCGGCGCGCCTCGGCGGCTTCCTCCGCGTCCCCGGCATCGGCCTCGCGCTCGGTCTCGCCATAGGGCGCGTCCGCCGAGTCGCTTTCGCCTTCCTGCTCGGCGTCCTCGGCGGCGAGCGCGGTATCCATGTCGGCAGAGCTTTTGGACTCCTCATCGTCCCGGTCGTCGCTCTCGTTCTGGTCGGGATTTTGCGGCGCCTCCTCGCTGTCCTCGTCGGATCTGGTCTCGTCGGGCGCTTCGCCGCTCGCCATGTCGAGATGGGAGAGCAGTTCGCGCACGATCTGGGCGAAGAGCTTCTGGTCTTCGACCGCGCCGGAGAGCCGGTCGAGATCGGCGCCGGCCCGCTCTTCGATGGAGTCGCGCCACATCTCGACGATCTTCTGGCCATGCGCCGGCGGCGCGAGTCCGGTCAGGCGCTGGCGGGCGAGCAGCGCCAGCGCGTCCTCGAGTGGCGCGTCGTCGCGGCTAGAAATCTCGGCGGCGTGGCTGCGCTGATAGCGGTCGTCGAGCATCGCGCCGATATTGGCGGCGACGCCCGGCATCCGCATCGCGCCGACCGACTCGCAGCGCGCCTGCTCCATGGCGTCGAAGGCGGCGCGGGCGGCCGGGGGCTCCGGCGCATAGCGGCGATGCAGCGCGTCGTCGTGGCAGGCGAGACGCAGCGCCAGCGAATCCGCCTGGCCGCGCAGGATCGCCGCGTCTTTCAGGTTCAGCTTGCGCGGCGGCTCGGTCAGCCGCGCCTTGGCGCCGTCATTGCCGGCGATGAGCGAGGGCCGTTCGGGCGCGAAAATCACGTCGAGCGCCGGCGCGCGGGCCATGGCGCGCATCGCTCCGGCGACGGCGCGCTTGAACGGCTCCTGCGGCGCCTCTTTGGGCGAGGCGGGACGGCGGTTTGTCGGCGCTGGCGGCATGGAGACTATATAGACCAGTTCACGCGGGCGCCGGAAGGAAAAGCCTCACGCGATGCGCGGCCCCGACGCCTTACCGATACCGCCAGAGGCGTCCGCCATGCGTTCCCAACGAAGCAAGGATTGCGCGATTCCTTACAACTTCCGTTCGGCCTTGCTGAAATTCGACAGATCGCCTTCCGCCGCCGCGCGCCGGCGCCAGGCTTTCGCCATGGCGGGATATTTGATTTCCTTGGAGATGCGGGAAATCTGCTGTTGCAGCTTGTCGCCCCCGCAATTGGGACAGGCTGGAACGTCCGATCCGCGCACCAGCAGTTCGAATTCCGCCGCGCAGGCGTCGCAGACATAGGCGTAAAGCGGCATGAGGGCCTCGCGTCATATGCATTCACGCCGACGCGAGCAATTTCCGTTCCGGGTTGCGGCGACTTTGAGAATTGGCGATTTGCGATCCGAGCGCCGCAGCGCCTACGTCATCACCACATTCACCGCGCTTTCCGGCAGCTCCTTGCCGAAGCAGCGCTGGTAAAACTCGGCGACGAGCGGACGCTCCAGCTCGTCGCATTTGTTCAAAAACGTCATCCGAAAGGCGAAGCCGATGTCGCCGAAAATCTCGGCGTTCTCGGCCCAGGTGATCACCGTGCGCGGGCTCATCACCGTCGAGAGGTCGCCGGCCATGAAAGCGTTGCGGGTGAGATCGGCGACCCGCACCATTTTATTGGCGATGTCGCGGCCTTCCTTCGACGCGCCATAGGATTTCACCTTGGCGAGCACGATGTTGGTCTCGGCGTCATGCGGCAGATAATTCAGCGTCGCGACGATCGACCAACGGTCCATCTGCGCCTGATTGATCTGCTGGGTGCCGTGATAGAGGCCGGACGTGTCGCCGAGCCCCACCGTATTGGCGGTGGCGAACAGGCGGAACGCCGGATGGGGGCGGATGACCCGGTTCTGGTCGAGCAGCGTCAATCGGCCGGAGACTTCGAGCACGCGCTGGATGACGAACATCACGTCGGGGCGCCCCGCGTCATATTCGTCGAAGCACAGCGCGATATTGTGCTGAACCGCCCAGGGCAGGATGCCGTCGCGAAACTCGGTGACCTGCTTGCCGTCCTTCAGCACGATCGCGTCCTTGCCGACGAGGTCGATGCGCGAAATGTGGCTGTCGAGATTGACCCGCACGAAGGGCCAGTTGAGCCGCGACGCCACCTGCTCGATATGGGTCGACTTTCCGGTGCCGTGATAGCCGGTCACCATCACCCGCCGGTTCTTGGCGAAGCCGGCGAGAACGGCGAGCGTCGTCTGCCGATCGAAGAGATAGTCGGGGTCAAGGTCCGGCACATGCTCGTTGCGCTCGGAAAAGGCCGGAACCTCCATGTCGGAGTCTATTCCAAACACCTGACGCACCGAAATTTTCATGTCCGGCAGGCTGTCGAGACCCGTTGCGGCGTGTTCTGCAGCGACCAAAATGCCTCCTCCTTGCGCGGACCTTTCATCCCCGCATAATTTCGCCGAATCTGTCCTTGCCGCTGCGAAAAAACCGTGCTTGGCGCGAGCGCTCAGACCAGCCGGGCGGCCCTCAGCGTCTTATAGGCATGGATGATTTCCCGCAATTTTTCCTCGCGCGAGCGGTCGCCGCCGTTTGCGTCGGGATGATGGCGCTTGACGAGCTCCTTGTAGCGGGCGCGGATCGCTTCTTTATCCGCCGTCTCCTCAAGCCCCATGGCGACGAACGCCCTGATCGTGACCGGCGAATGGTGCGGCCCGCGGCGCGGCGCGGCGGGCTGCGGGCGGCGGAAGCGCTGGCGATAGACGCCGAGCGGATCGACCGCCGCCGTCTGGTCCTCGCGAAAGCCGGCCTGTCCGCGGCGCGTCCCCATCGACCAGGTCGGGCGGTGCCCGACCGTCGCGTCCTTCATGTAGCGGGCGACCGAAGCGTCATCCATGCCGTTGAAATAGTTGTAGGTTGCGTTGTATTCCCGGACATGTTCGAGGCAGAAGCACAAATACTGCCCCTCCCGCAGCCGGCCCATCGGCGCGCGAAAGGCGCCCTCGGCCTCGCAGCCGGGCGAATCGCAGCGGACCGTGCGCTCGCGCGGGGCTTCGCGCGGCTCGCGCTGCGTTCGGATGCGATCGAAGAGGGGCGAATTCAGGTTCATGGCATTCCATTATGATGGCGCCGCAGCAAAAGCCGCAAGCACAACCGGCGCCGGATATGCACATTCGGCGTTCGACCGGGAGATGAACATGACGGATCAGAGTAAAGGCGTCGTCAAGACGCGCATTGCCCAAAAACTCACCGAAGGCCTTGCGCCCGCGGCGCTCAACGTCATCGACGATTCGCATCGCCACGCCGGGCATGGGCATCATCATGCCGAAGGCGAAACCCACTTCACCGTGGAGGTGGTGAGCGCGGCTTTCGAGGGCAAGAGCTTGATCGAGCGGCATCGTCTGGTCAATGCGCTCCTCGCCGAGGAACTCGCCGATCGGGTTCACGCTCTGGCGATTCGCGCCAAGACTCCGCAGGAAGCGTCGCGCTCGTGAGGGTTCGCGAACTCTCGATGCGCGATTGAAGCCGGCCGCTCTTGACGGCCGGCCGGGCGGCGCGTAGCGCGGGCGACAGCGGCGCTTTCTAGAGCGGCGCCGCCAGAGGGGACGCTGCCATGCCCGCTGCCGACAAAGTGGCGAAACCCGACGCCAAGCCGATAAATCCCTGCTTTTCTTCCGGCCCTTGCGCCAAGCGTCCCGGATGGGCGCTTGCATATCTCGCCGGGGCGGCGCTCGGTCGGTCGCACCGCTCGCAGGTCGGCAAGGAGAAGCTTGCGCGGGCGATCGCGCTGACGCGAGAGATTTTGCGTGTTCCTGCCGATTACCGCATCGGCATCGTGCCGGCGTCCGACACCGGCGCCGTGGAGATCGCGCTCTGGTCGCTGCTCGGCCCGCGCGGCGTCGACGTCGTCGCCTGGGAGAGCTTCTCGAAAGACTGGGTCAATGACGTCTTCAACCAGTTGAAGATCGAGAAGGCGCGAAGCCTCGTCGCGCCCTACGGCGAACTGCCCGATCTCGCAGAGATTGATTTCGACAATGACGTGGTCTTCGCCTGGAACGGCACGACCTCCGGCGTGCGCGTGGCGAACGCCGACTTCATTGCCGCGGACCGCAAAGGCCTGACGATTTGCGACGCGACGTCAGCCGCTTTCGCGCAGCCCTTGGATTTCGCCAAGCTCGATGTGACGACTTACAGCTGGCAGAAGGTGCTCGGCGGAGAGGCCGCGCATGGCATGCTCATTCTCTCGCCGCGCGCGGTCGAGCGACTCGAGAGCTATGCGCCGCCCTGGCCGATGCCGAAGATTTTCAGATTGGCCACAAAGCGCAAGCTCATCGAAGGGATCTTTCAAGGCGAGACGATCAACACGCCCTCGCTCCTCGCCGTCGAGGATTATCTCGATGCGCTCTCCTGGGCGAAATCGATCGGCGGGCTTGAGGCGCTGTTCGCCCGCTGCAACGCCAATGCGCAAGCGGTCGGCGATTGGGTGGAAAAGAAGCCCTGGATCGACTTCCTCGCCAAGGATCCGGCGATACGCTCCAACACCAGCGTCTGCCTCGTCTTTTCTGGAGAGAGCGCGGCGAAAGGCGCCGACAAGCAGGCGGCGCTCGCCAAGAGGATGGTCGCGATGATCGAAAAGGAGGGCGCCGGCTATGATTTTGGCGCCTATCGCGATGCGCCGCCGGGCTTTCGCATCTGGTGCGGTGCGACGGTGGAGACGTCCGACGTAGCGCTGCTGACGCAGTGGCTCGATTGGGCCTATGAGGAGGCTCGCGCCGAGGCGACGCAAGCGGCGTGAAATACGCGACACGCGTTCGCGAAGTAGCGGGAAGCCGACATGAATAGAAAATCTGTCTCGCCACAGGAAAAGGCCTCGGCAGACAACAACGCAAATGCGCTACAGGATTGGTCGTGGCTTGCTTCTCGGGTTGCCGCCTGAGATGCAACAGGCGGAACAATCTCCGCCAGCAAAGTAAGAAACAGGACTTTCATGCCGCCGCGCGTTCTCATCTCAGATTCTCTTTCGCCCGCCGCCGCGCAGATTTTTCGGCTGCGCGGCCTCGACGTCGATTTCGAACCGACCCTGGGGAAGGACAAGGACAAGCTCGCCGCCGCGATCGGCGACTATGATGGGCTCGCCATTCGTTCGGCGACCAAGGTCACTGCCGATATCTTGGAGCGGGCGCGGCGGCTCAAGGTCGTCGGCCGCGCCGGCATCGGCGTCGACAATGTCGACGTGCCCGCCGCGACGGCGCGCGGCGTCATCGTCATGAACACGCCTTTCGGCAATTCGATCACCACCGCCGAACACGCCATCGCCCTGATGTTCGCCCTAGCGCGCGAAATTCCCGCCGCCGACGCCTCGACCCAAGCCGGCAAATGGGAAAAGAACCGCTTCATGGGCGTCGAGATCACCGGCAAGACGCTCGGCGTCATTGGTTGCGGCAATGTCGGCGCGAATGTCGCCGAACGCGCGCTCGGCCTCAAGATGCGCGTCATCGCTTTTGACCCCTATCTCACCGAAGAACGCGCCGAGGAGCTGGGCGCCGAAAAGGTCGAACTCGACGAGCTCTTGGCGCGCGCCGACGTCATCACGCTGCACACGCCGCTGACGACGCAGACGAAGAACATTCTCTCGGCGGAAAACATCGCCAAGATGTGCAAGGGCGTGCGCATCATCAATTGCGCGCGCGGCGGACTCGTCGATGAAGAGGCGCTGCGCAAGGCCCTCGATGAGGGGCATGTCGCCGGCGCCGCCTTCGATGTCTTCGCGCAGGAGCCAGCCACCGAAAATCCGCTGTTCGGCCATCCGCACGTCGTCTGCACGCCGCATCTCGGCGCTTCGACGAGCGAGGCGCAAGAAAAGGTCGCGCTGCAGATCGCCGAGCAGATGGCGGACTATCTGACGCGCGGCGCGATCGCCAATGCCGTAAACTTCGCCTCGATCAGCGCTGAAGAAGCGCCGCGGCTCAAACCCTTCGTTGAGCTGGCTGAAAAGCTCGGCCTGTTCGTAGGTCAGGTCGCGCGCGCCGGCGTCGACAAATTGTCGATCGTCTATGAGGGCGTCGTCGCCTTCCAAAAAACGCGCGCGATTACTTCTGCGGCCATATCGGGATTGCTTCGGCCGATTCTAGAAGACGTCAATCCGGTGTCGGCGCCGATCCTCGCCAAGGAGCGTGGCTTGGCGATCGAGGAAATCACCCGCGAGGCGCAAGGCGATTATGAATCGCTCGTCACGCTCAGCGCGCATACCGCGCAAGGCGAAATTTGCGTTTCGGGCACGGTCTTCCATGACGGCAAGCCACGCTTCATTCGCATCGGCGAGATTGGCGTCGACGCCGAATTCGCGCCATCGATGATCTATCTGACGAATGAGGACCGGCCCGGCTTTATCGGCAGATTCGCCGGCGCGCTCGGCGACGCCGACGTCAATATCGCCACGTTTGCGCTGGGCCGGGACAAGCCCGGAGGCGGCGCCGTCGCGCTCGTCGCCATCGACGGCGAGTTGCCGGCGCAAGCTCTGGCAGATCTGAAGAGCCTGCCGGGCGTCAAACAGGCGACGACTCTGAAATTCTGAGCCTATTGTCGCGCTTGCGCTCAACCTTACTGTTGCAACTGTGCCACAATCGCTGGAGAAACGCCGCCTCGCGGGCCTTCCCCGCTTGCTTGCGCGAACGTGCTGCGAGACTAATCATCGGCAGCGATCGCGCCGATTTTCTGAGTCGGCGCGGCGCACGCCCACTCTCGAAAAAGGGATCATCATGCGGCGTCTTGCTCTTGCATTGATTTGCGCGGTCGGCGCGCTTTGCGGCGTTTCTTCCGAGGGATTTGCGCGCAGCCCGGCGCAGCAGCAGCCGGCGCCCGCGCCGGCATTCGACCCTTTCGGTGCGCTTTTCGGCGGCGGTTTCGCTCCCCAAACGAGCGACGGCCGCCCCCAGGCGGTCGCCGTTCCGCGCGAGATCGTCGCCTTTGACGCGAAATATGCGCCGGGCACGGTGATCATCGCCACCAATGAGCGGCGCCTTTACTACACGCTCGGCAATGGCCAGGCGATCCGCTACGGCGTCGGCGTCGGCCGCCCGGGATTCGAATGGGCCGGCACGCGTTACATTTCCCATAAGCGCGAGTGGCCGGACTGGACGCCCCCGGCGCAAATGTTGCGCCGCCGTCCCGACCTGCCAAGGCACATGGTCGGCGGATTGAGCAACCCGCTCGGCGCGCGCGCCATGTATCTCTCCGGCACGCTCTACCGCATCCACGGCTCCAACGAGCCCTGGACGATCGGCCAGGCCGTGTCGTCGGGCTGCATTCGCATGACCAATGACGACGTGGTCGACCTCTATAGCCGGGTCAAGGTCGGCACCCGCGTGGTCGTGACGCGCTAAGATGTTTGCAGTGAGCGTGTGAACGGTCGGCGCGCGTCGGCCGTTCCTTTTCTGATTATTTTTCTCCGGGCCGATCGCGATCGAGCCCCTTCGCCGCAAGTTCTTCGAGATAGGCGTCAAATCGCGCCGTCGCGGTCTCGCCGAGTTCGCGCAAATATCGCCAGGTGTAGATCCCGGTGCGATGCATGTCGTCGAAGTCGAGCCGCACGGCGTAATTGCCGACCGGCGCGACGGCGATGATCGCGACATTGCGCTTGCCGCCGACCGTCTTGCGCTCTTGCGCCGAGTGGCCCTGCACTTCTGCGCTCGGGCTTTGCGTGCGCAGCAGCTCGGCGCTAAGCGCGAATTGCGCGCCGTCATCGAAAGCGACGTTCAGCATGCGTCCGCCCTTTAAGAGGCGGAGTTCAGTCGGCCAGGGCTCATGCCCCATGATGCGCCTCCTACGCCTCGCGCAAGCAGTTGACGAATATGTCTACCGCTTTCGGGCGCGGGCCGCCAACGCGACGCTTAACGAGGTTGAGCGCCCTGCGTCCACCAGCTCTCCAAAGTGAAGCCGAACGGGAACATCGGAAAGAGCGGGGTGTGCTCAGGATGGCGGAGAGCGGCGGTATGCGCGCACCAGATGGCGTTCGCATGCTGGAGCGGCACGAAATAGAAACCGGAAAGCAATATGCGATCGAGCGCGCGCGCCGCCCAGATGCTGTCTTCGCCGGTGCGCGACGCAAGCAGATTGGCGATCGCCGCGTCGATCGCCGGCGAAGCGGCGCCGGCGAGATTAAACGAATTTTTCCGGATGAGACTTTCCGTGCTCCACCGGTTCAACTGCTCCTGACCGGGAACCGCGGCGGGCAGCCATTGGCCGGTCATCATGTCATATTCGAAACGTTGCCGCCGGCGCTGATACTGGACTTCGTCGAATAAGCGCGGATTGGCTTCGACGCCGATGCACTTCAACGAAGCGGCGAAATTACGCGCTAGCCGCTCTTCGTCGCGGTCACGAATCATGATTTCGAACGCGACCGGAACGCCATCCTTTTGCAGACGCCCATCGACGAGGACGTAGCCGGCGTCGGCGAGAAGCGCTTGCGCGCGCTTTGCGACCGTGCGATCGCGCCCCGAACCGTCGTGCTGAACCGGTCTCCAGCGGCCTTCGAGAATGTCGTCGCGCACCACGCCCGGAAAATTTGCAAGAAGCCGCGTTCGGCGGCGCTCGCGGGACGCCCCGTCGAGGCATAGTCCGACTCGCCGAAGTAGCTTTCCGTGCGCGCATAGAGTCCGCCGTAGAAATTGGCGTTGATCCACTCGAAGTCATACATCATCGCAATTGCTTCACGCAGCCGCACATCGCGAAAGAGCGCTTTGCGCAGATTGAAGACGAAGCCTTCCATTCCCGTTGGCCGGCCGGGCCGCAGAACTTCCTTCACGATGGCGCCATTGCGAACGGCGGGGAAATCATAGCCGGTTGACCAACGCGCGGCGCTCGTCTCCTCGTGATAGTCGATAAGACCCGCTTTCAATGCCTCAAACAGCGCGGCGCCGTCGCGGTAATAGTCGACGTCGACTTCATCGAAATTATACAGCCCGCGTTGGCTCGGGATGTCCCGGCCCCAATAGTCCGGGTCGCGGCGCAAAACCAGGCGCTCCCCGACTTTAGCTTCGGAAATCAGATAAGGACCTGAGCCGAGAGGAATCGTCATATCGACATCGTCGAAGCGCTCCACATTTGTCGCTTTTTTCGACAGAACCGGCATGGCGGCGAGAACGAGCGGCGCTTCGCGATCCGTCACGCCGGTGAGGTCGAAGCGCACCGTGCGATCGTCGAGCGAAACGGCGGACTTGACCAAGGCGAAAACCGCGCGAAACGCCGGCCGACCTTTCGACTTCGGCAATTCGAATGAAAATAGAACGTCGGCGGCGACGATCGGCGACTTGTCGGAAAATCGCGCCCGAGGGTCGATGTGAAATGTGAGATGCGCGCGCGCGTCGTCGATATCGACGGACTGGGCAATCAGCGGATACAGCGAATAGGGCTCGTCCTGCGACCGGGTCATCAGGCTTTCCACGACATTGCCGATGATGAGCTGCGGCGCGACCCCGAATCTGGCGTTGAACGGATTGAGACTTTCGAATCCCCCGCGCCGGCCGAGGCGCAGCGCGCCGCCTTTTGGCGCATGGGGATAGGCGTAAGGAAAGTGAGCGAAATCTTTCGGCAGCGCAGGTTCGCCATAGAGCGCGAGACCATGCGTGACGGCAGCGCTGGAAGGCTTATCGGCAAGCGCCGAAACTGACGGCAGGAACGCGATGGCATGGATCAAAGCCGCGAGACGCGCAGCGGCGATTATAGGTCCGATTGGGTGGCCAGCGCGAAGCATTGATCGCCTCCTTCGCCAGATCGGCGGACTGAAACTATTCGGCCCGGGCAATCTCCAATTCGAAAAACTGCTGATCGCTATCG
This sequence comes from Methylocystis sp., assembly GCF_021731785.1. Lineage (GTDB taxonomy): Bacteria > Pseudomonadota > Alphaproteobacteria > Rhizobiales > Beijerinckiaceae > Methylocystis. The sequence goes on from NZ_JAKFWS010000071.1 coordinate 14,108, forward strand.
CCGGCTCGCGCGGCGCATGATCGGTTCAGAGAGATATCGCAGCTGTGAGCGTTCTCGAAGCTTCACCTTTAAACGCTTGTGCGGCGGACGCCGCCCCTAAAATGGGGGCGGCGCCCGATCGCATCAGAACTTGAGCTTAATGCCTCCGCTGAAACCAATCGGCTGGCCAGCTCTGATGCCCGCGCCCTGCGCCAGCACCAGGCCGCCGGTCGGCCAGACGACCGGCGTTTGAAACGGGGTGCCCGCGATGAGTGTGTTGCCAAGCGCCTGTGCGCCGGCGACATAAGTCCGATTGAAGACGTTCTGGACGTCGAAAAAGAGCTCGATGTTCTTGATATAGAAGTTTGTCAGGTCGTGATTGTAATGAGCGTTGAGATTGACCACGCTGTAGCTGGGGATAGTGGTGTAGTTGGCGTTGTCGATCGTATAGTCGCTTTTGAATACATATTCGACATAGGCGCCGAGGCCGGCGAGATCGCCGTGGGGCTGATCATATCCATAGCGCGCCGTCAGCGTATGCGGCGGCACATTGGGAATTCTGTTGCTCGCGCGATTGTAAAGAACGGGAACGCCCCCGATCGTTCCGAGATCGTCCCAATAATTGGTGAAGATCTGATTGTTGAACGTATAGGCGGCGATCAGTCGCCATCCCTCAAACGGCCGCCAATCGGCGTTGAGCTCGACGCCGCGGTGGACAGAGGAGGGAATGTTCAGCTGATAGCTGACGAGCGCATTGTTCAACGTCAAAATTTCATTGCGGTGCCATTCGTTGAAACCGGTCGCGCTGACCGTGAGATCGGGGCTCGGCGTCCAGTCGATCCCGAGATCGACGCCCATGTTGGTCTGAGCCTTCAGCGGATTTTGTCCGACGCCGTTTCGCGTATTGGTAAGGAAGATGAATGTCGGCGTGCTGTAGCCGGTCGCATAGCGCGCTCTCACCTGCCATTCGGGACTATAGCGATAGGTGAGCGACGCTTCCGGCGCCGTGTTCCAATAGTCATTGTCGACGGCGATCTGAGTGGGAAATCTGGGCGCGAGGTTGGCGGGGTAGTTATAGGCGGTATTGACGCCCCATACCCGGTTCCAGTTGGCGCTGAAGCCGATGACGCCGGTCAGGCCCGGCGCGAGCGCAATTTCTTCGCGCGCACGCAAACTGATGTTTGACGTGTAGGAATCCATCTTGCCGACCTGCGCGCCAATTGCGCCGCTATACCATCTATTGGCAATCTGGTTGAAGGTCGGATTGGTGGTTTTGGCGTTGTTATAGAAGAACTGGAGAAAGTGCGTCGCCGGAAATCCAAAGATCGGCATGTGACTGGTGACGTCGGTCTGCGCGGTGATGCCCACCGTCGGACCCCTGATGCCCACCGGGCCGCCCGGTCCGGCCGGCCCCAAAATCGGCGGCGTCCAAGTGCCGTTGAGAAAGTCGAAATAGTCGTATGTGAATTGCGTCCGCAACGTCGTGTCCTTGTCAAAATCATGTTCGAACTGAACGCCGCCGATCTGTCTGAGCGTGTTCGAGTGCGTGCCGAGCTGCCAGACGCTTTGGCGAACGACGGGGGTAGATATGCCATTCACGGGCACGTTCAAATTGTTGCACAATTGGGCGTTCCAAACGGTTGGGATAGCGCAGCCTTGTTGAAAAGGATTGAGATAGAACACCGATAAATTATTTCGATTGATAAACTCCGATCTCAAATTGTTGGCGATATATTTCACAATCACGCGATCGTTAGGAGTCACCTCCCATCTGCCGAGAAACTTGCCTTGCTTGCCTGAGAAAGAATTGCGGGCCCACCCGCTGCTATTGGCGTCGGAGGCAAAAAACGCCAGATCGAAGCCGCCGAGCACGCTGTCCTTCACAGCCTTGCCGACGCGGATGTAATTGTTGACATAGCCGAAGCTGCCAAATTCCGAACCCGTGTGGACGCCGTCGATTTCGGCGCCGGAAAAGGTGCGAAAATTGATCGCGCCGCCATAGGCGTAATTGCCGAAGAGCGCGGATGAGGGTCCGCGATAGACGTCGACGGCGGCGAAAGAATGCGGATCGAGCAGGTCGGTGCGGCCATTGCCGTCCGCCGTCATGATCGGAAAGCCGTCTTCCCACAGCATGATGTTGCGGACGTTGATCGGATAGCCAGTGCCGGCGCGGTTGCCGGATCCGCGAATCGAAATCTGCAGATCGCGCACGCCATCGCCCTGCTGTATTGAAACGCCGGGGCTGTATTCCAACACCCTCCGGACATCCGCTAAGGGCGTCGGCCTTAAGAACTTGGTGTCGATGATCGTGACCGTCTCGCCAGGCGGATCGCGGTAGATGGGCAGCTTCGCGCGGGCGGCGCTAAAGCCGGGCGCATATCCCGCTTCGCCTGCCGTCGACTCCCTCACGGCCGGAGTCGTCTCCGTCGGCGTTCCGACCGTGGGTCCCCGCGGAACTGCTCGAACGCCCGGGCCCGTGCGGAGCCGGCCGCCGATATCGATCGTCGGCAGCGTCTGCTGCGCCTGCACAAGCGACGCGGAGGACAAGAGAGCGAGAGCGCCAAGCGCCGCTCCATGCATCAATTTCGACCGGGCGTTCATCGACTTTTCTTTCCTATTCGGGGTTGAGACTCATTGAGCAGGCGCACGCGTTGGACCGCTTGCGGTCGACGCCGGTTTCCACGGGTCGGCGAAGCGGGGAGAAGTCAGCAGGGAGTCGTCGGTCAGCGTTTTCAGAAAGGCGATCAGATCGCTCTTTTCCTGGGGCGACAGATCAATCGGGACGATCAGCGCGCTCTTGTTCGGGTTGTAACGACCGTCGCCCTTCAAGGGACCGATGGCGACGTTGCGGCCGCCGGCCGCGTAGATGTCGATCACGTCCTCGAGCGTCGCGACGCTGCCGTCGTGCATGTAGGGCGCGGTGACGGCGATGTTGCGCAGGCTCGGCGCGCGAAACGCGCCCATCTCAGCGGGGTTGTGGGTGTTCTCGAACACCCCGCGATTGGGTTCCGGATAGGCGCCCTTGCCGTCGAGATCATAAAGCCCGGTATTGTGGAACGGCGTCTCGATCTCGCGGGTTTTCGCGTGATAGAACTGATCGTCGAAATTCACGCTGCCATGGCAGTGATGGCATTCGGCCTTCTCGCCGAAGAAGAGGTCCTTGCCGCGCGTCTCCTCAGGAGTGAGCGTGGCCTTGCCGAGAAGATAGAGATCATATTTCGAGGAGGCTGACACCACGCCGCGCTCGAAGGCTGAGATCGCCTTGATGACGTTGCCGAAGCTGATCGGGTCCGGCTCGCCGGGAAACGCCGCCGCGAAGTCGTGACGATAGTCTGCGTCGCCCGCAAAGCGCGCGAGAATCTCTTTGCGGTTATTGTCATTGACGCCCATTTCGATGGGCTCTTCGCCAAAGAGCGGCCCTTCCATCTGCTTTTCCAGCGTGACCATCGCCGGATTTGCCCAGGTCAGCGTGGCCCGCCAGGCGGCGTTCGCCACGCTGGGAGAATTGCGAGGGGTATGCTGGCCGGTGGCGCCGACGCCGACCGGCCGGCCGTCGGTGAACGCCAGGCGCTGCTCATGGCATGAGGCGCAGCTTTCCTTGCCGTTGCCCGATAGACGGGCGTCATAGAAGAGTTTGCGCCCGAGTTGGAAGCGCGCCTCCGACATCGCATTGTCCGCAGGAACGCGGGGCGGCGGCATGAACTCTGGCAAGGTCCAGCTCCATGATTCCGCGCTTTGTTTGGTTTCGCCTTGCGCGCCGCTTGCGATCAAAATCGCGGCGAAGATGGGCAGGAGAGTTCCGCGCTTCATTTTGCGGCCTCCGAGCGGAAGATTTTCGTCTGCGCGCCGGCGGACTGGCCGGCGTCATTGGCGTCAGGCGCGGTTTCCTTGAGCCGAAGCCCGAGATTTTCGAACATCGGCGTACATTCCGGATCGGCCGGACCGCTCATGCAGCCGGTCGAGAATCCCTTGTCTTTGCCAAGATCGATGCCGGCGAAGAGCGGCTTCAGATCCAGCACGACGCGCTGCTTGGCAGAATCGAAGGAGGCCAGTTTCACTGGAATCCGATTGGGATTCGTGCAGGAGGTGATTTCGCCCTTCGTGGCGTCGCCGCGGCAGCCCGTCGAACCCAGATGCAGCATCCAGGTTGAGACCGTGATCGTGCCGTCCTCATTGACGCGCAGCGGCGCCGCCTTGGGCGCGTCGGCCATGGGCGGCGCGCCGCCGTCGGACTTGTCGCCGGGCGCGCCGGCGCCATTCGCCGCATCCGCTGGGCTTCTCGGCTTGAGCGGCGGACGGGTCACGCCGCCTTCGGGATCGACTTCGATTTTCACGAATTTGCGGCCGGCCTGCCAGTTCCAGGTCATCGACTGCAGATCGAGCGGCGCGGGCGCGGTGGCGAAATTCGAGTGGTTGAGGACGACATCCTTGCCGTCTTTATCCTGAACGACGCTCGGGACGCCGATGACGAAGCTGATTCCCTTGTAGCGGCCGCGCGGGGCCGATCCTTTGATCGTGTCGTTGACGTCGGCGCTGCCGATGCATTTGCCGGTCTTGTTTTCGAAATCGAGCAGGGCGAGGTTGGCGTATTGCCAGTCGTTTTGTTCGAGTTCGATCGGAACTTCGCGGCCGGCGGCGTCGATCAGCGCCGGCGCCGAGATATAGAATCGCGCATCGCGGAGTTGGGCCGGCTGACCGCCTGCTCCGAGCCCGGCGATGTCGCGGCCGCATTCGACCGGCTGATCGCCCGCCGCAAGCGCAAAGCGTATCGCGACCGGCTGTCTTTCATTCGCGTCGGGTTTGTTGGCGGCATGCGCGACGCTAATCGCGACAAGTCCGCCGATGGCGACGGCAACTCCGTTGAATGCGCTCATGATTACTCTCCTGTCGGCGACGAGCATTGAGATATGTCTTGGCCGCGCGCGTAGGCGGCGACTGTCGGCGGCGCGTGAAAACACGCGCGGCGCACATCAAACGCGAGGGAATGGCGAGTGGGGTCGAAGACCCGGCAGCCGGCCGTTAACGCGCTCTCTTAGGAGAGAAGCGACGGGGGCGCGCGAGAGAGTCGATTACTGGGCCACTGTGCGGCCGAGGGCGCGATATCGCGCTGTTCGACCCAGTGGGGAAGATCGTCGGACCGTGGGGCCAGCACGAGAACCACGGCGGCAAATAGAATGTTTGAACCAAGATCGCTGTCTTGCTCGCTCAGAAAGCAGGCGAGGCAGTGCATGTGTTGGACATGCGAAGCCTTGCCGTCGCCGTCGCCCTTATCGGCGCAGAGCTCGCTAGCGAACGCCACAGGGGAGCTGATGAAGGCTCCGACGTCGCCGCCCTGACGCGCTTGAGAAAAGACAAGGGCAAAAGCTTGCTGGAACAGCAGACAAGCGATTGCGGCCGTCACCAACGGACGCATAAATCGCTTAATATTTTGCCGATCCTGCCGCATGATGAATTTTGTGTGCACGGCAATTGGCTTGTCAATCAAGTTTAGCGTCGCATAGTCTTAATATTCGTAGTTGTTGCGCTTCCGCCACACTTGGACTTTGCAGTTGGTCGGTCTTCGCCGTACGACGTCGACACGCGTCGAGATCGTCGGCAAAACCGCTGATGCAGGTTTTTCGACCTTGCTCAGAATCGTGAGGCGCCTTGCTGATCGATAAGAGAGGGAGCGCCGACCTTTTGAATGTCGACAGCAACCCCCTTAGCGATCGTTCCGCCATGTGGGCGGCGCATAAGGAGTTTTCGTATTGCCGGCGGCGCGTTTCACGCCTATGATCCGGGCACCGTAAGCAGTGGTTGGCGGCATCCATGCTCGTTCGGATTTTTCTTTTTACTGGCGACATTGCTGCAGGCGGCGGGCGTTTCGGCCGGCGCGGCGCACGCCCATTTCCAGCATCCCACGCTCGCCGCCCCCATCTGCAAGGCCGACGCGATTCCAGCGGCGCCTCATTCGCCGCTTGAGCCCAACGGCTCATGCGCCGACTGCATCGCATGTTGCAGTTCGCATCCGCCCATCCTTTCCGTCCTTAACGAAATTTCGCACCTAACCCCTTCGACAAGCCGAGCCGTCGTTCCTGCCTCCGTAGCTCTTCTCGCGCCCCCGAAGCATTCGGACACGCCGCCGGCGCGCGCCCCTCCCGCCTAAGTCCAAGCGACGCGATTCGGCAGCGAACCGTCGCGGATGATCAAGACCGCGCATCGCCGAAGGCCGCCTGAGGCCGTTTGCGATCGATGCGCTTTCATTGGCGGCGCACTTGGGAGGGATGCGCTGATGCTCAAGTCTCATGAGACAATCGACCGACTGTTTAGAAGTCATCACCGCGATCTGATCACGCGGGCCCGCAGCGTGATCGGGTCTGACGACGCCGAAGACATGGTCCAGCAGGCCTATCTCAAAATGCTCGAAGGCGACCATGGCGAACTCGTCGCCAACGCGCGCGGCTATGTGTCGAAAATGACGTGCACACTCGCCATCGACAGTCTTCGAAGACGGAAGACGCATGCCCGAGCCCTTGCCGAAGACAGCGCATGGGTCCAGTCGGCCGTTCAAGACACGCTGATCGCGTCGGCGTCAGACACGTTCGGGCTGGCGTCCGACGTGCAGGCGGCCCTTATGCAGCTGCCGCGATGTTGCCGTCAGGTGTTTTTTATGAGCCGAATACTGGGCTTCAGCCATTCGGAGATCGCGCGGGAAATCGGCGTTTCCCTGAGAACGGTCAATCGCAGCCTGGTTCGGGCGCTCGAACACTTCGATCGCGCCTTCGAGATCGCGCGCCCGAGCGCCCCGGTGGGCGCGCCGCCTTTCAAGGCGGCGGATTCGCCGCGCGAGTTCTTGGCCGCGCCATCCGACGCGCGGTCCGTCGCCCGGGATTTGACGGAGATCAAAATCCCGACGCCGCGAAAAAATTCTCGGCGCAGGCTGTCCGATTTTTGCGGCCTCACTCGTCATACCATTCGGGTTCCGCATTCCGCGAACCCCGTCTGGACTTTCCAGACGAATTCAAAGAGGGAGGCTCCTATGACCATCCGTATCGCCAAGCGCATCACCCTGAACGTTATCGGCCGCGCCAGCGCCCGTTGCGCGTCGACCTGCGCCGTCAGCAACGGCTAAGGACGATCGGCTTGCGCCGTGGGCCCCCGGCCAGCGGCGCAAGCGATTTCGGCGTATCCAGACGAAGGCGGCAAATAGATGCGGCTTGGCTTCAATTTCACGCTCGGCGACACTCATGAGATGGTCCAAAGGCTCATCGCCGAAAGACACATCGATTACTGCGAATTCCTTATCGACAATTTTTTCTGCGTCGAACCGGACGAATTAGCCAAGGCGTTCGATTGTCCCGTCGGCTTGCATATTATGTATTCCAAGTTTCTCGAAGCCGACCGGCCGACGCTTGTCGACTTCGCCGCTCGGCTTCGAGATTATATCGACGCGCTCAACCCGATTTACGTCTCAGACCACATTTTGCGTTTTTCTCACGAAGGACGCGCGTTTTTTCACCTGGGCGAAGTCGACTATTCAACAGAATATGAGTTGGTGCGCGACAAGGTCCTGCAATGGCAGGATCTCGTCGGTCAACGCATTCATTTCGAAAATTATCCGTCCATCATGGATGGCGGGGTGGAAGCGCCCGCCTTCTTCGAGCGCCTGACCGAGGAAACCGGCGCGGGCGTGCTGTTCGACGCGTCCAATGCCGTCTGCTCCAATCGCAATTGCGGGACGCCGTTCGAAGCGTGGCGCAACGTCATAGCCGGCGCCAAGCATTTTCACGTCGCCGGCTACAGGCAGTCGCTGATCGAACCCTTCATCTCGCTCGACACCCACGCCGAGGCGCTGGCGCCGGACACGCTCGCCTTCCTTGAAAAGTTCCGTTCGGTCTTCGACAAGCCTGGCGCAACGATGACCTACGAGCGCGATGACCAGATCGAGTTTGACGACATAGTCGCCGATCTGAAACTCTTGCGAAATCTGTTCGGCCAACCGGAAGAAAGGCGTCATGACCTCGCTCTCTCTGCCTAGTCGAACTGACCGCGACCTGTATCCCGCGCTCATGTCCCCGGAATTGTGCGCGAGTTATCCTGCGCACCATAAGGCTTTTGTGCGGATCGACGTGAGCCTGCGCGTCTATTGGCATACGCTATTCGATATCTGTCCCGAACTGCTGGAGCTCTCCGGTCCCGACGGCATGTCGATCTTTCGGCCCTTCATGGCCTGGGCGGGAGAGAAAAAGCTCGCCTTCGACTGGTCCTATTATCTGTGGGTCTATGTCTGGCCGCGCCAATCCCCATTCAAGGAAAGGCTGTTGGCCGACCGCAAATATCTGAGGTCGATCATGGGAGCATCCGCGGCGCGTTGGGCGGTGCTCGATCGCGGCAGAGATTGCGGAATCGTGATCGGATGCGTCGACACGACGGATATTGTTATCGGCTGGAAGTGCCGCAGCGTTCTTCTCGGTCGAGAAATCGAGCTTATCGAGCCCGAGGAGCCCTTGCCGGCGCCGCCGGATATTTTCGGTTACTTTACCTTGCCGACTTTTGAACTCGACATTTTTCCGGGGTGGCAAGGCCTCGCGCGATGACCGGCGCGCCGCTGTGGCGCGGATACTGGTTACTGTTCGCCAGCACTTCCGCAGCCGCCTTCATTATGCAGATCGATCTCGCCATGGTTGCGAGACTGGGCGGCCGCGCGTCGGGCGCCTATGCGATTCTGATGCGCATCACGCTGCTTGATGTCGCGGTCACCATCGCGTGCGCCGCCGTCGCGGCCATTGCGCTCGGCCATGCACAAAAGAATGGCGCGACCGCCGACGCGATTGAAAAGACTTGCGCGCTCTCCCTCGTGCTTGGCGTCGCGACAGCGATTTTCGGCTTCTTCGCCTATCCGGTCTTCCTTGACGCCCTGATGGGCGACGCCGCGGCCGCTCCCTATATCGGCGCCCCGATCGTATGGCTTGTCGCTGGCGCCCCTTTTCGCGTTCTTTCGAATACGCAAGGATTTTTGTTGCATGCGCTTGGACGCGGCGGCACGGTGCTCGCTTGGAAGCTCGCGGAAATTCCAGCGAAAGCTGCGGCCAATATCCTCTTCATGCAGACGCTTGGGTTGGGGTTCGCTGGCTGCTTTCTTGCGGGCTGCATCGTTGCGACGGCTTCGTCATTCTGGTTGTGGAGCCGGCTGCAAGCGCATGGCGCGCGAAGAATTCGCATTCCCGAAATCGCTTTCGTACGCTCCTTTCTGAGCGGAACCTTCTGGGAGGCGCTGCGGGTGCTCTCGCCGCAAGCGGCGATGCTCTTCGCGCTGACGCTCTTCTCGCTTCCTTGGCCCAACGGCGCCAATGGTCATCGTCTCGACTCATTTGCGGCCGCCCAAACCTTCATGCTGTTCATTCTTGGTCCGTTGATTACGTTGACGCGCTTTCTCGCCATTCACCTGCCGACGAAATCTCAGGGCGACTGGTCGCCGGCGCTCGCGCCAGTCGTCCGGGTCGGCGCGCCAATCGCGCTGACGGCCGCCATTTTGCTACTGCTCGGGTGCGATTGGATCGGCGCGACTCTCTACCGCCAACAGGGAGCTTGGTGGTCCGTCTTCGTCGCCTGCCTGGCCCTTTCCTTGCCGGTCCGCTTTGTCGGAAGCATCGTGCGCGGACTAACGCTCGCTCGCAGCTCCTTCGCAGAGCTGACCTCCGTGGATGTGCTTTCGCAGTGGCTCATCGCGCCGCTGTTCATTCTAATTGGTCTTTCAGTCAACCGTCCTGAGATCGCCTATCAATCTCTGATCTGGCCCGAAGTCTTCGCCGTTTTCTTGCTCTGGCGCGGTCTTCGATCCGCGCCAGAGGATCCGATGGGCGTTTCGTTGCCTTCAGAAGGACATGTCCGATGAGCGTCGAGCGAGTCCCTGTTCTCATTGTCGGCGCCGGCTACGCCGGCTTGTCGGCGGCGACGCTGCTCGCATGGCGCGGCGTTCCCTGTCTTCTGGTGGAGCGACGCCCGTCAACGTCGCGACTGCCGAAAGCGCATGGGATCAACCGGCGCAGCATGGAAGTTCTGCGAGTCGTCGCGGGTCTGGAAGATGCGCTGTTCGCAGCAAGCCGCACGGGCGCCAATGAATCCACGCTCATCATCGCCGAGAGCGTAGCAAGTCCGCCGATCGAAACGCTCGTGACCAAGACGTCGCTCGACGCGACGCGCGTGTCGCCGAGCAAAATATGCACCGCGGGTCAGGACCGGGTCGAACCGGTCTTGCTGCGCTTTGCGCGCGAGAATGGCGCCGATATCAGATTTTCCACCGCGCTGACGCGCTTCTCGCAGCGCGATGATGGCGTCGAGGCGATCCTGCGCGACGAAGCGTCGGGAATAGAGACGACCGTGCTTGCGGACTACATGATCGCGGCGGACGGCGCCGGCGGAACGATCCGCGACGCCGGCGGCGTGAAGATGGAAGGCCCGGGATTCCTTGCGGATACGATCTCGGTGCTGTTCGAGGCCGATCTCAGCGCGATCCTGCCAAGTGATGGATTTGTACTCTACTATTTGCGCAACTCGGCGTTCAGCGGCGCGTTCGTCACCTGCGACGAAGCCAATCACGGCCAAATCAACATCGAATATGATTCCACGCGGGATCAGGAGTCCGATTTCGACGAAGAGCGATGCCGAGAACTCGTTCGACAATCTCTTGGCGTCTCCGACCTCGCGGTGAAAATTCTCGACATTCGGCCCTGGCGGATGGCCGCTCTCATCGCCGATCGCATGTCCTTCGGTCGGGTGTTTCTTGCGGGCGACTGCGCGCATATCACGCCGCCGGTCGGCGGGCTCGGCGGACAAACCGCAATTCAAGACGGCGCAGATTTGGCGTGGAAACTGGCGCTCGTCGTCAAGGGCGATGCGGCTCCCGCGTTGCTCGATACCTATCAGATCGAGCGCAGGCCAGTGGCTCGAATCGCAATTGCGCGAGCAATCGCCAATTACGTCGAGCGCCTCCTGCCTGATCGTCAGGAACTGCGCATTCGGGAAGACGAATACGGTCTTCTCGAAACCGCGATGGGCTATCGGTATCGCTCGGACGCGATCATCGCAGACGAGGCCGATGACGGCGCGTCGGTCGAAAATCCTCTTCGTCCGAGCGGCGCGCCGGGAACGCGTCTTCCGCATGTCTGGCTGCGGCGCGGCGAAGAGACGATCTCCTCTCACGATCTGATTGGACGCGACTTCATGCTGTTCGTCGGAGAAAAGGGTAGCGACTGGATCGAGGCGGTGCGGAAAATTCGCGCGAGCGCCAAAGTCTCGCTTGGCGTCTGCCGCCTGGGATTCGACGTCGACGATCCCGAAGGCCTGTTTTTGCCGCGCCTGGGCGTCTCGTCCGAAGGCGTGCTTCTTGTTCGTCCCGACGGCTACATCGCCTGGCGCTCGCGAGGCCGAAGCGCCGACGCTCTCGCGACGCTCGAGGCGAGTTTTGCGCGCGCCAGAGGCGAAAAACGCGCCGAGCAGCGCTCGGCGCGTCACGAGACGGTTCTCGCTGGAGCATCCGAATGACGTCGCAAACTTCGTCCCGGCTCAATTGCAACCATGAGCCGACGGACATAATCTACGCCTATTGACGAAAAGGAGCGGGGCATGCGGTACGCGCCTCCCTTGGACGATGCGATTCTGATCGATCCCAAGCGGCGGTCAATCGCCGTAACAAGACGCGAGCGATCGATGATCAAGGGCCAGCGTCCGGCGGTCGTCTGGCTTACGGGATTGTCAGGTGCGGGCAAATCGACGATCGGCAATCTCGTCGAGCGCAAACTGGTGATGAGCGGCGCGCATACGTTTTTGCTTGACGGCGACATGCTGCGCTGCGGGCTGAATGAAGATCTGGGTTTCACCAGCGTCGATCGAAGAGAAAACATCCGCCGCGTCGGCGAGGTCGCCAAGCTCATGACCGAGGCAGGCCTTATCGTCATCTGCGCGCTCATCTCGCCGTTCCGCGCCGAACGACTTGCGGTGCGGCGGCTATTCGCGCCCGGCGATTTTCTTGCAGTATTCGTCGACACGCCGCTCCAGGCGTGCATCGAGCGCGATCCGAAAGGGCTGTACAAGCGCGCGCTCGCGAGCGAAATCGAGAATTTTACGGGGATACATCAAGCCTATGAGCCTCCGGAGCGGCCTGAACTGGTCTTACAGACATTGGATGGTTCGCCCGAGCAAATGGCCGATCGGCTCCTCGAAATCGTTCGACCGTTTTTGTCCGCCCCCAGCCTTTGACGGCTGCGTCCGCCCGATTGGAGAATGACGCATGGTTTGCGCGTCCGACATTTCCTTGAACGGAACCCCTTCCAGCCTCTACGTCGATCCCAAAAGACTCGACACGCTTCACCGTCCTTATCAGGACTTCCGGCGGCGAACCGACGCCGCCGGCGCCTGGCGCAATCTGCCCTTGGCGGTCGCGCATCAATTCAGACGCTACTATTTTTTCAATCCGCCAAAATGGCGTGTTTGGGCGCGGACCCTCGGTTCCAGCCAACGCATGGAGCCGTCCTTCGCATCGATCGGCGCAGTGCGCTCCGGCACGTCTTTCCTGTCCTCTTATATTCTTCAGCATCCGCACGTGGTCCTGCCGCTGTCGAAGGAAATCTCCTTCACGGAAACGATGCGCGAGCTGATGGCCTATTTCCCGACGCTCGCGGCGCGAGGGGAGGCGGAGCGACGAAACGGCGGCGCGATCACCGGTTACTGCACGCCCGTGATGCCCAACCCGCTCTGGATATTTCTAGCGCGGTCGATGTTTCCAAACATGCGGATCATATGCGTGCTGCGCGATCCGGTTGAGCGCACGTTTTCTCATTGGCGGTGGGATCAGAAGCGTTTCATGAGCCGCAGGGCGAAGGATCCGCACTGGAAGGGCTTTCCAGATTTCGAAACCCTGGTTAAGACCGAAATCGCGACGATACGGGGCGGTGGGATGGAGCCGCATGCGTTCTCGGGCGCGCGCGCCGGCTATTTGCGGCACAGCATCTACGCGCCCTTCATGCGTCTGCTCTTCGAGCATTTTGGGAGAGAGAGCGTTTTCATCGTCGATGCGGCGGAGTTTTTTCAAGACCCCCAATCGACGGCGAAGCGGATTTACGCGTTCCTCGGGCTGCCTATAGTCGAGCCGCTCTTGATCGAGGAGCGCAATCCCGGGCCGTCCGGCGAGCTAGATGATGGCGTTCGGGAGAATTTGGCCGCGTTTTTTCGGCCCTACAACGAAGAACTCTACTCGCTGCTCGACGAGGATTTCGGCTGGGGCGCCGGGAAGTAGAGCCCACGCCCCGACGAAATTCTCCTCGGCCCGGTTCCGCCCGGCCGCTGGGCGGGTGGGCTTCACGCGCCCGCGTTCCGGCAATATATGGAGGACGCAGAAACTTCTCCCGGTTCGAGGATAGGATGAACGCCCACGCCAGGACGCCCGCGGTCGCCGCGCCGGCGCCGCTTGTCGACCCCTTCGGGCGGACGATCTCCTATCTCCGCGTCTCCGTCACCGACCGGTGCGATTTCCGGTGCGTCTATTGCATGTCGGAACATATGCAGTTCCTGCCGCGGCGCGATCTGCTGACTCTCGAGGAGCTCGATCGACTCTGCTCCGCTTTTGTCGCGCGGGGAACCAAAAGGCTGCGCATCACCGGCGGCGAGCCGCTGGTGCGGCACGACGTGATGAAGCTGTTTCGGGCGCTGTCGCGCCATCTTACATCCGGCGCGCTGGAGGAGCTGACGCTGACCACCAATGGCTCGCAGCTTTCGCGCTTTGCGGGCGAACTCGCCGACTGTGGCGTGCGGCGGGTCAATGTCTCGCTCGACACGCTCGATCCGGACCGTTTCCAGATCCTGACCCGCACCGGCGCGCATGCGCAAGTGCTGGCGGGGATCGCCGCCGCCCGCGCCGCCGGCCTCAAGGTGAAGCTCAATGCGGTGGCGCTGAAAGGCGTCAATGAAGACGAATTCGTCCCGCTCGCGCGCTTCGCGCATGACAGCGGAGTGGACATGACCTTCATCGAGGTGATGCCGCTCGGCGAACTCGACGGACCCGAACGCGCCGACCAATATCTGCCGATGCAGGCGGTTCGCGATCGGCTGAGCGAAGCCTTCACGCTCGACGAGATCGACTATCGCACCGGCGGACCGGCGCGCTACATGCGCGCGCGCGAGACCGGCGGGCGCATTGGCTTCATCACCCCGCTCACGCATAATTTCTGCGAAAGCTGCAATCGCGTCCGCGTTACCTGCACCGGAACGCTTTATATGTGCCTCGGTCAGGAGGACGCAGCCGACCTGCGCGCGCCGCTGCGCGAAAGCTCAGACGATGCGCCGCTGCATCAGGCGATCGAAGCTGCGATCCTGCGCAAGCCCAAGGGCCACGACTTTATCATCGACCGCGCAGCGCCGGCGCCCTCCGTCTCCCGCCACATGAGCATGACGGGCGGCTGATAGATGGAGCCCTCATCCGTCGCCTTTGTCGGCCTTGGCGTCATGGGCTATCCCATGGCCGGCCACCTTCATCGCGCCGGCCAAAAGCTGCGGGTCTACAACCGCACCGCCGCCAAAGCCGAGAAATTCGCCGCCGCCCATCCCGGCGCGGAATGGTTTTCGACTCCGGCCGAAGCGGCGATCGGCGCGCAATTCGTCTTTTCCTGCGTCGGCAATGATGACGATCTGCGCGCGGTGACGATCGGCGCAGAAGGCGCCTTCGCAGGCATGTCGGCGGGCGCGATCTTCGTCGACCATACGACGGCGTCGGCAGAGGTTGCGCGGGAGCTGCACGCAGCGGCGGCCGAGCGCGGCCTCGGCTTCATCGACGCGCCGATCTCCGGCGGGCAGGCCGGGGCGGAAAAGGGCGCGCTGACCGTGATGTGCGGCGGCGATCCCGCCGTCTTCGCCAAGGCGGAGCCGGTCATCGCCTGCTATGCGCGCGCCTGCCGGCTGATGGGACCGCCCGGGGCCGGCCAGCTCACCAAAATGGTCAATCAGATCGCCATCGCCGGCCTGGTCCAAAGCCTGGCCGAGGCGCTGCATTTCGCCGGCGCCGCCGGGCTCGACGCGGACAACGTCGTCGATCTTCTCAAGAATGGCGCGGCGCAGTCGTGGCAGATGGAAAATCGCACAAAAACAATGCTAGCGGGCGAGTTCAACTTCGGCTTCGCCGTCGAATGGATGCGCAAGGATCTGGCGATCTGTCTCGGCGAGGCGCGGCGCAACGGCGCGCGCCTGCCGGTCGCGGCATTGGTCGATCAGTTTTACGCCGAGGTCGAACAGATGGGCGGACGGCGCTGGGATACGTCGAGCCTTATCGCGCGGCTTGAACGATGAGCCGGCTTGAGGCGAAATCTTAAAAATTCGTGACTACGGCGGAACCATTGCGGGGGCGGCGCGTTTCCCCCCGGCAAAAAGAGGAAACGTCCAGGGTCGCAGTGTTCGCGTCGCGATCCGCGGTTGAATTCCCGGTCACCCTGTGGGGAGCCCTAAATGGCCGTTTCGCGCGAAAGCCCTTTCGCAAGCCGTACGTCTCGGATTGTCCTCGGATTCACCGTCGCCATTTGCGCGGTCGCTGCTGTCGCTGCTGCGCCGTCGGCGACGTCTGACCCGAAGATGCAATCCTCCGCCACTGGCGTCCAAGCCGCCGTGAGCCTCAATGACGTTGGCATGCGTCCGCTGGCGCGTGGAGCGGCGATCCGAGTGGGGCGCGCCTATGGCGCGGAGGATGAAGATTGCACGCTCGTCATCACGCCGAAAGCTGACGAGCGGGGTCGCGTCCGTTACATGCGTAGCGTCTCCTGCGCGAATTGACGCCGAGAGTCGCGCACCCGGATCAGGCCAAAGGGCAGGCCTTGGGCGAGGATCGTTTGGAAACGATCTTCGCCTTTTTGTTTTCTAAGCTGCCGTTTTCCTAAAACTTCGTCTGCAGACGCAGGCCGAGATAGCTCGCCCGCGCCCGCAGCGGATTCCACGGATCGATGATCTGGACGTCGCCTGAAAGCCGCAGCCATCGGGTCACCGCGAAATTATAGAAGGCCTCGACGCCGCCTTCGCTGCGGCGAAAAATCCGCCGCGCCTGTAGTCCGGAAAGGAGCGGCTGGGTCAGGCCGTAATGGTAATAGCCGACGCCCCACAGATCGTCTTCGCGGCCCGTCATCAGATTACTGCCGGCGAGTCCAACGAGCATGCTCCATCTGACAGGATTGGGATTGCCGTCCGAAAGGGTCGCGAGCGTGAACAGGCCCCATCCCAGTTTGGGGTTCGTTTCGCTCTGCACCAGATATTGCTGGACCGCGTAGGAAACGAACCAGAAGCCCTTTTTGGTCAAGCCGCGGAGCCGGGCGATCGACTGCCGTGTCTCGCCGATGTCGTCGAGGTCGAAGCCCCTGGCGTTGCTGTAGGCGAATCGCAGCGTATGGAAGCCGCGCAGACCGCCGATCTCGACAGGCACGGTCGCCATCAGACCGGCGCCGACGCCGCGCTCGAACGGCCGCTCAATGACCCGCGGCTGCTGGGCGTTTCGCGGGTCGGCGACCATCACCTTGAGGTCGAAATATTTGGTCTTGAGCGCGGCGACGCCGCCCAAAAGATAGGGCGGCGCGATAATCAGCCGGTCGGCGACGCTTTCCGGCGAGCTGACGCCGATGCCGGTCGATGGCAGCGCGAACGCCCGGTTCATAAAGGTGTCGATGCCGCCGCCGCCAACCAACGGCGTCTGCGCGGCGAGGGTCAACATGTTGAACTTGCCGATCGTCACCGAAAGCTCATCGCTGAGCTCCTGCGTCAGCGTCATCGACAAGGCCGAGTGATAGCCGTCGATCTCGATAAACGCCTGGGCGACATTGACCGGCAGCAGCGCCAGATCCTGCCGGTTCACGTTGCGGCCGAAATAATGCTCATATTGCGCGTTGAATTTGAGCCCTTTCCAGAAGCCGAGCTTCTCGCCGTCGACGCGCAGAAACATGTCCATCTTGCCGCCGTAGCGCGCTGTCCGATCAATCGCGCCGGCAGGGATGCCCTGATAGAATTGCGTGATCCAGACGTCGACGTCGATCCCGAACTTGCGCAGTTGGTCCTTGGGGCCGCCCGGCGTGTCGGTCAGCGACTTCTGCTTGGCGAGAGAGACGGCGTTGTCTTCGGCGCGGGCGGGGACGCCTATGGTTGCGATAAGGCCGGCTGGGACAATGACCCAGGCCGCGGCCATGAGGCTGCGTGTTCCTGCCCGTCGCCTTTTTGCGGAGGCCGGCCCGCTCGACTCCCTCCGCCGCCACATTCTGTTCGGCCCCGCTAAGCCTGATGGTGAATCACAAGCGCCGCAAAGCTTAGCGCCGCAGCCGCGCTTGTCTATCGATTGCGCGCAACAGTCGCGAGCTTTCGTTCGCCGACGCCCCCGCCCTCGGCCGAAGATGGCCGGCTTATTCGTTGACGCCCCGAGGCCCTCTCCCTACTGTGCCGCGCTTCCCTATACAGATTGGCCAGTTCGCCTCCCATGTCCGCACCGCTCCTGTTGTCGCCCGAACTCGTCGAAGCCGCGCGCGTCTCGCCCGCCTGGCCGTTCGAAGAGGCGCGAAAGCTCGTCAAGCGGGTGGAGGCGAGCGGTCAAAAGAGCGTGCTGTTCGAGACCGGCTACGGCCCGTCCGGCCTGCCGCATATTGGCACCTTCGGCGAGGTCGCCCGCACCAGCATGGTGCGCCGCGCCTTTGAGGTCCTGACCGAGGGCAAAATCGCGACTCGGCTCCTCGCCTTCTCCGACGACATGGATGGGCTGCGCAAGGTCCCCGACAATATTCCGAACAAGGAGCTGGTTGCGGCGCATCTAGGCAAGCCCTTGACGCAGGTGCCGGACCCTTTCGGCACGCATGATAGTTTCGGCGCGCACAACAATGCGCGGCTGCGCGCCTTTCTCGACGCCTTCGGCTTCGATTACGAATTCGCGTCGTCGACGGAATATTACAAGAGCGGCCGCTTCGACGCCGCCTTGAAACATATGCTCGCCCGCTACGACGCCGTGATGAAGATCATGCTGCCGAGCTTTCGCGAAGAGCGCGCGGCGACCTATTCGCCCTTCCTGCCAATCCATCCGAAGACCGGCATCGTCATGCAGGTCGCGCTGACAGGCTATGACGCAGAAGCGGGCACGATATCCTGGACCGATCCCGATACGGGCGAGAAGTTCACCACGCCCGTCACCGGCGGCCAGTGCAAGCTGCAATGGAAGCCCGACTGGGCGATGCGCTGGTATGCGCTCAATGTCGATTACGAGATGGCGGGCAAGGACCTTATCGACTCGGTGAAACTTTCCGGCGCCATCGTGCGGGCGCTTGGCGGGCGCCCGCCGGAAGGCTTCAACTACGAACTCTTCCTCGACGAAAAGGGCCAAAAGATTTCGAAGTCGAAGGGCAACGGTCTGACGATTGAGGAATGGCTGACCTACGCCAGCCCCGAGAGTCTGGCGCAATTCATGTTCCAGAAGCCGAGTGCCGCGAAGCGGCTCTATTTCGACGTGATCCCGCGCGCCGTCGACGACTATCTGAATTTCCTGGACGCCTATCCGCGCCAGGACTGGAAGAACCGACTCGGTAATCCGGCGTGGCACATTCATGCAGGCGATCCGCCGGAGGCGGAAGTACTCGTGCATACGGGCGAGACGAAAGGGACGAGCGTCTCCTTCGCCATGCTGCTCAATCTCGCCGCCGTCGCCAACGCGGAAGATCCAGCAGTGCTCTGGGGCTTTCTGCGCCGCTATGCGCCCTCAGCGACGCCCGAGAACCATCCGCGACTCGACAGGCTCGTCGGCTACGCCGTCGCTTATTTCCGCGATTTCGTGAAGCCGGCGAAAACCTATCGCGCCGCCGACGAGGTCGAGCAGGGCGTGCTGCGCAAACTGGACGAAACGCTTCAAGACCTGCCGGAAGGCGCGAGCGCCGAGGATATACAGGCCGCGCTCTATGATGTGGGGCGCGCGGCGCCGCGCTATCAGGACTTTGCCGCCAAGGGCGCGACGCCGGAGCGTCCCGGCGTCTCAAACGATTTCTTCAACATGCTTTATGAAGTGTTGCTCGGCGAGAAAAAGGGTCCCCGCTTTGGCTCCTTCATTGCGCTCTATGGCGTCGCCGAGACTCGCAAGCTAATCGAAGACGCGCTCAATGGCGCTTTTGTTGCGCGCGAAACCGCCTGATGCGGGTCGCCGACACTGACATTCTCGTCGTGTCGGGCTGGAGCGATTCCGGCCCCGAACATTGGCAAAGCCGGTGGCAGGCGAAACTCTCGACAGCCAGACGCGTGACGCAGCGCGACTTCGAGAAGCCGATCCGCGCCGAATGGGAAGAGAAAATCACGCGAGAGGTTCTCGAAAGCGCGCGGCCGGCGGTGATCGTCGCGCATTCGCTCGGCGTCATCGCGACGCTGCATGCGGCGCAGCGCGTCGGCGAGAAGATCGCCGGCGCCTTTCTCGTCGCGCCGCCCTCAGAGGCGGTAATCCGAGAAATGCCATCGATCGATTCAGCCTTTCTGCCGGTTCCCCGCGCTCGGCTTCCTTTCCCGGCGACGATGGTCGGCAGCAGCGACGACCCTTACGCCGATCTGCTCTTCGCCCGCAATCTCGCGCAGGATATCGGCGCGCAGTTTATCGACGCTGGCGCGAGCGGACATATCAATGTCGACAGCGGTCATGGGCCCTGGCCGGAAGGTTCGCTCGCCTTCGCCAATTTCATGACGAAACTCTAGCGCGCGTCATCAATTCAAACTATTGAAGCCTTATTGGCGATCATCGGCGCTCGCGCGCTGGACTGGCCGAAGCGCATTTTTCATCGGCGTTTTGCAGCGGCCGTTCATTGAGAAGATTTGAGATGAGCCTGAGCAAAGTCTTCCGCTCCGCTGCGCTTGCCGCCGTCATTCTCGCCGCAAGTTCGTCCGCTTCGATGGCGTTCGAACGAGTCGAACAGCCATCCTCGATTCCGGGCGCCGGTCCCTGGGACGAGAAGGCCTGGAACGATTACTACAGTGTGAGCCAGGGCTCGCGCCTCATTCCCTGGAACTGGATCAAGGCGCTCAAGCAGGTCGACGGCCAGCCCTTCCTTGCGGATGGATTCGCCCGTTACGGCTATCTCGCCAATCCTGCGAGCCCGACGCCGGGGGCGCCGGTCGGCTTCGTCGTCGCCGATGGCGTGTTCGGTCCGACATGCGCCGCATGCCATACCAGGCAGATCGAGGTCGAGGGTAAGGCCTATCGCATCGACGGCGGCCCATCGTTCGCCGACATCGGCGCGCTTTGGGCCGATCTCGATACGGCGGTCGGGAAGGTTCTCGCGGATACAACGGCCTTTTCGGAATTCGCCAAGGCCGTTGTCGGAAACGCCTACGATCCGCAAAAGGAAATCAAACTGCGCGCCGAAGTCGATCTTTGGCATGCGCGCCACCACGCCATCACCGACAAGGGTCTGCCCAAAGACAGGCCCTGGGGCGCCGGACGCATCGACGCCGTCGGCATGATCCTCAATCGCGTCACCGGCCTCGACATCGGGCCGGGGCCGACGCACATGATTCCCGAAAACATGCGAAAGGCCGACGCGCCGGTGCGGCCCCCGTTCTTGTGGAACGCGCCGCGGCAGGATCATACGCAATGGCTGGGATTCGCCGATAATGGCGACCGCATCCTGGCCATGTCCAGAAACGTCGGTCAGGTCTATGGCGTTTTCGGCGAATTATTTCCCGAGAAGGACGCCTCGCATCTCCTCGGTTTCAACTATGTCAAATCCAATTCCGTCGACTTTAAAGGGCTGATCGAGCTGGAGCGGCTCACAGAGCGGATCGGTCCGCCGAAATGGCCATGGCCCGTGGACATCACGCTCGCCGGGCGGGGCAAGCTCATCTATCAGCGTCCCTATGAAGAGGGCGGATGCGCCGACTGCCACGGCGTTGACCAAGGACAGCCGCGACTGCTCAACCCGGAAACCTGGTGCACCCCGGTTCAGGACGTCGGCACCGACGCGCGCGAATATCAATATTTCGCGCCGGACTGGAAGGTCGACACCGGCGTGTTGACGGGCGCCGCTATCCCCTTCGTGTCGCCGCCGCTCGAGAAGACAGACGCGCCGGTCTCGGTCCTCGCGACCGCGACGCGCGGGGCGATGCTGCAGCACTTCATGCCGTTCACGATGGATGCGCCGGAGCGCCAGAGAGCGGACGTGGCGCTGGCGCTTATGCAGCCCCTGATCGAAGAGTTGAAGGGCGTCTTCAAAATTCCCGGCACGCCCGGCGCCGGACGCTGGGCCTGCCGCCGTGCGCCGGAAACGGACGGCAAGATCAGATATGAAGCCCGCGTCCTTCAAGGCGTCTGGGCTGCGGCGCCCTATCTGCACAACGCTTCGGTGCCCTCGCTCGCCGAGCTGTTGAAGCCGCCGCAGGAGCGCGTCAATGATTTCAAGGTCGGTCCGGCCTATGACATTTCCGCTGTCGGCTTGGCTGCTCAGCAAAAGCCCTCGGCGTTCCCGATGAAAACAGATTGCGACAGAGGCTCGGGCGTCAGCCATTGCGGCCATGACTTTGGAACGGCGTTGAGCGCGGCGGACAAGCGCGCCCTGCTCGAATATCTGAAGACGCTTTGAGAGGCGCGACTCGGGACTAGCCGTTGTCCCGAGACCTTTGCTGTCCGAGAGCGGCTTTTCCTCGCGGCTGCGTCGCCTATATCGACCTTCCTGGCGTCGCTTGGGACGCTGCTGGCGCAAAGCACACATGGAGAAATCTGGACACGTCATCCGAGCGAAGCCTCCGCCCGCCGTCGGCCCATTCGTTGAATCCCATTCGCTTTCGGCGCTGGCTGAGCAAGAGGCGGGCTGCACGCGCTGCCTGCTCTATAAAAACGCCACTCAGGTGGTTCCTGGAGAAGGATCGCCTCAGTCGCGCGTGCTGCTGATCGGCGAGCAGCCTGGAGACCAGGAGGACTTGTCGGGACGCCCGTTCGTCGGACCCTCCGGCAAGCTCCTCGACATTGCGCTGGAGCGCGCCGGCGTCGCCCGCGACAAATGCTTCGTCACGAATGCGGTGAAACATTTCAAATTCGAGCAGCGCGGCAAGCGCCGCCTGCACAAGAAGCCTGACGCCAGCGAGATCGACGCCTGCCGCTGGTGGCTCGATCGCGAACGCGCTCTCGTCCGCCCGGGACTGATCGTGGCGCTCGGCGCGACCGCAATTCGCGGCGCCCTCGGCCGGTCGGAGACGGTGTCGCGCCTGCGCGGCGAAATCATCGACCTCGACGGCGGCGCGCAATTCTTGGCCACCGTTCACCCTTCCTCTCTGCTACGCTTGAAGGATGAATCAGATAAGCGCGAGGCATGGCGAGGCTTCCTCGCCGATCTTCGGAAAATCGCCCATTGGATCGAAAAAGACGACGCCTTGCGCGCGGCGGGCTAAACGAACCGCGCTGATCCTGTCGCTGGCCTACGCCGGCGCGGCGCAGGCCGAACTCTTAAAATTCGAGACGCGACCCAACGGCGCGGACGAGGCGGTGTCCGCGACAGGAAAGCTCAGCGGCGAGTCCTATGAGATTCTGGGAACGCTATCGAAGCCGGCGCAGCCGCCAAATGGCGGCGTAAAGTCGATTCTGATCGAAACGCAGCCGAGCGAAAATGTGAAACCCCTCGCGCTTGAGCGTGGGCTCGCCGTGCTGACGCTCGATTTCGCCAAGCTCGCCGCCGAAGCCAAAGAGCCGGTCCTGCGCGACATCCTCGGACATCTTCGCGGCGCGCTTAAGATGAAGCGCATCCTTGGCCGCGCGCAAGGGACAGACGCCGATGCAATGTCGGGCGCGGGTTCGGCATTCGACGGCTTGCTGCTGCATGACGCCAGTCGCGAGCCCGCCGCCCCGACGCGCTTCATCGCAACCTGGAACGCCGACGCCTATTGGGGCGAGAAGCCCCGCATCGAATTCGCCGCCAACGCGCCGCCGAATGGTCGGCGCTTCTATCTCGCCGGAATCGCCTCTTCGACGAGCGCGCCGAATTGCGCCGCGCCCATCGACGCGCGCGCTTTTGCGCCGGCGCAGCGGGCGCTTTTCGTCGCGCTCGACGAATGGACCGCGAAGGGCGTCGCGCCGCCTGGCTCGCGCGCCCCGCTCGATGGCGATCTGACGCCGGCGCAGGAATTGAAATGGCCGAAAGTCCCAGCTTTGCCGCCGCCGCCGGAAGGGGTCCGCCGCGTTCCGAAAATTGACGCCGACGGCAATGAGCTCGCCGGCCTGCGGATGCCCGACCTCGCGATGCCTGTCGCCACCTTCGCAGGCTTCAACGCGCAAAAGGACAAGAAGGGACCGCGCTGCGCCGCGGGCGCGGCGATTCCTTTCGCCGCCACCAGGACGGATCGGGAAAAGACCGGCGATCAGCGTCCTTCGCTTGTCGAGCGCTATGGATCACGCGCCTATTTCGTCGCGACGATGCGGGTCGTCGCCGACAAGCTCGTCAAGGACCGGCTGCTGTTGCAGAAGGACGCCGACGCCTATGTCGCGGCCGCGCGATCGGCGCCGTTTTAGGAGTTGAGGATGAATATCCCGACGTTGAGATAGGTGGCGAAAGCCACCCAGAAGGCGGTCGGGGCCAGGGTATAGCCCGCGACGCGGTCGAGCCGATAGAACAGAACAATCGTCGCGATGAGGAGCGCCTCCATCGGCACAATGACGATGAGTCCGAGCAGCGGGCTTCGCGCGTAGAAGAAGGCGAAGGACCAAGCCGTGTTCAAAACAAGCTGAACAAAAAAGATCAAGATCGCGGCGCTACGGCCTGGCGCGCCCGGCTCAAGCCGCAGAATGCGGTAAAACGCGTAGGCCATCAGAATGTAGAGGGTCGTCCACGCCGGCCCGAACACCCAATTCGGCGGGTTCAATGGCGGCTTGGCGAGCGTGTCGTACCAAGGCGCGATGTTCGGCGTCGTCGCGAAACTGCCGAGCAGCGCCGCGGCGAGCACGGGCGCGGCCGCGGCGATTGCAGCGACGAGGGGCGACGACCGATCGCGAAAAGACGTTGAACGGCTCATTGCGCCTCCTGACGCTGCGCCCGCATATCGGGCGCGGCGCGTCGGCTTCAAGGCTGCAACGGCGCCGGTAAAAACACCGGCGCGGCGCCGGTGCGAACGCTGTTCTGCGAGGCGAACATGTCGTCCTTCAGCCAGTTGGTCGGGTCGTCCTCGCGGTGCCTGGCGATCAGCGTCTTGTCGCTCTGGCCGAGATAGATGCGCACGCCGCCCCAGACGGCCTTGTAGTCATTTTCGCCCACGCGGCTTTCGATGAAGCCGGTGACCGCGGAATTGCCGAGATTCCAGATGAGCGCCTCGCCGCCGAGCGCTGCGGCATGGCGGCCGCCGACATAACGATGGCCGACCGAGATTTTGACATTGTAGGTCGGATAGACGCTGATATCGAACATGTCGAAGAAGCGCCCGCGCCGGGGCTGCCACTGATAGGCGAGAACCCCCGGCCCATAGCCCAGCGGCGTGAGGAAGTGTCCCGAACTCTCCTCATAGCCGGCGACGCTGGCGAGAGAAAACGGTCCGTAATAATAGGCGCCTTCCGCGCCCAGGCGGAAACGCGTGTCGTCGAGACGCTTGTCGTTGGCGATCGCTCCATAGGCTCCAAGGAGGCCAACGCTCGGATCGCGCCAGAAGGCGTGTCCGGCGCCGGCGGCCACGAAGAAGCCGCGATGGCCCGCCGCGAGCGCGTCGATCTGAAAACCGAATCGGTCGCCGGCCGGGGCGGTAATCGACCCCATCCCGCCCGCCGAAGCGTTGTTCAAACGCGCGAAGCCGAGCCAGTCCGAGCCGCCGCCGAAACCTTCGAGCTTGCCGTTGACTCCGTCGACCGCGCGTTTAGGGCCGGCCTTTTCCGAGAGCGGCGGCTTCCACCACGAAAGATTGTCCTCGGCCCGCGCTGAAGACACGGCGAAGGCGACCGCCAGAACGGCGAGAAGCTGACGCGTGAATGACATGTGATTGATGTTCCGTGCGCTGATCGTCGCGAGCGTTTGACCCTAACCGGGTTCAGTCTCGCTGGCTGTCACATTGTCGCAACAGAACGCGAAAAATAGAGGCGTTTCGGAACCAAAATCGCTGGGCAGTTAATATTGCGGATCAAGGCTTTGGCCGGCGGCGTTCAGGTGTTCGCTTAAGTTCTCGCGAGTCGCCGGGTCGATGACCGCGAACGGCGCGGCGACCGCCGCGCCGGCCACGCCGCCGACCGCCGAAACCGCGCCGGCGGTCATCAGCCCGAGACGATCGCCGACGCCGGCCTGGCCGTCCTTGAGCGGCTGCCCCTGTGCAAGCCTGATTCCGATCGAGCGCACGACCGCCGGGGAGGTGGCGAAGGTGCTGTGCCCCAAAGCATCGCTGGAAGCGACGTTGGTCAGATCGATGACTTTGATTTGATCGCGGTAGAGGACTTCGTTGTAGGGCGGCGCGCTGGGATCGACGGCCCCCAGTCGCGTATTGCCCCAGAACCGGCGAGACGCGGCAAGCGCGTCATCGTCTCGCGAGGCGAATAGCGTGAAGACAGAAGGCCGAATCCCGATCGCCGCGATTTGGCGCCGGAAGACGTCGAAATCGACGTCAGGCGCGGCGAGCATGACATTCTCTATTTTCGATCCGATCTGGCCGTTGCGGATCGCCATCTGGCGCAGCGCCTCCAGCGTCACCCAATTGCCCATGGAATGCGCCAGGATCGAGATTTCGCCGACGTCCTGGTCGCGCTGCAGCGCCTGAAGAACGCTTTCCAAGGCGTCCCGTGAGTAGCTGGCGCTCTCATGATCATAGCCATATTGCAACAGCCGGCCGCGCGACGGCCAGGTGAACAGCACGGGCGTCACGTCGGCGCGCGAGTCGTGGACGATCTGCGCGAAACGATAGACGGCTTCCTCGAAACGCGTGTTGTAGCCGTGAACGAAGAGCAGCACCTGGCGCCTGGGCGTCTTGCGGATGCGCGCGTTGAACGCGGCGATCGCCGCCTCCTTGCTGAGGACGTCGGCGTGAACGGTGGCGAATTGGGTGGCGGGATCGGGAGTCGGCGCTTGCGGCCATTGAACTTCGCCGATCACGCGGGCGGAGTCGGGCGGGATCGATACCGCGATGTCGGCGAAGTGGACGCCCCGTCCGCGTTCGCCGGAGAAGATGACGCCGGGCTCCGACGGGTCCGGTGCTCTGGTTGTGATGACGAGCAGGTCGACGACGCTTGCGCCGGGCGCGACCCGATGCGTCGCGACGAGCGTTCCGTGCGGGCGGCTCGCGCAAGCACTGACGGCGAGCGCAAAAAATGCCGCCAATATAATCCGTCCGCGCCCCATCAAACCGCCGTGCTCGAAAAATCGTCGCGCCGCCAAGGCCGTCGAGGCGAAGCTAACTACGCTCCACTCCGTCATTTTTGCGGCGCAATTGCGGCGCGCCGCCTAGGCTGTGCGCAAGCGCACTGATTTCTAGGGAGAAATGCGGCATGATCGCAACGCTCGCACGAGAGTGGAGCGTCGGCGGCGGGGCTGGGACGAATCGCCGCCGGCTGCGCAGGGGAGAGTCTTGAAGGCTTTCCCCTGCCTCTCAGCCGCGAGTCAGCGCCTTTTCGATATCCTTGAGCGGATGGCGGGTCAGGTCCTTGGCGAGTTCGCCGACGACCTTGCTTTGCGCCTTGGCCGACAGCTCCTTGCGGATTTCTCCCAGGGCGCGCGGCGGCGCGACGATGGCGATGGCGTTCAATTCGCCCGATTCGGCCGCCCGATTGATGCGCTCCGCCATCGCGCGGGCGAAGCGCTCTTCCTCCAGCTCATGCCAGTCGGCGTCTTCCACCGCGCTGCGCACGCCGCCTTTCGAGGCGAAGCTGCGGCCTGGTTTATCCGTGCCCTGTTCGCGCGTCGCGGGATTTTCGTCGATGCGGGTCTCGACGACCCGAAGATCAAGCAGATCGGCGTCGCCGTGGTTTTGGAAAAAGAGCGCGCGGCGGCCGTCTCCGACCAGGACCCAGGCGCCGTTGCCGACAGAAAATTCGATCATGATGTGTCCTCGCCTTCTATATTGTTCGCATTGTTCTTGGCGCTTTTTTTTTGCGCTTGTTTTCTAGCGCTTACGCGGGCGATTTGTCCCGCTGGCGCTGGTTCGCGCCGGCAGGCTCTCGTTTCAAGGATAGTACGCCGCGGGGCGCTCTCAAATCGACCGTTGCGACCAGATCGTGTTGTATTGGACGCAATCGTCCAATTGTAAATGACGCAATCGGTCTCAAAAGCTGGAGCGGCGCGCTCATTGCACAAAAAACCGGGCTCTATGCGGCGAGCTTCTCCTCCTTGCCGGCCGGCTCTCTCATCTGCTGCAGCGCGGCGTCGAGCGCGCCGGCGCTTGCGGCGTCGCGCGGCCCATGCCGTTGCAGGGCGGCGCTCCGCCTGATCGAGCGTTCATTAAGCGCCCAGAGCAGCCAGCACGCGCCCAAAATGCTCAGCAGCGCCGTATAAGGTTCGCTAGGGGCCAAGGATGAAAGGAACGAGAAATCGGGAACGCATTCCTTGGCGTATTCGCACGCGTCCGACCAATCCTGAAACCACTGTCTGATCGATTCCATCGAGACCTCCTTGCCGCGCAGCATTCGAACAGCGCACGCCCCGCCGTCGAATGTATAGCGCAGGTACATTGCAAGGATTGTGCGAAGCAGCATGTCGCACGTCAATCGTCGCAGGCGCAGACAAATTGGCGCACTGCCTTGAAATTAGGCAAAAAACTAGCGCGTCGCTAAGACCGCCAAATGGGATCTGGCGCGCAGAATTCGTCGATTATCTCGCCGAGACGTGGTGAGCGCCGATCAGGACGCTTCGCTGATCGGCCATTCGCCCTTATAGACGCCGCCCTTGCTGTCGTGCGCCTCGACGCGAATCGTCTTCGCGCCGTTCGGCGCATAGGTGAAGCGGAACGTCGGGTCTTCGGAGAGCGAGATGCCGCCTTCCATCTTGAAGATCGGCGCATCGCCCTGAAAGACTTCGACGGAGTCGATAAAATGAGCCGGCAGATAGGCGCGCGAGACCGGGTCCATCTGCATTCCCGAGGCGTTGGGATGGCGGATCATGATCTGCGCTTCTCGCGTCATTGGATCGGCGCTTTTGAACTCCCGATATTTCATCTTGCCGATATTGGCGACCGCCTCGTCTTGATCCTTGACGGCGGGCGCCGAACAGCCGCCCGAGGCTTTGACGAATTTGGCGTCGGCGCGAAGCTTGCCGTCGCCCATCTCGGCCACCGCATGGACGTTGGAGTAGGAATTCACCCGCACGCGGGTTTCGATGAAGCCGACGCCGGATTTGTCGCCGAGCGTGAAGGCCGCCGCCATGGGCATCGGGTTCTGGTCGATGACGAGCGTCGCGACCTTGATCTGCGAGGGATCGGGAAAGCGCAGGGTCATCGGCACGATCGCCGCGTCCTCGGCGCGCGCCGGCGCGTCGAGCGTTATGGCGCCGTCGGCCGCCGAGATCGGCCGGTTTTGGAAAATGTCGACGACGAGGCCGGGCCAGGGATCAGGCGCGGTTTGGGCGAGGGCCCGGGTCGCAAACAGGGCGAAGAGGGCGCCGGCGGCGCAAAGGGCAGTTTTGTTCATCCGGCATCCTCCAAACACGTCCGGCAGAATAAGCGGGAACTGTCTTCGCCGTCACGTGACAAAGTCATTCTCACGGCGCTTCCCATTCAAGCTCGGCGAATCCGGCTGTCGCGTTGCGGGCATTGTAGTCGTCAAACAGCCGCCATTTCTCCCGTTGTTCCGCGCCCGCCGTCTTGGCGGCCGCCGCGACGCTCTCGCCCTTCTTGATCGCGGCGCGAAGATCGGCGGTGAGCCGCATCAGATAGGCGCGCTGATCGTCGAGCGCCTTGGGCCAGGGCGCGGGCAGGGGCCCATGGCCGGCGACGACCTGAGTCGCCTTGATCGCCGCGAGCCTGTCGGCCACGTCGAGAAAGCCGAGCAGACTGCCGTCGACGACCGGCACATGCTGGAGAAAGAGCAGGTCGCCGGAAAACAACACGCCGCTTTTTGGATCGAGAATGGTGAGGTCGCATTCGCTATGCGCCGTGCGCCAGGCCTGCAGGACGATCTCGCGATGACCGAGATCGAGCGTCATCGTCCCTTCGACGGTCACGGTCGGCGCCACGATCGTGACGCCGTCGAGCGCGTCGCCCATTTGCGCGCGAAAAGCTGAGAGATAATGCGGCCCGCGCGCGGCGAGCGCCCGCGGCAGATTCTTGTGCCCGACGAAAATCCCCCCGGTCTCGACGAAAGCGCCATTGCCGAACGTATGGTCGGGATGGGCGTGGGTATTGATGACGTAGCGGATGGGCTTCTGCGTCGTCTCGCGCAGCGCGGCGAGAAAGGCGCGGCCTTCGATCACGCTGCCGCCCGTGTCGATCACCGCGACCGCGTCGTCCCCGACGATCGCCCCGAGATTGGCGATGTCGCCGAGATTTTCCCGCGTCATGAGGGAAGTTTTCCCCTCATGCGCGTAAACGCCGGGCGCGATTTCATTTAAGGAGAAGGCCGGCGCGGCGCTTGCGGCAAAAAGCGCCGCGAACGCCGCGACAAGAGCCAGCATGATATGCAACATGTTGTTAGCCTTGGCTGTTTGCTGAGCCGGCGCTGCAACGCATCGCACGGTTGCGCCATTGTTTTTTGCGATTGCGATTCAACCGTTAGCGACATATTATCCCGCCGTTTCCGAGTAAAAGATGCCTCCCGGACGGGAACTGGGAGCTTCTCGCCGCTGGCGGAGTTTTCGTCCCGCCGGCATGAGACATAAACGGAAATCGCCTTCCCAATGTCGAGGCGCCTAGGAGGCGCGACGTCGGCGGCGGCGCAACAATAACGCGCGCCACGGCGTCGTCAGGAGGAAAAGCTCATGCATAAACTGTTGTTGTCGACTTCGGTGGCGGTGCTCGCGCTCGCCGGCGCGGCGAAAGCCGACGAATTGCTGACCCTGCAGAAAGACCCCAAGCAGTGGGTGATGCCGACGGGCGACTACGCCAACCTGCGCCATTCCGCTCTCAAACAGATCACGACCGAGAACGTCGGCAAGCTCGCGCCGGCGTGGCAGTTCTCGACCGGCGTTCTGCGCGGCCATGAAGGCGCCCCGCTCGTCATCGGCGACGTCATGTATCTGCACACGCCGTTTCCCAACATCGTTTATGCGCTCGACCTGAAGGATCCGGACCACAAGATCATCTGGAAATATGAGCCCAAGCAAGACCCGTCCGTCGTGCCGGTGATGTGCTGCGACACGGTCAATCGCGGCCTCGCCTACGGCGACGGCAAGATTTTCCTGGCCCAGGCCGACACCACGCTCGTTGCGCTCGACGCCAAGACCGGCAAGCTCGTCTGGTCGGTCAAGAACGGCGATCCCTCGAAGGGCCAGACCTCGACCGCGGCTCCGCACGTGTTCAAGGACAAGGTGTTTGTCGGCATCGCCGGCGGCGAGTTCGGCGTTCGCGGCCACATCACCGCTTACGACGTCAAGACCGGCCAGCAGGTGTGGCGCGGCTATTCGATGGGCCCCGACGCCGACACGCTCATCGAGCCCGGCAAGACCACCCATCTCGGCAAGCCGGTCGAAAAGGACTCAGGGATCACGACCTGGGAAGGCGAGCAGTGGAAGATCGGCGGCGGCACCACCTGGGGCTGGTACAGCTATGATCCGGACCTGAACCTCGTCTACTACGGCTCGGGCAACCCCTCGACCTGGAACCCGGCGCAGCGTCCGGGCGACAATCGCTGGTCGATGACGATCTGGGCGCGCGACCTCGACACCGGCAAGGCGAAGTGGGTTTACCAGATGACGCCCCACGACGAGTGGGACTATGACGGCATCAACGAGATGATTCTCGCCGACCAGGATATGGGCGGCCAGAAGCGCAAGACTCTCGTCCACTTCGACCGTAACGGATTCGCCTATACGCTGGACCGCGTGACCGGCGAGCTGCTCGTCGCCGAAAAATATGATCCGGCGGTGAACTGGGCGACCAAGGTCGACATGGACAAATCGTCCAAGACCTATGGCCGTCCGCTGGTCGTCGATAAATATTCGACCCAGCACAACGGAGAAGACGTCAACACGCAATATGTCTGCCCGGCGGCGCTCGGCTCCAAGGACCAGCAGCCGGCGAGCTATGACGCGGCGACCGGCCTGTTCCTGGTCCCCACCAACCACGTCTGCATGGACTATGAGCCGTTCCGCGTGAGCTATACGGCGGGCCAGCCCTATGTCGGCGCAACGCTGGAAATGTTCCCGGCGGGCAAGGACAAGGGCGAGACCCACACCGGCAACTTCATCGCGTGGGACGCCAAGACCGGCAAGATCGTTTGGTCGAACAAGGAGCAGTTCTCGGCCTGGGGCGGCGCGACGTCGACTGACGGCGGCGTCACCTTCTACGGCACGTTGGAAGGCTATCTGAAGGCCGTCGACACGAAGACCGGCAAGGAGCTCTATAAGTATAAGACTCCGTCGGGAATCATCGGCAACGTCACCGTTTATGAGTCTGGCGGCAAGCAGTATGTCGCGGTGCTGTCGGGCGTTGGCGGCTGGGCCGGCATCGGCCTCGCGGCGGGACTTTCGAAGAGCAACGAAGGCCTCGGCGCCGTCGGCAATTATGCGTCGCTCGCCAATTATACGGCGCTCGGCGGCGTCTTGACGGTCTTTGCTCTGCCGAATTAAGCAAGACGCGAAGCTAACGAAGGTCGGCGCTCGGCGCGCACCATAAAGGTGCCCGCCGAGCGTCGGCGTTTAGAGTGTGTGGGAAGAGACCAAGGAGACAGGTAATGAGATCGCCGCTGGCCGGAGCGTTGGCTCTGTGCGTCATTTTGTGCGCGGGAGGCTCCGCGATGGCTGATCCGCCGGGAGATCCCAAGGCCGTCAAATCAACGGACGGCAAATATTTGGACGCCAAAGGCGACCCAACCTACAATGTCGGCCCTGACGGCAAGGTGGACTGGTACACCTTCTCAGGCTACCGCCGCTATCATGCGGAATGCCATGTCTGCCACGGTCCGAACGGCGGCGGCTCGACCTATGCGCCGGCGCTCAAGGATTCGGTGAAGCGTTTCAATTACGCGGAATTCGCCGGCATCGTCATCGGCGGCCGCCAGAACGGCAACAGCGTCA
>NZ_JAKFWS010000133.1 GCF_021731785.1 Methylocystis sp.
AATCCTACGATGATATCGTCGATCACTGCTGTGATGCGTGGAACAGCCTCGTCGAACAACCCTGGCGCATAATGTCCATCGGGCTGCGCGAATGGGCCTATCGGTTCTAATCAACGCGGGTTGGTATAAGCATCGAAACTGGAGCCGAGTTATATGGCAAATGAATGATTCTTCAAATGGCATTTCATTGGCGCTGACGGGCCAGTTGAAATGGATGATTTTCGAGGCGGAAAGATCAGATATTCTGGGCTGAGATATGGAGGCTCTTCTAGGCTAGTTTATTGGAGTTCAATTCAATTCTATCTAAGGAAAAAAGTTGCCGAACTTTTCTCTAAGGTTGAGTGCGCGATTCAGCCATATCCGTCAAACTTGCGAGCAACAGGGCTCACGGAGTGTCACTCCATAATTTCCGGCTTTGCGGGAGCCATCAGAAACAAAGCCATTGAACGAGATCACATCCTCAGAGGCGACGGCACAAATTTTCCAGCGCATGATGAGAGTCATTATTGGAAGGGAGCAAACAACGCAGCGATTGCACGTCACCTCGTTGGGCTGTGTATGACGTATTGCAATGCTCCCGAGCAGCCATCCTCTTTGAAGCAGTTTGAGACTTTCCTTCGCGAACACAAGGAATCGCTTGCGCTCGCGGGAGCCGGAATCGCAGGCTTGGTCGCGACTGGTCGGTTCTTGGGACTTATCTAACAAGCCAACAGAACAGGACCCACCAGTGCGCCTATGGCAGTCCTCGTCCTTCGAGACGCCGCCTTCGGCGGCTCCTCAATAAGAGGACTGCTTGCTGGCGCGGGATGAATGTTTGCAGTATGCGAATAGCCGCTCCATCCTTCGCTATTCAATCGTCACGTTTACTTTCATTGTTTCTCCGCCGGCGTTTCCCAAAACGTCAATCGTGATTCCTGTCCACTTCCCGTCAGGAAGGGCCAGGGCCGGCTTGGTCGTCTTGCCTATTTTGCGTCTTGCGCCTTGTGGGTAGAGGTCTTCCGGGTCTCCGCGATTTCCCTGCCCGAAGACTTTCGCCAAGTCGCGCTGACCGTCCGCCTGCATCAATTCGATCGCGAGGCGCTCCTCGTCATTCACATTGTCGATCCGTTCGTCGACCACGTAGACGGCGAGCCCTTCGCTAGGCGCGTAGGTATCCTGTCCCCGTCTGCGGCGATACTCGACAACGACATATTGCTCTTCGGCCATGGTGCTTGGGTTCCGCAGATAAAGCATCGATCCGCCTTCGGCGGCTGGCTTCAATTCGATGTTTTTCGTCGTCCGGGTTATCAGCTGCGACGTGATCCAACCGTGAAACATTCGAAGCATTCCATTAGGAAGAGTCGGTGTCAGACCATTATTTCCCCATGATCCGGACGCCATCAGGCAATAGTTGCCTAAGCCGCTGGACTGCATGTGTTGGAGGCGGCCTGTGTCATAGAAATCGGCCCAGCGTGCGGCTAGATGCCCCCATTCATGCGCACAAACGCCCATGTTACAATCCTCAGGCACCGTCAGGTATGTTCGCACTTTAAGGTTGGGACCGACTTTCACGTCGTCTGGGATAATCCATTTGTGGCTCCAGATGTCGTCGCGGCTCAGCGTCTGCTCGGCGCCGCCGCCGGCGTGAATGATGAAGAGAGCCGTCACGATTTTCTCGCCGAGAGCGTCGTAGGGCGTAAAGTCGACGCCGAGATTCTGAGCCGCCACGACCGCGTCCCGCGCCATGCCCGCCGCGTTACGTGGGAAGTTGTTGCCCATTCCAGATTCGCCGTTTGCGTAGAATGCGAGAGTCTGAGGCAGGCGCAACCATCCGAATACGCTGCCCTGAATGTCGATTCCTTTCTGGTTCGCTTCATCCCAGTTGCTAATCTTCCGATAATATTCTCGCATGCTGCCCGTTGGAAACACGCCGTTCTCGCTGAAGAGCATTTGCTCGAAGAATGCCGGAGTACGATTCTGGTCATGTGGGCGATCCGCAAAATCGACGAGCAACACGAGAGTGCGAATGACTCCATTGAGATTTTTTTCGGTCGGTCGATCAACTGCGGAGCGGTGCTGGGCGCTGAATGCACCGCGCCATCATCAAGGCCGACGACATTTTCCCCGCGTCGTCCCGATCGCCAGACCTGATAATATTCGTCGAAGGTTAGATCGGCCGGCAAGCGCCGGGCCGTCTTGAGTTCGAGATAGCGCGCGTAAAGCTGAGCCAGTGCGTCTGGTGACGGCGGCACGCGGCACAAACATTTTCCGCAAAAGAAATTACGAATGGGATTAATGGAAATAGGCATTGCGCTCTCCGTATCTTCAAATGAAATGAAAAAGATCGCATTAGGCTGCAACAAAATGCCGGTGCTGGCAAGATGGAACATGGAATACAAATTTGAGTCGAGATATTGCGGCGCAGCGTGTCATGATTCGATTTCTCTACGCTGCCCTAGCCCATCGTCTCGCGGTGCTTTTTGGGGCGGGTTCGTCGATCTCATTCTGGTCTTCCGGGAAGATGCCCGCTTGGTTGCAGTGACGCGAGCAACTCCTGCACCCTCGCCCGCGTCTCCACAGCGAGCATCTTGCGTTTCTTGCCAGTTGTCTGGATCGGATCGCCGAAGATAATCTGACACTGCGCGTCGCCGCGCTTCATCAGGCTCCATAGATGCGGCAAAAACGTCATGTCGCCGTACCAGCCGACATCGATCCGGCGCGCGCCGTCGGAATAGGCGATCGCGACCGGCGCCAGCGTCGGCGCCTCGCCGCATGCGGCCATCATTTCCAGCGGCGCGAAATGCGTCGAGCGAAACGGCAGAACATCGGCGCCGCCGCTCGACGTGCCTTCGGGAAAGACGACGAGATCGCCGCCCGCGCGCATAGCGTCAGCGAGCGCGTCATTGACGCGCGCGACATCCTGCCTCAACCCGCGTTCGACGAAGACCGTGCCTTGCAGCCGCGCCAGCAGTCCGAGCACGGGCCAGCTCGCCACTTCGCGCTTCGCCAGAAAGACGAAAGGGTAGAGGCTCGCGAGCGCAATAATGTCGGTCCAGGACACATGGTTCGCGACCACGAAGCGCGGGGCGTTTGAGGGCAGGGCGCCCTGCGCCTCGACCCTTATCCCGATGACGGCGCAGATCGCGCGGCAGAAGCGCGTCTGGATCGTGTGCTTAATCGGCCAGCCGCGCCGGCGCGCCAGCGCCTGCAGTGGAACCAGAAAGACGAAAGCGCCCGTCAGCGTGAAGGCGAAGGCGAGCGCGCGCAGATAGAGCATGGCGCGCTGATGCAGCGCCTCTAAGACGGGCGTGTGACAGCGCGTCGCTACTGCGCCTGCGGATGCGAAAGGAAGAACCGCACCATTTCGCGCGATGCTTCGGGACCGTGTCGATCGGCGAAGGAGCCGTCGGGATTGCCGCCCGACCAAGCGTGGCCGAGCCCCTCGACAGTCCAATGCTCCAACTGCGGTATGCCGCGCGAATCTGCGATGAGGGTGCGGCTGTAATTGCGGCCGCCGGCCGATCCGGTCTCGCGCGTTTCACGCGCGAGCGCTACGGCAAGATCGAGGCGAGCCCTCGCGACGATCGTTTCCGCGTTGGTCGGATGCACCTTCTGATCGGCTTCTCCATGGAAAACGATGGTCCGCACGCGATCGTCAGACATGGCCATGCGCGCTGCGCCGAGACCGGCATTGCCGCCCATCGCCGCGAAGGCGGAGGCGACGTCGCTCGCCGAGCCATGCGCGAGGCCGGAATGTATGCCCACCCCGGCGTAGAGCTCCGGATAGGTCGCGGCCATGGTCGCCGCCATGGCGCCGCCGGCCGACAATCCCGCCACATAGACGCGCGCCTCGTCGACGCGCCACTCCGCCATGACGGCGCGCGTCAGGCCGGCGATGAGGCTGGGTTCGCCCTTCTCACGCGCCTGATCAGCAGGGTTGAACCAGTTCCAGCAGCCCATCTGATTGGCCTGGGTGGACTGCGCGGGGTAGGCGACCAGAAATCCGTGTTCTTCGGCAAGCTCATTCATCCGCGAGCCGACGGCGAAGTCGTCCGGGTTCTGCGTGCAGCCGTGAAGCATCACGATCAAAGGGCGTTTGCTGTCTCTAACGCCGTTGGGCGCATAGACCTTATAGTCGCGGGCGCCGGCCGGGCCGACATAGCTGCGCGACACATAGGCAGCGCCTGGCGGAACGTCGATTTGCGGAGCTTTCCGCAGGGCGACAAGCGCGCCGTTTTGATCGAGGCCCGGAAGGCCGGCATGGCGCAGCAGCTCCACTGTCTCGCCGAGCGGGCGGCGCAGATGGAAGGTTGGGGGATGCGGCTCGGCGTGCGCGGCCGGTTCCGGCGCTGGCGCCGTTGCGCCGCCCGCTCTCAGCGCGCGCATCAGCACGCGCGTCGCTTCCGTTAGATTTTGCTCGCGCGTCAATTGCGTCGCCCTGTTCAAGGCGCTCGTCAGGATGTTTTTCATTTTGTCTACGCCTCGCGGGAGAGTGGGAAGGTCAACTGATGCGATCGTGGAGCGCCGCCTTGACGGATTTGCTCGCTTGAAGCGCGCCGAGCACGCTGATGGATTCGATGGTCTCGCGCGCCAGTTCCGGCGTGACGTCTTCGGCGATTGACGCCAGTCCAAGGACCTGGATGCGCAGTCTGCGGCCCGCCGCCTTCACCGCCTCGAGGTCTTCGCGGCTGTAGTGGCGTAAGCCGAGCTCCAGCGTGTTGCGCACGATGGACTGTTTGACCGCGTCCGAATGCGCGCCGAGCTGATTGCGGATTGCGGTGCGGATGAAGTCGGTGCGGTTGGAGTAGAAGCCCTCGCGCACCAAGAGATCGATATGGCCAAGATCGACGTATCCGAGATTGATCGTGATTTTCTCGGCCTCTGGCGGCT
Organism: Methylocystis sp.; assembly: GCF_021731785.1. GTDB lineage: Bacteria > Pseudomonadota > Alphaproteobacteria > Rhizobiales > Beijerinckiaceae > Methylocystis. The sequence goes on from NZ_JAKFWS010000133.1 coordinate 4,870, forward strand.
TTTCTCGCAATTTGTAGATGTCCGCCAAATCCATCCCTCCATCATCTGTGTGGATGGTATATGGATGGTCAACGTGTCGGCTGCAAGTGGCATGCGGAACAACTTTTGTGGCGATGGTCGAACCGGTTACCGGCGCCGACGCGGCCGAGTTCTCGCCTCGCCGCGCAACCCTTGACGCCGCCGCTTCAGGCGCCCTTATGTGCGGCCTGCCGCCTCAGAGGGCGGCCAAGGTCAGGATTCTCGGGAGAACCTTATGACGTTTGTGCTTGCGCGCCGCGCATGTGTCGTTGCGGCCCTGTCGCTTCTTTCCGCCGGGCTGCTCGCCTGGCCAGCGCTGGCCCACGGCCCGTCGCGCCAGAAGGTCGTCGAAAAGATCGAAATCGACGCCCCGGCCGCGAAGGTCTGGGAGATCGTCGGCAATTTCCAGGATCTGAACTGGCATCCCGGGGTCGCCAAGACCGAAGGGACGGGCGGCAACGCCGTCGACGCCAAGCGCAAGCTGACCTTGAAGAACGGCGGCGTCATCGACGAGACGCTGACGAAATACGACGCCGAGGGCAAGTCGCTGAGCTACAAGATCGACGTCGTCGACGTGAAAGTGCTGCCGGTCAATAATTACGCTGCGACGATCAGCGTGAAGGAAGACGGCGGCAAGAGCGTCGTCGAATGGAAGGGCGCGTTCTATCGCGGCTTCATGAACAATGATCCGCCGCCGGAGCTTTCCGACGAGGCTGGGGTGAAGGCCGTGACCGACATTTACAAATCAGGCCTCGCCGCGTTGAAGGCCAAGGCGGAGGGCAAGTAAGCGCCGCGCCATGCTCAAGGCACTGGTCAAAATCGCCCTGACGCGCCGGCGCTTTCTTGGCGGCGCGGCGGGGCTCGCTGCGTTCCTGCCGATTGCCGCATTTGCGGCGCATGGCGCTTCGCCGTTGAAGGTGGTCGAGACGGCGATCGTCAATGCGCCGCCAGATAAGGTTTGGGCGGTGATCAGCGACTTCGCCCACGCCGGCTGGTTGCCGGGCGTCGTCGGCGTCGAAGCATCGGGCGGCGATGTTCCCGATCAAGCGCGGCGCAGGCTTATCATGGCCGACGGCGGCGTCATCGATGAGCTGCTGACCAAGCGCGACGCCGAGCGCATGATGCTTGGCGTGCATCGCGAAGGCGATGACGTGAAGCGGTTGCCCGCGACGAATTACACCGCCTTGATCACCGTGCGGCCGGCTGAGAACGGCAAGGCGCAAGTCGAGTGGAAGGCGCGCTTCTACCGCGGCCATCCGACGAACGATCCGCCGCCGGAACTCAATGACGAGGTCGCCATCGCGGCGGTGACGGCGCTGGAGCGCGCCTGTCTCGCGGCGTTAAGGGCGAAGGTGGAGGGGCGATGAGGCTTCAACGCGTCATGCCTGCGTTTGTCGCGGGCATCCACGCCAAGACGACGCGACGCGTCGCAGGAAAAGGGGCCAACCGCTTCGCGCGCGCGTGGATGGTCGGGACAAGCCCGGCCATGACGGCGGGATTGTTTCTCGCCATTGCCTTCCTCGCTCCCCCTGCCATCGCCGACGAAGCCTTCGTCACCGCGCAAGGAGCCGACGCGCTGTCGATCGTCGATCTTTCCAAAATGGAGACCGTGGCGACGCTGCCGATCGGCGGCAAGCCGGCGGGAATCGCCGTGTCGCGCGACGGCGCGCGCGCCTTCGTCACCAGTCCCGAGGGCAAGTTTCTCACCGTAATCGACGCCGCGACGCGCAGAATCGAGAAACGCATTCCGGTCGAAGGCGGACCGCTCGGCGTCGCCGCGAGCCCGGACGGCAAGCGCGTCTATGTCGCCGATCTCTACGGCCGGCGCCTTGTCGAGATTGACCTCGCAAGCGGCGCGCAGCGCAGCGTCGGCGTCGGCGCAATGGCGTCTGGCGTGGCGGTCGCGCCCGACGGCAAGACAATCGTCGTCGCCGATCGCGACGACAATGCACTTTCCTTGATCGACGCGGCGACATTTTCTCGGGTGGCGACGGCGCCCGTCGGCAAACATCCTTTTGGCGTGGCGATCGACGCTTCTGGCGCGCGCGCCTATTCCGCCAATGTCGAATCGGACGACGTTAGCGTCGTCGATCTCGCCCGGCGCAAGGTCGTCGCGACGCTCAAATGCGGCAGCAGGCCTTACACCGTGGCGCTCGCCAAGGGCCGCGTCTTCGTCGCCAATCAGCACGGCGACAGCGTCAGCGTCTTCGACGCGGAGACGCTGGCGCCGGTGGAGACTCTGAAAGTCGGCGAATATCCGGAAGGTCTCGCCGCGAGCGCAGACGGCGCGCGCGTCTATGTCGCCAATTGGTTCTCGAACGAGCTCTGGGCGCTCGACGCGCAAACGCTGAAAGTCCTCGGCAAGGCCGAAACCGGCGACGGGCCGCGCGCCTTCGGCGCCTTTATTCGCGACGCCGAGTGAAGCGCGTCACGTTTCGATGTGTTCCGGCCGCACGCCGAGCCCCATGAGTCGCGCCGGCAGACGGCGCAGCAGCGGCATGGCGTTGAGCAGCCGCAGCGCCAGCGGCGCCTCAGCCGCGAGCACGCTGCGCACAACGCGATTTTGGATGAAGAGCTGAATCGCCTGCGTGACGCGCGTCGGAAATTCCCGTCGCCGCTGCACCACGGCTACATCCGCATCGCTCAGCGAATTGCCGCGCAGCTTCGCGCCGAGGAGATTGGCGGCGGCGACGGCGTCCTGGATCGCAAGATTCACGCCGACCCCGCCGACCGGCGACATGGCGTGGGCGGCGTCGCCGATGCAGAGCAGTCCCGGCCGGCTCCACTTCTTGAGGCGATTGACCTGGACGGTGAGCAGGCTCACGTTGGTCCAATCCTTGAGCGTATCGACGCGGTCGGCGAGGAAGGGCGTCAGACGCGCGATCGACTCGCGAAAGGCGTCGATGCCTTTCTGGCGCAATTCTTCGGCGCCGCCTTTGGGGATGACGCAGCCGCATTGCCAATAGGCGCCGCGGTCGATCATCGCCAGCATGCGGCCGGGCGCGATGCGGCCGAAGCTTTCGTCCGGGTCGCTGTCCTTGCGCGGAAGCTTGAACCAAAAAAACATCCATCGGCGCACCGAGGTCCTTGACCGGAAGTCTGGCTTCGTCGCGCATGTGCGAGGTGCGCCCGTCGGCGGCGATGACGAGTGAGGCCTCTATCTTTATTTCTCCTTCGGCGCCTGTGGCGGAGACGCCGCAGACGCGGTCGCCGTCCAACAGGAGCCGCTCGCCGGCGGTTCGCATCAACAGCCGGAAATTGGGCAGCGTCCGCGCATGTTCGGCGATGAAGTCGAGAAAATCCCATTGCGGCATGAAGGCGACAAAATTGCACCTTCCGGGCAGGCTCGAGAAATCGGCGACCTTGTATCGACGATCGCCGATCCAGGCCGAAAGCTCATAGGCCTTATGGTGCGGCAGGCGCAGGAATTCATCGAGCAGCCCGAGTTCGTCCATGATCCGCAGCGTCGAGGGGTGAATCGTGTCGCCGCGAAAGTCGCGCAGAAAATCCGCGTGTTTTTCAAGCACGATTACATCGACGCCGGCGCGGGCCAGGAGAAACCCCGCCACCAGTCCGGCGGGACCGCCGCCGATGAGGCAACATTGGGCCGAAAGAGTAGCCGACATTCAGTCCTCCGTTTCTGCCCCGGCAGGCGCGAGCGCGGGCGAATTCGATCCGAATCGTCGCGGGGTTGCGGCGACGCTGGACATTGACGCCATCAGACGCAATAAGGGGCCACAAAATTCGGGGACTCCAAATACATGTCCTACATCGTTCGCTTCTTCACCTGGTGGAACCAGGCCACGCTCAGCACCGGCCTGTGGACGCTGCTTTACGGCGAGCGCGTCGGCGAAGACGAGTTCGGCAATGTTTATTACCGCCGCCGCGGCGGCAAGATCGATCCGGCGCTGGGGTTCGAACGGCGCTGGGTGATCTACAAGGGCTATTGCGAGGGCTCGGCGACGCCGCCAGGATGGTACGGCTGGCTGCACCACACGGTGGACACGCCGCCGACGGAAGAGTCCTACCGGTCGCGCCAATGGGAGCTGCCGTATCAGGAAAATCTGACGGGAACGCCGCAGGCCTATCGGCCGCCGGGCTCCCAGCTCGCGTTGGGCGAGCGTCCGCCTGCCGGCGGCGATTACGCGGCTTGGCGGCCTGAAGGCTGAGCGGCGCGGTTTCCATGGAAACGCCTTTGTTGCCTGTTCTGGTCGCCCGCCTGTTGTCCGGGCCGGCGGAGAACCATGCGGTGAACGGATGAAGTTGCCCCTGTCCCTGGCGCCGGCGGCCCTCGGCGCGTGGGCGCTTTTTGCGGCCGACGCGTCAGCCGATCCGATCCGCCATCCGACCGCGGTCTTTGCCGGTCTCGACAAGACCACCGGCCGTATCATCAATTTCGACGTCGCCATAGACGAAACCGTGCAGTTCGGGGCGCTGCAAGTGACGCCGCGCCTGTGCAACACAAGGCCGCAGACCGAAACGCCGCAAACGACAAGCTTTGTCGAGGTCGACGAACTCGTTCTCAAGTCGGAGCGTGGGGCCGATCTAAGGCCGGATGCCGTCAAGACCGACGCAAAGCAGGACGCCAAGCGCATTTTCTCGGGTTGGATGTTCGCTGCGAGCCCCGGCCTCCACGGCGTCGAACACCCGGTCTATGACGTGTGGCTCGTCGACTGCAAAGGCGGCAAGGAGACCGCAGCGCCGCCCGCGGAGGCGACAACGGCGCCGGCGCCTGCAGCCCCGGCCACCGAGGCTGAGGCGACGACTCCCCCCGAAGGCAAGAAGCGGCGCTCCCGCCGGGTCGAGCCGACGGCGCCGCCACCGATGGAAAATCAGCCCATCGGACCCGCCGATCAGGCCGCGCCAGTCCCCATCGACCCCGAAGCGGCGGCTCCGCCGGAGCAGGCTCCGGCCCCAGCTGCGCCCTCTCGACGGAAGAAGCGGCGCGGCGAACAGCCGGCGCCGCCTGTGCCGCCGAGCAATGTGCCGTTCTAGTTTTCCAGCGCGGCCAGCGCCTGTGTCCCGGTTATGCGGGCGGTTCTTGGCCACACATAGAAGTTGGCGTTCGCCGCCAGCGCCTGTTCGAGGGCGCTATGATATGCGTCGCGCGAAATCTCGATCGCGCCGAGCGAGGCGAGATGCGGGGTAATGAATTGCGTATCGAGCAGCCGGAAGCCGGCGGTTCGCAGCCGGGCGACGAGGTGGGTGAGCGCCACCTTTGAGGCGTCGCGCTCCAGATGGAACATGCTTTCGCCGAAAAAGGCGCTTTCCAAAGTGACGCCATATAATCCTCCGACCAGGCGGCCGTCGCGTCGGCACTCCACGGTATGTGCGTAGCCGAGATCGAACAATTCGCGATAGAGCCGGCGGATTTCGGCGTTGATCCAGGTGCGCTCCCGGCGGAAGGATGGCGCGGCGCAGGCGTCGATCACCGCGTCGAAGTCGCGATCGACATCGACCTCAAATCGATCGGACCTTACGGTCTTGGCCAGGGAGCGCGATACGGCGAAGCCATCGAGCGGAAAAATCGCGCGCCGCTCCGGATCGACCCAGTAGAGCTGATCGTCCTCGGCGCTCTCGGCCATCGGAAAAAGTCCGATGGAATAAGCTCTTAGCAGAAGATGCGGGGTGATCGCATAGGGGGCGTTGAGGCGCGACATGTCTTCAAGGATAGCGGCGCGAGAAGGCTGCGCCACCCTTCGAGGCCGACTTTCTATCGGGAAGCCAAATTATTTTGGTCGTACGGTTGAGCTTCGCTCCGCGCCATTCGATAAAGGCGTCGCCGACTTGGTCGTCGTTAACTCAAAAGCCTGGCTCGATGCCGCCCGTCGCCAAAAAATGCTCCAGCCAATGAATGTCGTAGATGCCGTTCTGTACGTCGGCGTTGCGCACCAGCGTTCGAAACAGCGGAAGCGTGGTGTCGATGCCGTCGACGATGAATTCGTCGAGCGCGCGACGCAACCGCATCAGCGCCTCGGTCCGGTTGCGCCCGTGAACAATGAGCTTGCCGATAAGCGAGTCGTAATTCGACGGGATGACATAGCCCTGATAGACCGCCGAATCGACGCGAACCCCGACACCGCCTGGCGGATGATAGTAGGCGATGCGCCCGGGCGAAGGCCGGAAGCTGACGGGGTGCTCGGCGTTGACCCGGCACTCGATGGCGTGGCCGTAGAACCAAATGTCTTCCTGGCGTAACGAGAGCGGAGAACCGGCCGCCACTCTGATCTGTTCGCAGACGAGATCGACGCCGGTGATCGACTCGGTCACCGGATGCTCGACCTGAATGCGCGTATTCATCTCGATGAAGTAGAATTCGCCGTTTTCGTAAAGAAACTCGATTGTGCCGGCGCCGGCGTATTGCATGTCGCGCATGGCGCGCGCGCAGATCTCGCCGATCTCCATGCGCTGCGCGTCATTGAGCGCCGGCGACGGGCTTTCCTCCCAGATCTTCTGGTGACGACGCTGAAGCGAGCAGTCGCGTTCGCCAAGGTGCACGGCTTGGCCCCTGCCGTCGCCGAAGATCTGAATCTCGATATGACGCGGCTTATCGAGAAATTTTTCAATGTAGACCGTGTCGTCGCCGAAGGCGGCCTTCGCCTCGGTGCGCGCGGTGGCGATGGCGATCGCAAGGTCGTGCGCGTCGCGCGCCGTTTTCATGCCGCGGCCGCCGCCGCCGGACGCCGCCTTCACCAGAACCGGAAAGCCGATCCTTTCGGCGACCTTCAGCGCTTCCTTCTCGCTGAGGATCGGCCCCTCGGACCCGGGCACGCAGGGGATGCCAAGCTTCTTCGCCGTCGCCTTGGCCTCGATCTTGTCGCCCATCAGACGGATGTGCTCTGACTTCGGACCGATGAAGGTGATGTTGTGCTCTTCGAGAATCTCGGCGAAGCGCGCGTTCTCCGAAAGAAAGCCGTAGCCCGGATGCACGGCGTCCGCGCCTGTGATTTCGCAGGCGGAGAGCAGGGCGGGAATATTGAGATAGGAATCGCGCGCCGGCGCCGGTCCGATGCAGACCGACTCGTCCGCCAGCTTGACGTGCATGGCGTCGGCGTCGGCGGTGGAATGGACGGCGACCGTCGCAACGCCCAATTCCTTGGCCGCCCGCAGGATGCGCAGCGCGATTTCGCCGCGGTTGGCGATGAGGATCTTGTCGAACATTTCCTGACGCCGCCTACTCGATCACCAGGAGAGGTTCGCCATATTCGACAGGCTGGCCATCTTCGATCAGTATGGCCGTCACAACGCCTGACTTCGTGGCGACGATGTCGTTGAACGTCTTCATCGCCTCGATCAGCAACAGCTTATCGCCAACCGAAACGCGCGCGCCGATCTCGATGAAAGGCTTGGCGTCCGGATTCGGCCGCAGGTAGGCGGTGCCGACCATAGGCGACTTCACCGCGTCGACGAATTCGGCGGGCTCCGCTGGGGCCGAGGCAGGCGAGGCCGCTGACTTTGGCGTCGGCGGCAAAGCCGTATGGAGGGGCTGAACCAGCGGCGGCGGCGCAGCGACCACGCTCGCGGCGGCGGGCATGCGCGCCGCGCGGATGCGCAGATCGCCTTTTTCCACCTCGAATTCGGTCAGATCGCTGCCGGCGACAAGTTCGGCGATCGTGCGCAGCAGGTCCGCATCGATCGCGGTGGCGCTTGCTGGCACCGGCCTGCGGGAGGGAGTGGTTCGAGGCGGTTGAGCTTTGCGCGCCATAAGTGGTTCAGCTCTTTCTCAGTTCGTTTTCAAAGACAGCTTCGAGGGCAAGGATATAGGAGAGCGGTCCAAACCCCGCGATCACGCCGCGCGCCGCGGGCGAGATGAAGGAGCGGCTGCGAAAGCTTTCGCGGGCATGCACATTCGAAAGGTGCACTTCGATGACGACGGCGTCCGCGCCTTTGATGGCGTCATGGAGCGCGATCGACGTGTGGGTCAACGCGCCGGCGTTCAAGATGACCGGCGCGCCGGCGCCGCCAGCCTCGTGAATCCAGTCGACGAGATCGCCCTCGTGGTTGGACTGCCGGAAGACGAGCGAGACGCCCCGTTCCGCGCAACGCTTCTCCAGCATTGCGTGGATGTCGTCGAGAGTCGCCGTTCCATATATCGCTGGCTCACGCCTGCCGAGAAGATTGAGATTGGGTCCGTTAAGCACATGGACGGCTGACATAGCGCTTCCGAAACGTTCCCAAAAAATCTCAAGGGCGGCAGGCCGTCTCTCTTAGCCTTATTGACGCCGCAAAGGAAGCCCGTCGCCCGGCTAGCATACGGTCTTGCCGCATTTGCGCATGCTGTCGATTTTGGCTTTCAGCTGGGCGTAGGGCACGCCACCGATGATCGCTTCCTTGCCGATCACCCAGGCCGGCGTCCCGTCGAATCGCAGATCATCCGCCAGCGACGCCACTTCCTTCAATGCGGCCTTCGTCTCCGCGCTGGACATGTCCTTCTCGATGCGACCCATGTCGGCGCCGACCTCCTTTGCCGCCGCCAAAGCCTGTTGCTTGCCGATGTGGCCGCGCGTCGAAAGCAGCTTGCGGTGGAAATCCCAGAATTTCTGGCTGTCGAGCTGCATGCGCGCAGCGGTCGCCACCTGGGCCGCCTCGACCGAGTCCGGCCCAAGGACCGGGAAATCCTTCAGCACCACGCGAAGCTTGGGATCCGCTTCGATCAGCTTGGCGACCGAATTCATGGACTGCTTGCAGTAGCCGCAGTTGTAGTCGAAGAACTCGACGAGCGTGACGTCGCCGCTGGGATTGCCCACGACCGCCTGGTTGGGCGAGTTCACAATTTTGTCGCCATGCTGGTTGACGGCCTTTTCGCGCGTTGCGGCCTCGGCGACCTTTTCGCGTTTTCCGAGCTCGTCAATCGCGTCTTTGATCACCTCCGGATTGGAAATGAGATAGTCATGCACGACTTTCTCAATCGCGACCTTTTGCGGGCCAGACAATTCCTCTGCGAAAGCCGGCGTGGTCGCCCCGATGGCGAGAAGCGCGCCGGCGGCGAGCGAGCTAAACAACTTCATTGCGTTCTCCTTTGCGCGACAGCGCGTCTGTGTCGGGCGCCCTACGCTTGGCGGCTGGAAACGCGCCCCGACGGCAGGGAGCGCGCATCGCGGCGCCTTTTAACATGGGGGACGGCGGGCGTCCTCCCGACGTGATGAATCCGACATGTAACTAGCGGCTCCGCGAAAAAAAGCCGCTCAGTGCGCCACGGCGGACCGCACGCCGTCGTTCACCAGCACCGAACCGACGCCGTAGTTGAACCGCGCCTCGCCCAAGGTGCGCAGCTGGAGCGTAACCATCACCGTCTGGTTGCGCGCCGGCAGTCCGGTGTAGGATTGCGGCTGATAGATTTGCGTATAATTGACCGACAAAGTCGTGCATTCGTCGTGGTAGCCGATGCCGGCGCCCAGCGTCGCGACCGAAAACAGGGGCGCGGTGCCCGTGAGATTGATGCCGGTGAGTGTCGTCGTGAATGGAACGAGCGTCGGACTGGTCAGAGAATTATAGAGATAGCGGCTCATGTCGAAGGTGACGGTGCCGTTCAGGAAATAGTTGCTGGTGATATCGTATTTTGCGGTCGCGGAAAGTCCCTGACGCCGCAAGTCAAAGCCGATGGCCGGCTGCGACGCGTAATTGGCATATTGAAGCTGGAGCGTGATCGGATCCAGATTCATTGTTGCGAATATGTCCAGCCGGCGCGCGCGCAAGCTGCCCTTGTCGAAGCGGCCCTTGGCGACGAAGCTGAGAAGCGAAGAGGGCGCAAAGGCGAAACGCCCGACGATATCCGACGCGCGCGAATTCAAGCCGGAATCGAGGCCGACATTCGCCGCGTCAGCCTGCGCGTAGGAGTTGGCGCCGGCGATCTGGCGTGATTGGCCGATCATCGTATTGATGAAGCCTCCATTCGACAGCGACATGGTGGCTTGGCCGCCATAGTTGAGACGCGTGCCTGTCTCGAACCGATCATAGCCGGAGAACTTGCTCCATTCGAACAGGGTCGAATCGTCGAAAACGAGGCTTTGTGCGTCCAGGTTGACGAGCGATGGGATCGAAGTCTGATTGGATCGCGCGACCACCTGGGCGATAGGCTCGAAAACGATGTCGCCGACAAAGCTTCTAGCAAGGATCGGATAGCGCCATTCGGCGCCAATGCCGGGCAGCGCTTGGCCACGGAAGCGATTGTCGGCGCCATCGAAGAACTGACCCTGCGCGCCGTTGGGAATCGGCTGCCCAAATTGATTGTAAATCGGAAACAATCCTTGGCGGTCGTAATCGAGGTAGCTGCCGACGAAGCGCGCGAAAGCGAAGGGGGTCCAAACGCCGCCGACGGGGTCGATAAATTTTCGCTTCCAGGCGCCGCTGATCGTTGCGTGTTGATAGTCGCCGCCGACGCCGCGCAGCAAACAGGTGCTGCGCTGAGGCACGACGTCGCGCGCATAGACCGCGCAGACATTGTAAAGGCCGTAAATGCTGTCCAGCCTACGCGGATTGATTGATTCGTAATTTGCGAGATCGGCGGACGTGCTCGTCACATTGCTGTCGACTTCGATCTGGCCGCCAAGGCCGGCCGTCGCCGCCGGGTCGATGTCGAAGACGCGGTTGTAGTCGATGACCGGATGCACGACGGGCTGCTGCGCCTGCACGTCATTGGGCGACAGCAGCTGGAAATAATATCCGCGCATGTCGAAATAGCTGCGCGGCCCCTGGCCGGTCAGAAAGATCGTCGACGACGCTTCGCGGAAGAAGTAGTTTTGCAGAAGATAGTTATACTGCTTGTAGTCCTGAAAGAAAAAGCGATCCGAAAGCGCCGTGATGTCCCAGCCGGCATGCCAGCGGTCATTGAGCCAGAAGTCTCCTAAGGACTGAATGGCGCCGCGCCACTGCTTGTTGCCGGCGCCGAGCGGGGCCGGCGCGAAGGCGCTCGTGTCTTGCACGTGGGTTCCTTCGCCGCGAATCGAGTAAGATCCGCTATCAAAACGCTGGCGGAATTCCGCGGTGACGAACGGGCCCTGCCGCGAAAAATAGATCGGCGTGACGGTGAGGTCGTAATCCGGCGCCAGCGCCCAGAAATAGGGCACGCCGACGCCAGCGCCGAGCTGCGAGCGATACACGAATACCGGCGACAGGAATCCGGACTTGCGCTTGATCGACGGATCCGGCGAGGACCAGAACGGCACATAGGCGATCGGCACGCCGAGCATTTCCAAGGATGCGTCTTCGTAATAGACCATCTTCTCGACGTTATCGTGGATGATCCGCTTGGCGTGGATCTGCCATGTTCGCGGCTTCGAAGGATCGTTGCGACAGGCTTCGCAGGCGGTATAGCTGCCCATCTCGAAGGTCGTCGTCTCGCCGGCCCGTTCGGCCCGCGGCGAGGTGAAATGCGTGTTGTCGACCGTGTCGACCTGCAGGCTTTCGATGAACCCGTTCTTGAAGTCGTCGGTGAGGTCAAAACGATCAGCGCGCGCGACCGAGCCGTCCTTTTCGGTCAGCTTTGCGTGGCCTTCGGCGAAAACGCGTGACGTGTTGCGGTCATAGGTGACCCGGTCCGCTTCAAGCAGCCGGCCCTTGTAGTAAATCTGGACGTCGCCGCGCGCCGTGACCGTGTTCTTTTTCTCGTCGTAGACGAGTTCCTTGGCCTCGACGACCATCCGCTCGCCGGCCGCGGGCTGCGCCGCCGCGGAGCGATTCGCGAAGGCCGCCCCGAAGATCGCGAGCGCGGCCGCTAGAATGAGAAGGCGTCGGGAGGAACTGGCGAGCGTCATCAGCCGTCCTCCGAATACAGCAAGATCACCGTGCCCAACATGCTCCCGACAAGCGCAGGCGACCACGCGGCCACGACAGGGCTTACCATGCCCGCGCCGCCGAGATCCGAGAGGACTTTGGTAACGATATAAAGCACGAAGCCTGCGGCCACGCCACCGGAAAGGGTTTTGGCGACGCCGCCAAATCGAAAGAATCTTAATGAAAAGGAAGCGGCGACGAGAACCATCGCGACGAGGAGCAAAGGTCGCGCAAGAAGCGATTGAAACTGTAGCCGATAGCCGGTCGCGTCGAGACCCGCTGAGGCGGTGCGCGCGGCCATTTCCGGCAGCGACCAGAATGGCGTGCCCTGCGGGGGCGTCGTCGCCGCCGCGACCTGCGCCGGCGTCAGTTCGGTCGCCAGCATATAGGAGCCTACTCTGCGCGACGCTTCTCCCGGCATGCTCACCTGCGCGTTCTCGAGCACCCAGACTCCCGGCTCGAGTCGCGCGCGGTCCGCTTCGATGCGCTCAAGGAAGCCGCCCTTGGGCGCGTAAATATTGACGCTGACATTCGCCAGCTCCGTGCCGGCGTTAGACGAATTCATGGCGTGCATGATGGCGAGACCATCAATGCCGTGCTGGCGCAGCCAGACGCCGTGATCGATGCGCAGACTGCCTGGCACGCCGAAAAGATCCCATTCCATCTGCTCGGAGCGCTGCTTCATCGATGCCGACAGCGGGTTGTAGATCGCGACAGAAACAATGCCGATGAGCAGGGCGGTCAGCGCCGGCGGCGCGATGAACTGCCAGACCGACATGCCGGCGGCGCGGGCGACGACCAGTTCGAGCTTTCTCGTGAGATCGACGAAAGTCGCCATGGACCCAAACAGGACCGCGAAGGGCAGGATCATCTCCGCGGCCGCGGGCACCCGCATCGCCGTCAACAAGGCGACGGTCGCGGCGCCGGCTTGCGGATTGTCGCTCGCGCGCCGCAGCATCTCGACGAAAACGACGACAAACATCAGGCAGAATATGGTGAAGAAAATCGCCAGGATCGTGCGCATGAACCGCAGCGCGAAATAGCGCGTGATCGTCGCCCCGATCATGGCTGCGGCTCCCCCCTTCGTATTTTTGGCGCGTCGCGCCAGGCGCGAGCAGCTACTGTCCAGTTAACGATCGCTAAACGCTCGCATCTTTGCGCGCAAGCGTGGCGCGGCTCCATCGAGCCGCTCCAACACATTCAATTTGCGAGCGTTGCTTTTGCGCCACGTCGGATTTCTGCGGAACGATCGCGGCGATTCCGCGGCGGGGACATCGAGCCTGGAATGGCTCAAAAACCACCCGGCCGCGATTGACCGCGGCCGCCCGCCGGAAGATATTGCGCGCCAATCCTGTCAAAATGCGCGCCTGGCGCGCCCGCCGGCGCTAACTTTCCCAAAAATCCGGCGCAATCGCGCCGGAACGGCTTCCGCTTCGGCGGAGGAGGCAGAGGCCCTGATGCTCGTCAACGCGAAATATGAACTCCAGCCATTCGACGCCGCTGAAGCGCTGCTGCGCCACCCGGAAGAGGAGGGGCATCCGCGCACGCTGGTGGCGTTCGTCGGCCGCGATCTCGCCATGGGCGAGCGCGCCGCGAGCATTCTTAAAGACGCGGCCCCTCATCTCGCGCGCGCCGCCTCGGCGGCCAAATTCAAGGGTAAATCAGGAACATCGATCGAGATTCTCGCGGCGCCCGGGGCGCCCGCCAGCCGGGTGATCCTCATTGGCGTCGGCAAAGGCGACGATGCCGAGGAAGAGGGCGGCGAAGCCGCCAAGCCGTTCGACGATTTCTTTGCGCTCGGCGGACAGACCGCCGGGAAAATCGGGCCGGGCGCGCGCGCCGTGATATTGTTCGACCTGCCGGCGGGAACGCCCGCCACACAAGACGCGGTTGCGCAACTCGCCTTGGGCGGCTGGCTGCGCGCCTATAAATTCGACCAATACAAGACCAAGAAGAAGGACGAAGCGGATCGCGACGGCTTGATGGAGGTCGTCGTCGCCGTCGCCGATCCCGACGGCGTCGGCGGCGCGATGGCCGACTGCAGCCATCTGGCGGAAGCCGTGATCCTCGCGCGGACTCTGGTCAATGAGCCGGCGAATGTGCTGACTCCGCAGGAATTCGCCCGCCGCGCTTCGGGGCTGATGAAGCTCGGCGTCGAGGTCGAGGTTCTCGACGAGAAGGCTATGTCCGAACTCGGGATGCGCGCCCTGTTAGGCGTCGGCCAGGGGTCGGAGGCAGGCAGCCGCCTCGTCATCCTGCGCTGGAGCGGCGGAGCCGAGGGCGCTGCGCCGATCGCCTTTGTCGGCAAGGGCGTCGTTTTCGACTCCGGCGGCATTTCCATCAAGCCTGCAGCCTCGATGGAGGACATGAAGGGCGACATGGCCGGCGCGGCGGCCGTGACCGGCGCGATGTACGCCATCGCCGGCCGCAAGGCCAAGGCCAATGTCGTCGGCGTCCTCGGCCTCGTCGAGAACATGCCGGATGGCAAGGCGCAACGGCCGGGCGACATCGTCAAGTCAATGTCGGGCCAGACGATCGAAATCGTCAACACCGACGCCGAAGGGCGGCTCGTTCTCGCCGACGCGCTGACTTACGTCATTGATAAGCATAAGCCCGCGGCGATCGTCGATCTGGCGACGCTTACCGGCGCCATTCTCGTCGCCCTGGGTCAGGAATATGGCGGGCTGTTCTCGAACAATGACGAACTCGCCGATCGCCTGACCAAAGCCGGGAGCCACATCGGCGAGAAGCTGTGGCGTTTGCCCATGGGCCCGGCCTACGACAAGATGATCGACTCGAAATTCGCCGATATGAAGAACACCGGCGGCCGCCACGCCGGCTCGATCACCGCCGCGCATTTTTTGCAGCGCTTCGTCGGCAAGACGCCCTGGGCGCATCTCGACATCGCCGGCACCGGCATGGGCTCGCCGACGAGCGACACCAACCAAAGCTGGGGCGCCGGCTGGGGCGTGCGGCTGCTCGACCGGCTGGTGCGCGACTATTACGAGAGCTGAGCCGGCGACATGCCGCAGCGCAAAGTTTAGGCGTTTGCGCGCGCCATGAGATCTGGGCTTCAGTTCAAGTCGACTGGGCGGGCCTCAAGTAGTGGAGGTCTTGTCGCTTGCAGTAGCCCCCGAATTGCTCCGTATTAGCTGATATTATTAGCTTAAGAATCCGGAACAAGTGGCGCTAAAGCTTTTTACCGACGGATTATCTAATGGCATTTCCATTTTTTAATTGGAAACGCTTCAGCGCCGCCCGATCTGATGCTCAGTGCAGTTGTCCTGGACTGAAAGGAACGCATCATGATTGAGTCTCAGTGGAACGCTAGGTTTGTAGCCACCATCCTCGGCGTCATCTTCGTCGCGGTTGGCCTTCTCGGATTTATTCCCAATCCGCTCGTATCCGACGTCGGCTACTTCCAGGTGAATGCCGCGCATAACTTCGTGCACCTGATCACCGGCGCGCTCCTGCTCCTCAGCCCCTATTTCGGCTTCCCGGTTCTCATGATCCGCACGCTGGCCGTCGCGTATACAGCGATCGCAGTCCTCGGATTCGTCGCGCCCGACGTCGCCTCTCTCGATGGGGCGATCGCCATGAACCACGCCGACCACTGGCTGCATGCGGCCTTGGCGATCGTTCTTCTGTTCATTGGCTTTACCAAGCCGATGGAACATTCGGTGACCACGGCCCATATGTAGGATGAAAGCGCGCCGCGGCCTTTGGGCTGCGGCGCTTTTGGCCGAGGCTGCGATGACTGGGTTAGAGAAGCTATGGATTCGCGCCGCGGTCCGCGAGGCGCTGGAAGCAAGCGGCGTGGCGGACCCCAAGGCGATCTCGATCAACATCGAGGGCGACGACGTCGTGCTCAAGGGCTCCGTCGCCTCGGCGGCCGAATGGATGGAGGCGGAATACGCCGCGTCCACCGCCTCTTCCTTCATCAAAGTCAGAAATGCGCTCGACATCAGCGTCGTTTGGGAGGCGCCAAAGGACGCAGTCTATGAGGCCGGGGTGGAATCCTTCCCTGCGAGCGATCCGCCATCGTGGACGCCGGGGTGACAGGCGCCCCGTAGGGCGCGCGGCCTGCCGTCGAACTTGCGCAAAGCAGAGAGTTTCGACATAGGGGCGATCATGCCAAGATGCCCCCAAGCGCCATGCCCGAGATCGCCTTCTATCATCTGACCCGAGCGACGGTGGCGGAGACGCTGCCGAAGCTTCTGGAGCGCTCCCGCGCGCGCGGCTGGCGCGCTATCGTGCAGGCGACGAGCGAAGCCTGCCTCGCCAAACTCGACGCCGACCTCTGGTCGTATCGTCAGGAGAGCTTTCTCCCGCACGGGACAAAGGCGGACGGCGCGCCCGCGACGCAGCCGATCTATCTGACTTGCGAGAATGACAATCCCAACGACGCCGATGCGCGCTTTTTCGTCGAGACCGCGCGCATGGCTCCGGCGCTCGCCGGCGCCGGCGCGCCGCGCCAACGCGCCGCGCTGTTGTTCGACGGGCGCGACGATGACGAGCTGGCCGATGCGCGGGCGCAATGGAAAGAACTGCGCGACCTGGGCTATAGCCTCGTCTATCACCAGCAGAGCGAGGGCGGCGGATGGGAAGAGAAGGCGTGCGAACCGAAGTCCTAGGCGAAGAGTTCGCCGAGCGCCGCGCCCGGGCGCTTGAAAAGCTCGACGCCGTCGATCCGCATAAGCGCCCCGGAGGGATCGAGGCCGACCCCAAGCGCCGCGAATGGTTCGAAGCGGGTTACACGCTCGCGGACGGCGATCCCGCGGGGGTTCCTTGGGCCTATCTTGAACCGCGTCCGCTTCTTGAAGATTGGCTGCAGTCTCGTTCGCTCGTAGGCCTCCGCGCGCTCGACGTCGCCTGCGGGCTTGGCGACAACGCCGAGGCGCTGGCGGGCGCCGGCGCGCGCGTTACCGCCTTCGATCTCGTCGAGCGCGCCGTGCATTGGGCGCGCGAGCGCTTTCCGCAGAGTAAGGTCGACTATCAAGTCGCTGATCTCTTCAATGCGCCGGATGAATGGCGCGGCGCCTTCGATCTCGTGCACGAGCTTTATACGCTGCAGGCGCTTCCCGAGACGCTTCTGCCCGACGCCGCGCGGGCGCTCGCGTCTTTTGTCGCGCCGGGCGGCACGCTGCTCGTCATCTCGCGGGCGCGCAATGAGGACGAAGCGCTTGGCGGCCCGCCATGGCCGCTCACGCGAACCACCATCGAATCGTTCGCCGTCGACGGCCTTCGGCTTGTCTTGCTGGAGGACATTCCCCCCAGTGGCCATCTCCTTCGCCACTGGCGCGCTGAGTTTCGTCGCGACGAGGCTGGCGCGTGAGCGCGCCGTTGCTGTCGATCGCCAACGTCAGCAAGACATTCGGCGCAGTCGTCGCGCTCGAAAACGTGTCGCTCGATGTCGGGGCCGGCGAATTCTTCGCACTGCTCGGGCCGTCGGGCTGCGGCAAGACCACGCTGATGCGCTGCATCGCGGGATTCGAAACGCCCGACGCCGGAGCGATTATATTGAACGGCGCCGATCTTTCCGGCGTGCCGCCGTTTCGGCGCCCGGTGAACATGATGTTCCAGTCCTATGCGCTATTTCCCCATATCGACGTTTTCGAAAACATCGCGTTCGGTCTGCGCCGGCAGGGCGAAACTAAAGTCGCGATCAACACGCGCGTCGACGAACTACTCGCGATGACCCAGCTTTCGAGCTATGGACATCGAAGAATCGGCGAGTTGTCGGGCGGACAGAAGCAACGCGTCGCGCTCGCCCGCGCGCTTGCGCCGCGCCCCAAAATGCTGCTGCTCGACGAGCCGCTCGGCGCGCTCGACCGCAAGCTGCGCGAGGAGACCCAGTTTCAGCTCAAGGAAATCCAAAGGCTGACGCAAACGAGCTTCGTCATCGTCACCCATGATCAGGACGAGGCGCTGGCGCTCGCCGACCGCATTGCGGTGATGCGCGCGGGCAGGGTGGAGCAAGTCGCGGGGCCGATGGAGATCTACGATCGTCCCGCGACGCGTTTCGTGGCGGGCTTCGTCGGCGAAACCAATTTCATCGAGGGGCGGCTGGCGCGCAACGCCGGCGCCGCGCTGATCACCGAGTTTGGACCAATTCCCTGCGATCCCGGCGACGTTCCCGACGGCGCGCGGGCGACGCTCAGCATGCGTCCCGAGCGCATCGGCGTCGCGCAAGGCGGCGAAGGAATCGTGGGTTTCGTCGAGAATTTCGTGTTTCGCGGCGAAACCACGCTGCTGCGGGTGCGCGTCGCCGAGAACGTCGTTTTGCGCGCGGCGGCCGGCCACGGCGAGCGCCACGCGATCGGCGATGCGGTGAGACTGCGCTTTCCGTCCGACGCCGGCGCGCTTCTCGCGGAGGAGAAATAGGGTGAGAGTAACAACGAACGCGCAGCGTAACGAGCATTTCCTCATCGAGACGCCTGCTGCGCAGGCTCCTCAGGATGAGGGCGCTTACGGCGGCGCTGCGGAATGAGCGGGCGACGAAGACTCTCGTTGGGCGAAAGGCTCGTGATCGCGGCGCCTTATTTCTGGATCGCCGCTTTTTTCCTTGCGCCGATGTTGCTCGTCGCCAAGATTTCCGTCTCGCAGTCGGTGCTGGCGCGTCCGCCCTATCGACCGATTTTTCAGCTTTCCGACAGTTTTGCCGACCTCTGGGCCAAGGCGCAAAATTTTACGCTTGACTCCTACCGCGCGCTCGTCAGCGACACGCTTTATGTCGAATCCTATCTCTCGTCGCTAACGATCGCCGCGGTTTCGACGCTGATCACGCTGATCGTCGCTTATCCTTTCGCGCTCGCCAT
Source organism: Methylocystis sp. (assembly GCF_021731785.1). Taxonomy (GTDB): domain Bacteria; phylum Pseudomonadota; class Alphaproteobacteria; order Rhizobiales; family Beijerinckiaceae; genus Methylocystis. The sequence goes on from NZ_JAKFWS010000133.1 coordinate 23,478, forward strand.
CGCGCGCGCGCCCGAGCGCCTGCGTCCCCTTCTCATCGGTCTTGCCGCCGCGCCTTTTTGGACAAGCTTTCTCATCCGCGTCTACGCCTGGATTGCGCTCCTGAAGGACGAAGGGCTGATCAACAACGCGCTGATGGCGCTTGGGCTCATTTCGGCGCCGCTGCAGATGTATGCGACGTCCGGCGCCGTCGTCGTCGGCATCGTCTATTCCTATCTCCCCTTCATGCTGTTGCCGCTCTATGCCGCGCTGGAGCGTCAGGACGTGAGTCTTCGCGAGGCGGCGGCTGATCTCGGGGCGTCCCCGGCGCAGGTTTTTTTTCGCGTGACATTGCCGCTTTCGCGCGAAGGCGTCGTTGCGGGGTCGCTCCTCGTGTTCATTCCGGCGGTCGGCGAATTCGTCATTCCCGATCTCCTCGGCGGCTCCGAGACGCTGATGATCGGGCGAACTCTGTGGAACGACTTCTTCTCCAATCACGACTGGCCGGCCGCCTCCGCCGCGGCGATCGCGCTCGTCGCTCTGTTGATGGTCCCGCTGCTGGCGTGGGAGCGCGCACGTCTTAAGGAAGAGGAGGAGGCGCGATGAGCGCGGCGGCCGCGTGGGCGCGTGCCGCAACTCTTGTTGCCGGCTTCGTCTTTCTTTATGCGCCGATCGTCGTTCTAGCGGTCATGAGCTTCAACGCTTCGCGTCTGGTTTCCGTATGGGGGGGATTTTCGACGAAATGGTACGCGGCGCTTCTTCAGAACGCGCAGCTGCTGCATTCGGCGAAAATCAGTCTCGCCGCCGCATTGGCCTCGGCCGCAATTGCCACTGTGCTGGGCCTTCTTGCCGCCGTCGCGTTGGCGCGCTTTGGCGGCTTTCGCAGCCGCCTGCTGTTTTTCGGCGCCGTGCATGCGCCGCTGGTTCTGCCGGAAGTGGTGCTGGGCCTCGCGCTGCTCACCTGTTTCGTGGCGCTCGGCGTTGGACGAGGCTTCGTCACGCTTGTCATCGGCCATGTCACGCTGACGATGTGCTTTATGACAGTCGCGCTTCTCGCGGCGTTGCGCGACTGCGATCCGACGCTCGAAGAGGCGGCGATGGATCTCGGCGCAACGCCGCCTGAGGCTTTTGCGCGCGTCGCGCTGCCGCAGCTCGCGCCGGCGATCGTCACCGCCTTTCTTCTGGCATTTACTCTTTCACTCGATGATCTCGTCATCGCCAGCTTTGCGACCGGCCCCGGCGCGACGACGCTGCCGATGCGTATCTATTCTCAAGTGCGTTTGGGAGTCTCGCCGCAGATCAATGCGATTTCGACTTTGCTTCTCGCGCTCGTCGCCGTATCGCTCGGACTTGCTGCGCTTGTTTCCTACTGGCGCACGGGCCGCAATTTACGCGTGCCGAAAACTGCCTCGCACTCGCCGGATAAGGCGCCATGAACAACAGTTGGTTCGCTTCGGTTCCGAATTTCATCACCATCGGCCGTCTCATTCTGACGCCGGTGGCGGTCTCCTTGATCGTCGAGCGTCAATGGAGCGCCGCCTTCGTGCTTTTCGCCGTCGCCGGCTTTTCGGATGCGCTCGATGGCTGGCTCGCCCGGACCTTCAAGCTTCAATCGGAACTCGGCGCGATTCTCGATCCCATCGCCGACAAGGCGCTGATCGTTTCCATGTACGTGACGCTCGCCATTGTCGACGCATTGCCGGCCTGGCTCGCCATTATGGTCGTGTTTCGCGATTTCATGATCACCGGCGCGGTGTCGCTCTCCTGGCTGATGGGCCGGCCGATGAAGGTGCATCCACATTTTTCTTCAAAGGCGACCACGGCGGCGCAACTGGCGCTGGCCGGCGTCATCCTGGCCGCGCAGGCATATGGCGTTCACATTCCGCCCCTAAACGTGGCGCTGGTCGCGCTCGTCGCCGCATTGACCGTGGCTTCCGCCTGCGTCTATCTGTGGCTCTGGGTACAGCATATGAGGCTGTGACATGTCACAGAGAAAGCCGCCGGTCGGTTCCGACATTGTGAAGTCGGCCGCCCTCCCATCGCAGCCGCTCGAATCGGACACAGACGCCGAGATGCGGCAGTTGCAATGGGCGGGGTTGAGTGTCGAAAGGCAGCTCGCGCTGTGGGGCTTGGCGCTTCTGGCGTTGGGACTGGCCCTGTATTTTCTGAGCCCGGTTCTCGCGCCCTTCGTCGCCGGAACCGCGCTTGGCTATCTGCTGGACCCGATCGCTGACCGCCTGCAGCGGCTCGGCCTGTCGCGGCTCGGCGCGGCGGGGCTTTTGCTCGTCGTCTTTCTTTTCGTGGTGGGAACCGCGGCCGTCATAGTCGTTCCGATTCTCTCGCACCAGCTTGCCGGCTTCATCACCTCGCTGCCGGGCTATCTGCAGACGCTGCACGGGCTGCTTACGCAATGGAGCGAGCGTGTCACCAGCGATTCGATCAATGGCTGGCTGCGGGAATTCGGACTCGGCGGCACGGCGACCTTCGACGCGCAAAAATACATCAACGATCTGACGAGCCAGGCCGCCACGCTGCTCGGCGATTTCCTGAAATCGCTGTTGTGGCGCGGCTATGCGCTCATCAACGTGGTCTCTCTGATCGTCATCACGCCGGTCGTCGCCTTCTATATGCTGCTCGACTGGGATCACATGGTCACGATCATCGACGATCTGATCCCGCCGCGCCATCGCGATGACGTCCGTTCGCTGGCGCGCGACATCGACCGCGCGCTCGCAGGCTTCGTCCGCGGACAGTCGCTCGTCTGCCTGTTTCTTGGCGTCTGGTATGCCGGGGGGCTCTCGGCGATCGGATTGAATTTTGGTTTCCTCATCGGCGTCAGCGCTGGTTTCCTGAGCTTTATCCCATATGTGGGCTCCATCACCGCCTTTGTATTGTCGATCATCGTAGCGATCGTTCAGGGCTGGCCGCATATCAATTTGCCGATAGAGGCGGTGGCGATCGTCACCACCGGACTGATCATGGACGGCTATGTTCTATCGCCGCGGCTCGTCGGCGCGTCCGTCGGCTTGCATCCGGTCTGGATCATGTTCGCATTGCTCGCTTTCGGGGCGCTGTTCGGATTCACCGGCCTCATCGTCGCCGTGCCCGTCGCGGCAGCGCTCGGCGCCTTCATGCGCTTTCTCGCGCAGCGCTACCGCACGAGCGCGCTCTATCAGCACCCGGTGCCGGACCGCGCATGACGAAGGCGGGCGCGCCAGAGGACTGCGTATGGGGGCAGCAGTTGCCGCTCGATCTGCCAACGACGCCCCGTTTCGGACGCGAGGAATTTCTGCCCGCGGCCTCAAACAGCGCAGCGTTCGAACTGATCGAACGTTGGCCGGACTGGCCGGATCGCGTTTTGATGCTGATCGGTCCAAGAGGCGCGGGCAAAAGCCACCTCTGCGCCATTTGGGCGGGGCGTGCCGCCGCGCGCGCCGTTGCGCCTGAGGCCTTGCCGACGCTGGATCAGCTCGCCGCGGAGGCGCCGCGAGCGATCCTTATCGACGACGTCGATCGCGCGTCCGACGAAACGGCGCTGTTTCATCTGCTGAATTTTGTGTCCGAAAGCGGCGCTTTTCTGCTCATGAGCGCGATGCGCGCGCCGCGGGCTGAGGGGGTGCGGCTTCCCGACCTGCTGTCGCGCCTGCGCCGTGCGCCGGCCGTCGAAATCGGTGCGCCGGACGATGAACTGGTGCGCGCCGTGCTGGTGAAGCTTTTTGCGGACCGTCAACTGACCGTCGAGCCGCCGGCGCTGGCTTTCGCGGCGCTGAGGCTGGAGCGGTCTCTCGACGCGGCGCGCTCCTTCGTCGCCGCGCTCGATCGCGAGGCTTTGGCGAGGGGGCGGCCTGTCACACGGGCGCTGGCGGCCAAGGTTATGGAAGAATTCATCAGAGATTAACGCTGCGCCTTTCATCGCGGCGCAAGCCTGTGCCATGATGGCCCGACCGGAAAATGGAAATGAAACCCCACGCCCAGGATCAACTCGCCGCCGAGCGCACCGGCGCCGATATCGTTGTCATGGATCGCGCCGATGAGATCCTCGTTGAGGATCCCGCCAAGCTTGCGGCTTCTCCGCAACGCTTCATCAATCGAGAATTGTCCTGGCTCGAGTTCAACCGTCGCGTCCTCGAGGAGGCCTCCAACCGCAATCACCCGCTGCTCGAGCAGCTGCGGTTTCTGTCGATCTCGGCCAATAATCTCGATGAATTCTTCATGGTGCGCGTCGCCGGCTTGCGCGGGCAGGTGCGCTCCGGCGTGACCGCGCGCTCCGAGGACGGGCTGACGCCCGCCGAGCAGCTGACCAAGATCACCGAGCGCGTCACGCTGTTGACGAGCGAGCAGTTGCGGCGCTGGCGCGAACTTCGCGCGGAGATCGAAGAAGTGGGAATCGTCATCGTCGAGCCCGCCGATGTCTCCAAGGCCGATCGCGAGTGGCTTGAGGATTATTTTCTCAGCCGCGTCTTTCCGGTTCTGACGCCGCTTGCGGTCGACCCGGCGCATCCATTTCCCTTCATCCCCAATCTCGGCTTCACCTTGGCGCTCGAACTGGTGCGTCCCGGCGATCGCAAAACATTGCAGGCGCTGGTCAGGCTGCCGCCGAAGATTGAGCGTTTCGTGCCTTTGCCGACGACCGGCGGCGCGGGTCGCGAGCGCTTCATGCTTCTCGAAACGCTGATCGCGATGAATGCGCAGCGGCTTTTCCCCGGCTATCTGCTTCGGGGGCAGGGGCTGTTCCGGGTCATCCGCGACAGCGATCTCGAAGTCGAGGAAGAAGCCGAAGATCTCGTGCTGCTGTTCGAGACGGCGTTGAAGCGGCGCCGGCGCGGTTCGGTGATCCGGCTCGAAGTCGCCGCCGACATGCCGGCGAGCTTGCGCGCGCTTGTCGCCGAGGAACTCGACGTCAACGAGCCTGAGACGTTCGAAATCGACGGCATGCTGGCGCTCAACGATCTCTCCGAGCTTGTCGCGCTCGATCGGCCGGAACTTAAGTTCAAGCCCTATAATCCGCGCTTCCCCGAGCGCGTGCGCGACAATGGCGGCGACTGTTTTCTCGCGATCAAGCAGAAGGACCTTGCGGTCCATCACCCTTACGAATCCTTCGACGTCGTGGTGCAGTTCCTGCAACAGGCGGCGCGCGACCCGAACGTCATCGCGATCAAGCAGACGCTCTACCGCACTTCGAATAACAGTCCGATCGTGCGCGCGCTTGTGGAGGCGGCAGAGGCGGGCAAATCCGTCACCGCCCTTGTCGAATTAAAGGCGCGTTTCGATGAGGAGGCGAACATCCGCTGGGCGCGCGATCTCGAACGCGCCGGCGCGCAGGTCGTCTTCGGCTTCATCGAACTCAAGACGCACGCCAAATTGTCGCTCGTCGTGCGCCGGGAGGGCTCGGGTCTCGTCACCTATTGCCATGTCGGCACTGGCAATTATCACCCGGTGACGGCGCGCATTTACACTGACATTTCAGTGTTCACCGCCGATCCGGCGATCGGACGGGATATCTCGCGCATCTTCAATTACATCACCGGCTATGCGGAGCCTGCGGGATTGGAGCGCATGTCAGTCTCGCCGATTTCGCTCAAGAAGAAGCTTCTTGAGCATATCGAGCAGGAAATCGCCTTCGTGAAGACCGGCAAGCCCGGCGTCATCTGGGCCAAATGCAATGCGCTCGTCGATCCGGAAATCATCGACGCCTTTTACGCCGCATCGCAAGCGGGCGTCTCGATCGATCTCATCGTTCGCGGCATCTGCTGTCTGCGGCCCGGCGTTCCGGGGCTCTCCGACAATATTCGCGTGAAGTCGATCGTCGGACGCTTCCTTGAACATGCGCGCGTCTACGCTTTCGGCGGCGGCCATGCGCTGCCGCATCAGCGCGCGCATGTCTACATTTCTTCCGCCGACCTGATGCCTCGCAATCTCGATCGCCGGGTCGAGGTGATGATGCCGATCGTCAATCCGACGGTGCATCAGCAGGTGCTCGACCAGATCATGCTCGCCAATCTGATGGATAATGAGCAGAGTTATCGCGTCCTGCCGGACGGCTCCTCGTTGCGCATCGTTCCGCCGGAGGGCGAGGAGCGATTCAACGCACACAAATATTTCATGACCAACCCGTCGCTTTCGGGTCGCGGCAAGTCGCTCAAGGACTCGCGGCCGCGGCTGCTGCTGAAGCGTGGGCAGAATGCTTGAGACTCCGCAGCGTCACATGACGCGGCGGCCAGATTCAGAGCCACGACCTGTCGCCATTGTCGACATCGGCTCGAATTCGGTGCGTCTCGTCGCCTATCAGGCGCTTGTGCGGGCGCTAACGCCGATCTTCAACGAAAAGGCGATGTGCGGCCTCGGCAAGGGCGTCGTCACGACAGGCCGGCTGCCAGACGAGGGCGTCGACAAGGCGATCAAGGCGCTGCGTCGCTATCGCGCGCTTTGCGAGACGATGGGCGTCGACGACATCGAGGTTATCGCCACCGCGGCGGTGCGTGACGCCAAGAACGGCACGGTGTTTCTCGAAGCGGCGCGCGACGCCATTCAGCGCGACATTTCTTTGCTTTCGGGACGTCGCGAGGCGGAGCTTTCCGCTCTCGGCGTCGTTTCGGCGATTCATGAGCCGGACGGCGTCGTCGGGGACCTCGGCGGCGGCTCGCTGGAGCTAATCGACGTCCAAAAGGAGACGCTCGGCAAGGGCGCCACGCTGCCGCTCGGCGGATTGGCGCTCATGGACGCGTCGCAGCGCTCGATGCGCGAGGCGACGCGCATCGCCCGCAAGGCGATCGCCGACGCCAAGCCGCTCGAACATCTCAAGGGCCGCACGTTTTACGCCGTGGGCGGCACTTGGCGCTCGCTCGCAAAACTCCACATGCGTCAGCGCAATTATCCCCTCGGCGTGATGCATCATTACCGCATCCAGACGAGCGAGGCCGCCGACTTTGCGGAGCTTGTCGAGCATATCGACAGCGAAGCCCTGGAAGACATCAATGTCGTCTCGGCCGCGCGTCGGCCGTTGCTCGCCTATGGCGCGATCGTGCTCGATGAAATCATCCGCCGCGCCAAACCTCGCGAGATCGTCATTTCCGCCGCAGGCGTGCGTGAAGGCATGTTGTATGAGCGGCTGCCGTCAGCCGAGCGGCGCATCGATCCATTGCTCTCGGCGACCCGCGAATTGGAGGCGACATTCGCGCGCGCCCCAGGCTATGGCGATGATCTCGTCGATTGGACCGACGTTTTTATGGACAAAAGCGGAATCGACGAAACCGAGGACGAGCGCCGCCTGCGTCACGCCGCCTGTCTGCTCTCCGACATCGCTTGGCGCGCCCATCCGGAATATCGCGCGCAGCGCGCCATGAATATCGTCACGCAGGGGCCCTTCGTCGCCATCGATCATCCGGGCCGCGCTTTCCTTTCTCTTGCCATCGTCTTTCGTCACGAAGGGCTCGACGGGGCTGAGGGGCTGTCGGATCTGCGCACCCTGTTGACGACGCGTCTGTTCATGCGCGCGCGCATTCTCGGGGCGCTCATGCGCGTCGGCTATCTGCTGTCGGCGTCGATGCCGGGCGTGCTGCCGCGCACGCGTCTGCGGATCTGCGACCGCGCGGCGACGCTCACTCTGCCGCAGGCTTTCGCCGATCTGGCGAGCGAGCGCGTGCTCAATCGATTGAAGGCGCTCGGCAAGCTCATGGGCGTCGACGCGCGCATCGAAATCGGGTCCTGAAGGCGCGGGCGCCCTAAGTTCAAGACGATTCGATTGAAAGGAATCCGGCATGAGAAAGTTCTTTGCAAGTTGGCTTCTCGCTTGCGTCGGGCTGACATTGATGAGCGCCGGCGCACAGGCGTGCACGCGCGTGCTCTATCAGTCCGCCGATAAGGACTATATCGTCGGCCGGACGATGGATTGGGACGTCGATCCGCGAACAAACCTGTGGTCCTTTCCGCGCGGCATGGCGCGCGACGGCGGCGTTGGTCCCGGCTCGATCAAATGGACGTCGAAACAGGGTTCGCTCATCGCCGATTTTTATGATGCGGCTACGGCAGAGGGCGTCAACGAGGCAGGCCTCGTCGTTAGCCTTCTCTATCTCGCCGAGGCGGATTACGGAGACCCGAAAGCGTCAAGAAAGCCGCTGCTTTCCGTCGGCGGCTGGGCGCAATATGTGCTCGACAATTTCGCGAGCGTCGCGGAGGCGGTGAAGGCGCTGCAAAAGGAGCCCTTCGCGATCGTCGCGCCCGACCTTCCCGGCGGCGTCAAAGCGGCGAGCCATATGGCGCTCGCCGACGGGTCGGGCGACAGCGCGATCCTCGAATATCTCGGCGGAAAACTCATCATCCATCACAACCGCAAATACACGGTGATGACCAATTCGCCGCCGTTCGATCAGCAGCTCGCGCTCAACACCTATTGGGTCGAGATCGGCGGGTCGAATTTCCTTCCCGGCACGCAACGCGCGTCCGATCGCTTTGCGCGCGCCAGCTGGAATTTGAACGCGACGCCGGAGGTTGCGGGCAGGCGCTTGGCGATCGCCAGCGTCTTTTCGATCATTCGAAACGTCTCGGTGCCGCTTGGGATCGCGACGCCGCAGGAGCCCAACATCGCCTCGACGCGCTGGCGTTCGGTCACCGACATCAAGGATCGGCTCTATTATTTCGAGCCGACGCTGAACCCGGCGATCTTTTGGGTGGACGTGACGAAATTGAAGCTCGAACCGGGCGAGAAGCCGGCGAAGCTCGATCTGGTTGGCAATCCGATTTTATCTGGCGAAGTTTCGGACAAATTCACGCCGACCGAACCGTTCAAATTTTTATCGCATTAGGCAGCAGCCGATCGAACCGCCGGCGTGAAGGCGTCCGATCGAATATTCTTCAGGCTCGCGCCGCGCATGAACAGTTCGCGCTTAAGGCGCTTCACGAGATTTTCGCCGCCGCACAGAAAAATCGCGGCGTCGGAGATGCTTTGTTCGGCTTCGAGCGCCGTCGCCGCAACGTCGCCGCCGTGCGGCGCCGCTGGATCGAACGCGCAAGGGAGGTAGGCGAAGTTGTCGCGCGCGTTCGATATCGTCTGCAGTTCGTCCGAAAGATAGAGTCCCCTGCGGCTGCGCGCGCCGTGGTACAGCCGGATCGGCCCGCGATGGCCCTTTCGCAAGGCGTCGCGCAGCACGCCATACAGCGGCGCGAGACCCGTGCCCGCGCCGATCAGCAGCATCGGCTGATCCGTATGGACGCCCTCGTAAAAGCAGGAGCCCGATGGTCCCGCAACGTGGACACTGTCGCCGGCGTGCAGCTCTTCCGCCAAATGACGGCTCATACGTCCGTCTTGATGGAGGCGAATGTGCATTTCAAGGAAAGGATCTTCTTCCGGATGGCTTGCGAGCGAATAATGGCGCTTCAGGTCTTCTCTGGCGCTGAGTTCGACAAACTGTCCGGGCCGATAGGCGAAATCCGCCGCCTCGACCCGCAGCCGGACGATATCGTCGCTCAAAGGATCGATGGCGCGAACGATCGCTTCGAGACTCGCGCCGAGATCATCTGGCCGCAGGATCGTCAGCGGCGTCGTCGGCCGGCATATGCAAGGCAGAAAATAGCCCATGGCCTTTTGCGCGTCGGTCAGGCCGGACTGTGATTGAGGCGGCGGCGCGCCCTCAATCGCCCGATGCATACAACTATGGCAGTTGCCGGCGCGGCATGAATGCGGCGCGTTCACGCCCACGCGCAGCAACGCTTCAAGAACGGTTTCGCCCGGCGCGACGTCGACCGCACGACCCTCGTGTGTGACGAGCGTCACGAGACTAGCGATTGAGCACGTCGTCGCGCACGGAATTGGCGATAGCGGCGACTTCCTTCACCGCCGTTTCGGGAACGCCAAGATCGCGCAGCGTGTAGTTGAGGTTTTCGATCACCGCGTCGACATGCGAATCGTTCAGACCTTTGTCGACAAGCCGCTTATGCGCGTTGCGCATGTCGGCGCCGGTGTAATTGTTGGGTCCGCCGAACGCCATGGTGAGAAAAGCCTTCTGTTTGGCGATCTGGCTCTCCATGTCGACGTCGTCGAAGAAGTGCGCGATCCGGCCGTCTGCGAGGACTTTACGATAAAAAAGCTCGACGGCCGCGTTGACTGCGCCTTCGCCGCCCAGGCGTTCGTATAGGCTGGACATCTCTTCCTCCCTGGAATTGGTCTTATTCGCAACCATAGTCACGAGTGCGACGGCAGACGCAAAGGCCAGCCGTCGCCAATTCCAGGGTTTCGATAGGGCCACGCTACGGCGGCGTAGTTTGCGCCGCCGTATCCAGGAGAGATTTATTCGGCCGCGGGATGCGCCGCGACTCGATCGATCTTGTCCACGCGCATCGACTCCGCGCCCGAGGCGCAACTGAAGCGCAGGGACGTGCCCACCGCCGAGTCGAAGTGTGCGGCCTTACCGTCAGCGACGGTGAAGACAAGCCGCGTCGCCTGGGTCTCGGGCGTCGCCTGCTCATCCAGCGCCGAGTCGATCACCATCATCGTAAGACGGCAGCCGTTCTCGCCCGAGGCGAAATAGCTCACGACATGCTTTGACCCTGCGTCAAAACTCGCCGCCATCAGTGGCTTCATCGTCACGGAGGCGTCGGCGGCGGACAGGGCCGAACCTGTTGCAAGGCACAGCGCTCCGCCGAACGCCGCCGCGACAATTCGATTTCCTGTGGTCATGTCTTTTCCTTCCATCTTCGGAGCAAGACGCGCGATCGCGCTTGGCCACAGCGCGCCCCGCTCGAACTGGAAGTGGATATTGCATTGCACCCAAGCAATAGCGCGGCGCGATTAAACATGTTTTATGTACTATAATTAGCTGAAATATATACATTTCTTCGCTTGCTCAAATTTTAGCCAGCGCGGTCGTCGTTCTGCTCGCGGCGATAATATATTTTGCGTTGCGGCAGAAAAGTTCCCTGTTACTCGGCGGTTGCGGGCTCAGCGGCCTCTTGCCAGTCGAATGTCACGACCCGGCCGTTTTCAACCGCAAGCGCAAGCCGGCCGCGTTTCAATTCCAGGGCCTTCTCGCCGAAGATCGTGCGGCGCCAGCCCTTCAGCGCCTGAACGTCGGCATGGTCGTCATGGGCGATGGCTTCGAGGTCGTCGACGGTAGCGATCATCTTGGCGGCGACGCCCGTTTCTTCCGCCACCAAACGCAGCAACACCTTCAGCAACTCGACCGTCGCGCCGTTCGAGTTGCGACGATCGCGCTCGATGCGCGGCAGCGTGACGGGATCGCGGGCGACGCCGCGCTCAACCGCGGCAATAATGTCCGCCCCCGCGCGGGAACGCTCCATGCCCTTTGGAAAGGAGCGCAGATTGCCGAGCGCTTCGATCGAGCGCGGCGCGGCTTGCGCAATTTCGAGCAGCACGTCGTCCTTCAGGACTCGCGAACGCGGCACGTCGCGCATTTGCGCCTCTAGCTCGCGCCAGGCGGCAAGCTCCATCAGAACGGCGAGGTCGCGCGGCTTGCGGGCGCGGTGGCGCAGGCGTTCCCAGGCGTTTTCCGGATGCTGCTCATAGGTCGCGGGCGAGGTGAGCGTCTCCATCTCGTCGGCGAGCCATTCGAGCCGGTTCGAACGTTCGAGTCGTTCCCGCAAGGCTGTGTAAATGTCGCGAAGATGGGTGACGTCGGCGATCGCATATTCGATCTGCGCGCCCGAGAGCGGACGCCGCGACCAGTCGGTGAAACGCGACGATTTGTCGAGATTGGCGCGCGTGATCGCTTTCACCAGCTCGAGATAGGAGGCTTGTTCGCCGAATCCGCAGACCATGGCCGCGACCTGAGTGTCGAACAGCGGCGCGGGAATGAGTCGGGCGAGACGCCAGATGATTTCGAGATCCTGACGCGCGGCATGGAACACTTTGACGACGCCGGGATTGGCCATGAGGCCAAAAAACGGTGCAAGATCAAGATCGTCGGCAAGGGCGTCGATCGCCACAGCCTCTTCCGGCGACGCGAGCTGGATGACGCAGACGCGCGGCCAGAACGTTGTTTCCCGCAGGAATTCGGTGTCGACGGTGACGAAGGGATGCTGAGCGAAGCGATCGCAGACCGCAACCAGTTCCGTATTGGTGGTGAGCAGACTCATTTGAGTTTTATTTTAGACGGTTTTGTCGTCGGTCTGAAGTCCTAGAGCGCGCTGCAAAAAAGTGGAAGCCGGTTTTTTGCGCAAAACGCGCGCTAAATCTTTGAGATCAAACAATTTATCTGATTTTTAGCGGTTCGCCCCAAAGCAGCGTGATCAAAGGCGCGTTTGTTATGCTTCAGCGGCCTCGACTCCGTTCCAGGCCGGAACGGGCAAGCCAGCGCGCAACTTTTTTGGTTTTGAGCCGCAGCGGCGGCCTGGACCGTCATAAAAGGAGAATTCCGAGTTGCGGGCGGCGCTCCTTACGATAGCATGCCGCCGCCACTCTATCGGGGAGCCACGTCCGACACATGTATCAACGTCTCAATTCCGCTGCGCGAGCGGCCGCGCGGGCGAGGTTTTCAGCGGCCATTATTCTCTCCTCGACGCTGATCGGCGCGCCGGCCCTGGCCGCGCATAAGGGGGGCGTCAGTCCAGGCTGGGACCAATGCCGCGCCCCCGATCCCGACGCGCGCATCGCCGGATGCACGCAGGTGATTCAGGAGATCGAAAAGGAAAACCGACACAATCAGGCGGCGGCCTATGTCAATCGCGCCGGCGCCTATCAAGCGAAGGCCGATTACGCCCACGCCCTCGAGGATTTCGGCAAGGCGCTGGAGATTGATTCCAAATCTTCGGTGTTTTTTGGCGCACGCGGCGCCGCGCATCTCGCCAAGGGCGATCTCGACCGTGCGCTTGCCGACTATGATCAGGCGATCGCGCTCGACAAGAGAAACGCCGCGGCCTTTCTGGCGCGCGCCCACGTCTGGCGCGCCAAGGGCGATGTCGAGAAGGCGCTCGCCGATCTCGAGGCTGCCGCCAAGGCCGAACCAAAATCGACGGCGCCGCTTGTCACGGCTGGCGCTCTGCACCACGCGAAGGGCGATCACGACCGCGCCATCGCCGCCTTTTCTGAGGCCGCCAAGCGCGATTCGAAACTCGCCGCGGCGCGCAACGGACGCGGCGCCTGTCACTACGCCAAGGGTGAGCTCGACAAGGCGATCGGCGATTTCGACGCCGCGTTGAAAATCGACGCCAACTATGTCCATGCCCTTGTTAACCGCGCCAACGCCTGGCGCGCCAAGAAGGACTTCGCCCGCGCCAAGATTGATTACGAGGCGGCGCTGGCGGTGAAGCCAGATCTCGTCGCGGCAAAGAAGGGGGCCGCGGACATGGCGAGGCTCATCGCCAAAAAGGAGTCCGGCGGGGCGACGCCGACCGATGCTGCTCCCGCGGCCGAGCATGACCACAACTAGCGCGCCGCCAGAAAGCCGACGCCGGCGTTTCGCGCAAGGCGCGCTCTAAACTTTGGAATCGATGGCTTTTGCTGCGATCGGGCGATTACGCCCGTATGCAGGCGTGATCGAACAAATGCTCACTTCCAATTCCCGGCGGCGAAAGGGCGTTACAGCGCCTTGGCCGCCGCCAGGACCTCTTCGGCGTGACCCGGCACCTTGACCTTGCGCCAGATTCTGGCGATGCGGCCGTCGGGACCGATCAGCACCGTCGTGCGCTCGACCCCCATGTATTTGCGGCCATACATGCTCTTCTCGACCCAGACTCCATAGGCACCGAGCGCGTCCTTTTTTTCGTCCGACGCGAGCGGGAGCGACAGCTCGTATTTGGCGCGAAACTTGTCATGGCTCTTGACGGGGTCCGGCGACATCCCGACGACGACAGTCTTCGCCTTCGCGAATTTGTCGCTTAATGAATTAAAATCAATGGCTTCCTTGGTGCAGCCCGAGGTGTCGTCCTTCGGATAGAAATAGAGCGCGACTTTCTTGCCCTTGAACGCGGCGAGCGAGAGCTTTTCCCCGCCCGCGCCCGGAAGATCGAATTCGGGCGCCAACTCGCCCTCCTTTAGCCCCGCTTCCCCCACCTTCCCGACGGTCGTGCTCATGGCGCCTTCCTTTCGTCGCATCCGCAGCTAAAATCAGCGCTTAGAATGCAGACTGCGCGCCAGCCGGCAAGACCGGCTTTATTCAACACCGGCTTTTTGCCCGCGCCCAAGCTGCAGGGAGCCGAGAGCGAGGCCAATTGACCGACAGGACGGGGCGCAAGCCTAGCGGCGACGCCGTCGTCGACATGGCGCGGCGTGCGATGTTGCGGGCCTGTCGCGCAGCGTGGCGACCAAAATATTGGGCGCCGCGTAGCGGACTTCCCCGCCTGATCATGCTGAGCGGGCTTGCCGTTGCGCTGCTTTGCGCGCTGGCGTTCGGCAGCTTTGTTCTGCTGCTCTCGCAGGGCTCCATCACATTCGCCTGGCTCGCGCCGCACATCGTCAAATCGCTCGATGAGCTCGCAGGCGGACGCTATGAATTTTCGCTGGCGACCGCCTCGATCGGCAACGGCGATCACGGCCCCACGCTGTCGGTCGACAATTTCGTCGTCAAGAAGGACGGCCTTCCGATCGTCGCGGCGCCGCGAGCGGAGCTGTCGCTGGACCTGAATTCGTTGTTGATCGGCCGTGTAAAGCTGCGACGGCTGGAGGTGCTCGATCTGGATTTGCGGCTCTCCGTCGATCGGGACGGCGCGGTCGCGATTTCAGCCGGCGCTCATCCCGTCCCGGCCCAGGCGCCGAGAATCGAGCCGTCAGAGGCGGGGACGCAGCACGCGACGTTGCGGCGCGACGCTGCCGGGGCGTTGCGGGCGCTGATGGACCTCGCCACCAGTCCGAACAGTCCGATCGGCGCGCTCGATCGCCTTGGCGTCGCGCATGGCCGGCTCACCATCGACGATCGCACGATCGATCGCGCCATCCGCTATGAAGACGTGACGCTCAGTCTCGACAAGGGCGGCAACGGCATGCGCTTCTCTGCGGCGGCCAAGGGCCCCGCGGGGCGTTGGACGGCCGTCGCCGTCGCAAAGGGCGCGCCTGGCGGACGGCGCGATTTTCATGCCCAGTTTCGCGACTTGTCGATCGACGAGATCGCGCTAGCCGGCGGATTCCGTACCGCCCGCTTCGACACTGACGCGCCGTTCTCCTTCGATCTGCGATTTGCGCTCGGCGCCGGCGATGAGGTTCTCGAAGCGTCCGGCCAAGCGGAGATGGGCCGCGGCTATTTCCGCTTTGACGAACCGGACCATGAGCCGGTGATGATCGAGAAGGTCGCCGGCGTTGCGACCTGGGACAGAGGCGCGCGCAAGCTGGTGATTGCGCCGCTTGTGTTCAAGGCGGGCGGTTTCGACATGACTGTCGTTGGCGAAGCGCGTCCGCCCGCAGGGGCGACGAGCATTGCTGACGCGGCGCGCCTCGACGGGCCGTGGACGATCGCGCTTGGCCTGAAAGCGCCAACCGTGGTCGCGCCCGAGCGCGCGGGCGAAAAGAACATTCGGATTGACAGCGGGTTGCTCGACGCGCGGCTCTTTCGCGATGAACGCCAAATCGTTTTCGACAAATTCGCCTTTGCCGGCCCGGATACGCATATCGACGTCAGCGGCGCGATGAGTTGGCGCGATGACATTCGCATCACGCTCAAAATGGGCATCGAGGAAACGCAGATAGGCGCGCTGGCGCGCCTGTGGCCGACCCATGTCGCGCCGTCCGTGCGCGCCTGGTTTGTCGACCATGTGCCAACGGGCGTATTGAAGCGGGCAAATTACGCCGCCGATTTCGATAGCGCGGCGTTGACGGCGATGCGATACGAACAGGCGCCGCCGGATCGATCGCTGTTCGCCGAAGGCGACATTGTCGAAGGCGCTGTCACCGATATTCTGCCGGGCATGGCGCCGCTCAGCGGCATCAACGGACGCCTGCGCATTACCGGGCAAACGGTGTCGTTCGCCGCGACTTCAGGAGTCATGGAGACGGGGCCTGGGCGGCGCCTCTCGCTCTCCTCGGGCCGCTTCATCATCGCCGACAGCGCGCTGCGCCCAACTCCCGCCGTGGTCGAGGTCGATGTGACCGGCGACGTCGAAGCCGTCGCTGACCTTCTGACATTGCCGGCAATCGCCGAACATGCATCGGTTCCCGTTGCGCCGGGCGCGTTGAAAGGGTCGATCGAAGGACGTTTGCGCGTCGATTTCGAGACGGGCTCGACCGCCCGCGACGACGCGACGACGTTCGCCATCGATGCGACGACGTCGAACCTCGTGGTCGACAATCTGATCGGCAAGGAGAAACTCGAGGGCGGCTCGCTGCACGTCGTCGCTGATCGGGCCGGATTGCGCATCAGCGGCGCCGGCCGCATCTTCAACGCGCCGGCGACTCTCGACCTGCGCCGGGGTTTTGGCGACAAAGGCGCCGCCCAAGCGCTTGTCGCCTTCACCTTTGACGACGCGGCGCGCCAGCGCGCGGGCTACGCCATCGCCGGCGTCAGCGGCCCGATCCTGGCGACGATACGCACGCCGATCCCGGTCGAGAACGTCGACACGCAGATTGAACTCGATCTTTCGCGGACGACTTTCGACAATCCGCTCCCGGGTTTGGCGAAGCCGGCGGGAAAGCCAGCGAGAGCCTCGTTCAATCTGACGCGCCGCGGCGAGGCGATGGCGCTCGAGCAGTTCGTGTTTGACGCGGGGCCGACGCAGGCGCAGGGCGTCATCGAATTCGGCCGCGACGGCGCCTTCCGCGCCGCGCGTCTCACGCAAGCGCGGCTCTCGCCAGGAGACGACATGCGCGTCGACGTGCAGCGCGGCGGCGAGTCCCTCAAGATCGTCGCGCGCGGCGCGAATTTTGACGCGCGGCCGTTGATGCAGGGGCTGCTGCGCGCCGACCACGGCGCAAAAGGATCGATCGAAGACCTCGATCTTGACTTTAAGGCCCCGATCGTCACCGGCCATAACAAGCAAATTTTGTCTAACGTGGAACTGAAATTGGCGCGGCGCGGCGGCAAGCCGCGTGCGGTGGCGCTGACGGGCGCTTTTGGCCGCGAACCGATCGTCGTCGGCTTGGATCGCAGTACAAACGGCCCACCGCAGTTGGAAATTTCGACGAACGACGGCGGCTCGCTTCTCTCCTTCCTCGATATCTATCGAAAGATGGACAGCGGCGCGCTGAGCGCGACTGTGCAGCTTGGCCAGAACCGCGCCGACGGCGCATTGCGCATCCGCGACTTCTATGTGCGCGGCGAGCCGACCGTCCGCCAGCTGATGGCCCAAAGCGGAACGGCGCGAACCGACGATCGGGGCAACTACCGCTTCGACCCCGACCTCGTCCGCGTCGGCAGATTGGAGAGCGAGTTCGGCTGGTCAGGCGGACAACTCACCGTGCGCGAGGGCGTGCTATCCGGTCCTGAGATCGGCCTCACCTTCGACGGCTATATCGACTTCCAGCACGAGCGGCTCGATCTCGTCGGCACCTATGTTCCCGCCTATGCGTTGAACAGTCTCCTGTCGAACATTCCGGTCGTCGGCGTGGTGCTCGCCGGCGGACAGCATGAAGGCGTCTTCGGTCTGAGCTATCGCCTTTACGGCGCGCTGTCGTCGCCTTCGATCAATGTCAATCCGCTGTCGGCGATCGCGCCCGGCCTGATGCGCAAGATCATGGGCGTCATCGACGGCACCGCGCGCATGCCGCAACAGCGGTAGGATTGGCGCGTTACGTCAGGCGCGCTCAAGCAGCACGTGCTTCTTTTTGCCGAGCGAGAGTTTGACGACGCCTTCGCTCGCAAAATCGCTTTCGCCAATCACGCCGCGTTCGTCGGTCACCGGCGCGTCGTTGACGCGCAGTCCGCCGGCCTTGATCTGGCGTCGCGCTTCACCGGTCGACGAAACCAGTCCCGCTTTGACGAAGGCCGTCAGCACGCCGAGGCCTGCGGCGACTTCTTCAGCAGGAACGGCGACCTTTGGCAGCGACAGCGCAAGCGCGCCTTCCTCGAAAGTCGCGCGCGCGGTTTCCGCCGCTTGCTCCGCCGCCGCGCGACCGTGAATGAGCGCTGTCGCTTCGGTCGCGAGCGTTTTCTTCGCGTCGTTGATTTCGGCGCCCTGCAGCGCCGCGAGGCGCGCGATCTCTTCCATCGGCAGGAAGGTAAAGAGCTTTAAAAAGCGGGCGACGTCGCCGTCTTCCGTATTGCGCCAATACTGCCAATAGTCATAGGGCGACAGCATGTCGGCGTTGAGCCATACGGCGCCGGTGGCGGTCTTGCCCATCTTGGCGCCCGACGCTGTGGTCAGCAGCGGCGAGGTCAGCGCGTAAAGTTGCGGACAGCCCATGCGCCGCCCGAGATCGAGGCCGGTGACGATGTTGCCCCATTGGTCGGAGCCGCCCATCTGCAGCAGCGCGCCATGGCGCCGGTTGATCTCGACGAAGTCATAGGCCTGCAGGCACATGTAATTGAACTCGATGAAGGAGAGCTCATGCTCTCGCTCGAGCCGCAGCTTCACCGAATCCATGGTCAGCATGCGATTGACGGAGAAATGGCGGCCGACGTCGCGCAGGAAATCGATGTAGTTCAAGCCGGTCAGCCAATCGGCGTTGTCGAGCAACAGCGCATCCGTCGCGCCGTCGCCGAAGCTAAGGAAGCGTTCGAAGACGGTCCTGATCGATGCTTTGTTCGCGTCGATCTGTTCGACGGTCAGAAGCTTGCGGCTCTCGTCCTTGCCCGAAGGATCGCCGACCCGCGTGGTGCCGCCGCCGATCAGCGGCAGGGGCTTGCCGCCGGCGCGTTGCAGCCAGGCGAGCATCATGATCGGCAGCAGCGAACCGACATGGAGCGACGGGGCCGTGCAGTCGAAGCCGATATAGGCGGAAAGCGTCCCCGATCGCGCCTTCTCGTCGAGGCCCTCGAAATCGGAGCATTGATGAACAAAGCCGCGCTCGATGAGCGCGCGCAGGAAGTCGGATTTTGGCGTGAAATCGCTGGGGGAAGTCATGAGGCTGGGTGATAGGCGCTGCGCGCCGGCGGCGCAAGGCGGCGGCCGGGCCTCGCGCTACGAAAAAGCGAATTGGCGTCATGTCACCGCAATTGCGTAAGTGCACGTAATTGCGTAATTGTAATTACATCTTTCAGAAATCCCGGGCGGCATTATCCCGTTACGCCCGAGTTGCTTCGTTGGAATCCGCAGGTGAGGCTTTTGCCGACTTTGCGGGGCAAATTATTTCACAGAAGGGATAGCATCATGGTCGAGAAATTAATTGGCGCCGAAGAAGGCGTGACCGATGAGGATCGCAACTATCGCGGCTCGCGTTTTGCCGATGTCCGAGCAGCCGTATCCGCCAATCCCTATTACAAGGTTTGGGGCGTCGAGGACGAACTGCCGTTGCCCGATACGCCGACGCGTCTATCCAATGTACTGCGGGGGATTTGGACATTCGGGCGGCGATATTGGTTCGCCAAGGCTGCGGCGCGCGCGGTCGACTCGCACGCCGATCTGCGCTGGGGGCCGGATGGCAAGGGATTCCTGCGCCTGCTTCATCCCAACGGCGTCTGTCTCACGGGTCTTTGGGAGATTATCGAAGAGACCGCTTACTCTGGCTATTTTAAGCGCGGGAGCCGTGCGCTCGTCATTGCCCGCTATTCGTCGAGGCTTCCGCGGCGCGGGCAGAAGACGCGCTCTCTCTCGCTTGTCGGAAAACTCTATCCTACCGACGATCCCAATCACGCCGATCCGCTGCGGACAGCGAATTTTTTCACCCAGGAGGATATCGGCGGCGCCTACTCCGACTATATCAACGACGCCGAGCTTCGTAACGCGCCGAATGTAACGCCATTGCGCCAAGGCCTTGGCCTAGCGGTGCTGCTCGTCAATGGCATCGTTTTTAGCCTCACCGACAAGTTCTCATCGCAGCGCCAGGTGCACACGATTGCGGAACTCGACAAACCGCCTTTCGAGCCGACACGGACGCCTGCCTTCCTGCGTCTCACCGTCGCGCCTGATCAGCCGAGGATCGAAGGGGAAGGCCTCGATTTTCGCGACGAAATCTTGGCGCAGATTTTCGACAGAGGCGACCCGAGGCCAAAGCCCAAGCTCGTTTTCAACGTGGAGGTCACCGATCAGGGCGTCGAGAAGAGAAAGTTTGGAAACGTCAAATGGACATTCGAGAACTGGCGGCGCATCGGCCGGTTGACCTTCGACAACGCTATCGCATCCTATAATGGCGATTACGTTATCCATTTCAATCATCCCCAATGGCGCGACGATCGCAACGATCCGAAGACCGCTTTTCGTCCGCCGCTCAAAGCTTGTTGTTAACCGCCGGCCTGTTCGATGGCTCCGCTTCGGTGTCGGACATGCCGAAGTAATGGCCCAAATGCGGCTCGATGCATTCGTGATGACGGGCGCAACCTCCCCCGTCTCCCGCGAAGCGGGGGAGGGTCCGCCGCCGCGCCGGCCAACAGGAATTCGAGAATTCTCAGAGATTGTCCCCGCGGCAGGCGGCTTTCTTGCCCCATGCCGGGGCTTTTGATAGAAGCCGCAGGCCTTAGCGCTCGCGCCGGCGCGCCGACGAACGCAGGACAATCATGCTTTTCTATGAGCCGCTGTTCCTGTTTCTGTTCGGCCCGGCCGTTTACCTCATCTATCTGGCGTTCGGCGAAGTCCGCATACGGCGGGCGATCATCCTGTTTGCGGCGAGCGTCATTTTTTACGCCTGGAGCGAGCCGGTCTTCATTTTCCTCGTCTTCGCGTCGGTCGCGCTCGATCTTTATGTGGCGCAAAAGATCGCCGCCTTGCCAGAACAAAAACCTCGCAAGCTCTGGCTCGCGCTTGGCGTCGTCGCCAATCTCGCGATCCTCGTCTATTACAAATACACGGGCTTTCTCGCGCTCAATCTCGATGCGATTTTGAAGGCGCTGACGCTGCCCGGGATCAATATTCCCCAGATCGCTCTGCCGATCGGCGTCAGCTTCATCGTGTTCGAAAAGATCACCTATCTCGTCGACGTCTATCGCGGCGTCACCGCGCCGGCGCGCGGGCCGCTGCTCTATGGGCTCTACGTCTTCTTCTTTCCCAAGCTCCTCGCCGGACCGATCATCAAATATCACGATATCGCGCGCCAGTTCGACGAGATGCCGCATGCCGACGTCGATGATTTCGTCATCGGCTTTTCGCGCTTTATGCTCGGCGTCGTGAAGAAGCTGCTCTTCGCCGATACGCTGGCGAGCGGCGCGGACCTGATCTTTTCGCGCGACGTCGGTTCTCTCGGCTTCACGCAAGCCTGGGCGGGCGTGCTGTTCTTCACCTTCCAAATCTATTTCGATTTCTCGGGCTATTCCGACATGGCAATCGGTCTTGCGCGCATGTTCGGCTTCCGGCTCTTAGAAAATTTCAACATGCCCTATGTGGCGACGAGCATCACCGATTTCTGGCGGCGCTGGCACATTTCTCTTACCAGCTGGATTCGCGAATATTTGTATTTTCCGCTCGGCGGCAATCGGCGCGGCGAAGCGCGCACCTATCTCAATCTGTGGATCTGCTTCTTCGCCTCAGGCGTTTGGCACGGCGCCGCTTGGACCTATATCGCCTGGGGCGCCTATAACGGCGTGTTTCTCGTTCTCGACCGGCTGTTTCTGGTAAAGCGCCTGCAGCGATTGCCGGATTGGTGCGCCAATATCGTCACGATGATCGTCGTGATCGTCGGCTGGACGTTCTTTCGCGCGACCTCCCTGTCTCAAGCGGGCGCGCTGCTGGCGTTGATGGCGAATCCTACAGCGCAAGCGAGCGTTGAGATCGCCATTCCGGAAGAATATGTCGTGGTGGCGCTGATCGCCGCGGCGATTTGCGTCGCGCAGCGGCTCTCGCTTTATGTCAAGGATTTCGATTGGGGAAGCGCGGCGCAGCGTTACGCGATGGCGTCGAACAGCGCGCTATCGCTGCTCTTTCTTGCAGCGCTGGCGAAGGGACTGGCCGATCCCTTCAAGCCGTTCATCTACTTTCGCTTTTGAAGCGGACGGGCGATCGAGCCGAAATGGATAGACGCGTCGAGAAAGATCAAGCGGAACTGGGAGCGGCGGCGCCGGCGCCTGCCTCTTTCGCGCGCGCCTTTCTAAAGTCGCTCACCTTCGCGCGCTTGCCGATCTTTGGCTGTGCGGGCTTCATCGCCTTTCTTTTCCTAGCCAATTTATGGAATTTCGCCGTTGAACGCGATTGGCCAAAGCTGCGCATCCGCAGCGCCTGGCCGCTCGCTGGCGTCGCAAAGCCAAAGCCCGCGCCCTGGACGCTCGACGCTTTTCTTTCCGGCGAGACGCAAAAGGCGGTGTCGACAAATCTCGGCCGAATGTCGCCGGTTTTTCCGATTTCCGTGCGCGCGAAAAATCAGCTCGTCTTTTCGCTTTTCGGCGGCTCGGCCGCGCCCGGCGTCATGATCGGCCGCAACGGCCAGCTCT